>JAIKXV010000123.1 GCA_024683935.1 Lachnospiraceae bacterium | reverse complement strand
CGAGATCACGGTTACAATAGTGGCTGCAGAAGATGCTGCGGAAAGCAGCACCGAAGCCACTGAGGAAGAGGATGAAAGTCCCGAATTCGGTCAGTTCTCCATTATCGGAGGAGTAAAGATATCTGTTGAAGCTCCCGAGGGCGTATTCCCCGCCGGAGCAGTGCTTAAAGTGCGCAGAGTTACAGCTGCCGACAAGGAAAAGATAGAAGAAGTAATCAGCGACGAACTGAATATCGACAGTGAAAGCGGAGCAGGTCTTGAAACCCAGTCCTTTGATATCACTATCCTCGATAAAGACGGCAACGAGATACAGCCCAACCTCGAGAACGGGGAACCGAAAGTCACTTTCTCGGGCATTGATACGGAAGGCAGTGGGGAAATAAAGGTCTTCCACTTCGATGATGACCTGAGCAGTGCTGAAAGCCTTGATGTGGAAGTGGATGGGGATGAGGCTACAGTAAGCGGAACGCATTTTTCAACGTATGCAGTTGTACCCCATTATGGGTTTGAGTTAGCTATAACAGAGTGGGAATATGACGGCAGAGCAATTTATACAAAATGGACTAATTTTGATTTTACGGATATGGGGGTTACACAATATCCTATAGTTCCCAGCGATACATCGTATACTATGGAAGTTTCTTTCCACAAATTTGTAGCTAATCAGGATGAAAATGGGAATTATATAATAGATAGTAATATTACAAACACTGATATAACTAATATTGAATATGAAATTCCGATCAATACTACAAATATTTCAACTGCTCCTAATGTGCTTGAGGCTGGTGTTTATGCGGCTCATTGTAAACTAATCAGGCATACTGGTGGTGAAGATATAAATGCATATAAAACCTTTACGATTAGGTCAAAAAGTATTGCTGATGCTACGATAGTATTTGAGCCTGGCACGTATTACTATGATGGAAGAGAACACCGGCCTGAACAGGAGGTAAAAAGCGTAACAGATACGGTTAATTCTCAAACAGTTAATTTACAATTCGGACAGGACTATTTTCTGGATTATGATAATAATACAGAAGTTGGAGTTAACTCTGCAAAGGTCTATGTAGTTGGAATGGGCAATTATAAAGGCAAGAAGCTGGCTGGAACCTTCTCCATCATCCAGTACAATGGCGAGGTACTGCCCCTCTACAACGGCAGTTCGGATAAAAAGGACTGGTATCCCGGCCAGGTTGATATTTCTGCTGCAAACTATACGGTAGCTGACGCTGCCGCAGGTCAGTATTCATCGAAGTACACCTGGAAGGGTACGGGAAAGAACCAGAGCAAGGAGCTCTTCTTCAAGACCGCCGACGGCAAGGTTATCAAGAAGACGGTAGGACCCGTAAACTTTGATGCGACGGCACCCAAAGCCACCCTGAAGCTTAACGGCAAGAGCTGGGAAAAACTCCAGACCAAGAAAAATATCAAGGACTATGTGAATGAATCCAAGACCTTTACGATAAAGGGAACGGACGAATCCGGCGGTTCGGGCATAGGTCCCATGTATTACTTTATCAGCAAGGACTGCTACACTTCGGAGAGCTCCCTTACAAGCGCTGCCAAGGACAAGTGGAATGATTACAGCGTTGACTCCAAGGTGGAGCTTACAGAGAACAAGCTGAATTTCGTATATGCGAAGGTAACGGATCTGGCCGGAAACGCCACCTATGTTTCCAGTCAGGGTATCTGGTACGACAAGAAGAAACCCAAGGTAACAAAGGCCAAGGCAGAACCGAAGGACACCGAGGCATCGGTAGAGGTGACCGGTTCCGACAGCGAGAGCGGGGTTAAGTATTATTATCTCCTCACAAAGAAAAAGAGCGATAAGGCTCCGGAAAAGGCAGAGGATGTAAAGAGCGCTGGCCTTAAGAATGAGAACGGCAAGTTCAAGGTTACGGGTCTCACAGCCCAGACCGCTTATGTCGGTTACGCCGTAATAGAGGATAAGTGCGGAAACTTAAGCTCCATAAAGGAAGTTAAGATCACCACCAAGGAAGCGAAGTCCGCAGAGGCAAAGGCCGCAGCAGATGCCGCAAAGGGCGGATCATCGGGAAGCACTGCAGCTGCAGGCGGCGCAGCCGGAGGCGCGGCAGGCGGAGGAGCCGGAGGCGGCGCTGACGGAGGAAAAGGCGGCAGCGGATCCGGAGACGGCAAGAACACTGTGGAAGACAGGGTAAAGGCCGGAGCCGAAGCGAATAAGGAAGAGGAAGAACCGGAAGCGGAAGAGGAAGTAAAGGACAAGGTTCCTTACATAGAGGATGCATCTGAAGGAATCCTGATCGGCAGGGAAGAGACCGCCGGATGGGAGAAGATAGAGGGTGAATCGGATAAAGCCAATGCCCCGGCTCAGATAACTGTTGATATGAACGGCGGATCCGTGGTTCCGAAGGCAATGCTCGCATCCATAAAGGACAGGGACGTAACAGTCAGCTTCGATATGGATGACGTATCCTGGACGATAAACGGAATGTCCTTCACCGGTGATGTTTCAGATGACATCAATTTGGGAGTAAAGACCAATACCAAGGCCATTCCTTCAAAGCTCATAAATGAGATAGCGGATGTGTATCCGCATACGAATCTCACACTGGATCATGACGGTGAATTCGGTTTCACCGCGATCCTGAAGATGAACGTGGGCGAGGACAAGAGCGGAATGTTCGCAAATCTCTACTACTACAATGAGGATGCGAACAGCCTCGAATTCGTGGAGTCTTCGGAGGTGGGATCCAAGGGAGATACCAGCTTTGAATTCACACATGCTTCGGAATACACGGTTATCGTAAGGGGAGACGCCCTTACCGAGAAGACCGCGGAGCAGATGGCGACTATCAATATGGATTCCGGCAGCAGCGGAGACGACAGCTACACGCCGCCTCCGGCCATAAAGAAGAGCAGCAACAGACTGTGGCTTATCATCATTTCAATAATAAGCCTGCTGCTGTGTCTGGTGATACTGATCATGCCTGAAAACAAAAGGAAGATAGCTTAAAACGTTTTGTAGTATAATAGTAAAAGCAGTTTGTTCACAATCAATTCAACATGGGGGAAACAATGAGTAACAGCCAGTTATATCCATTCGAAAGAAACCGTTACTATCCGGGAAAGCTTTTGACCAGCGCCGATTTCCAGGCGGAGCAGAATTACCACATTAATAAGGACCGGTTCTTAAACGGACTGATGTTCGGCTCCGGCGTGGTCTGCGGAATGGGAGTTTTCAGTCTGGATGATATTTCCGTACTGATAGAGAGCGGAGTCGCAATAGACGGCACGGGAAGGGAGATAATCCTTGATACCTCTGTCGTAAAGAAGATATCCGCGATAGACGGTTTCGACAAGATCGAAGGAGATGTCTGCACCTTAAAGATACGCTATAAGGAGCAGGATGTTCACAGCGTCTACTCCGTAAATCATAAAGAGGATGAGAAGGAATACGAGTACAACAGGATATCCGAAGGATACGAGCTTTTCCTTACGGAAAAGGACGAGGATGCGGGGATCTATGATCCGGATACCGAGTTCCTTACAAGGGAAGCCCTGTTTAAGAGCGAGAACTTTTCCGGCGATGTTGTGATGCCCGCCAATGTCTGCAAGGGAAAGAACGTAAAGATCGTCCTTGTGATCAAAAAGGTGAGCGATGCGGATGTGCGCTTAAGCTGCCGCGGAATACTGGAGATCCCGGCCTTCAATACGGCTGAGGGTGAAAACGAGCTGGAGATAGGTGTAGAGGATCTGGCCCTCAACGAAGGAGAAACCTATAAGCAGGAGTACTGGGTAAGGGTTTTGGATAATGATATGGATGAGAGCGAGCTGATCCTCCGGAGCGGCTCTGCCTCTGCCTTTGAAGACGGAAACGCCATCATTTCATCCACCCACTTTGCACTCCGTGTACGTCTCGGCAAGATCTCCCCCCTGGAACTTGTGGGACGTGAAGCAGGACGCATTAATCTCGAGATGCGTAACCTCGAGAATACCGACGAGGCCATCAGCCTTGCCGACATAAAGTTGGTGCGCAGCACCGGTAACTGCATTATTGAAAGCATCAATGAATCGGCTGCCAAGAAATACATCCTGACCCCCGCCCAGGAGGTAATGAGAAATGATTACCTTTCCTACTATGAAAAGGATGTGGATCTGAAGAAGCAGAAGGAAGTGGCTCCGGTAAAGACTGAGGCTGCTCCCGGTGCAAAGAAAAGTGAATTCACCAATATCGCCTCCGGCACCCTGGAAGTGCCCCTCGGACGCAATGCGAGAGAAGGCGACATCAGATATTCCGGAGAGATCGCCCATGGTCTCGGACCCGGAAACGTATTTGTTCAGATTGGATATGACTATGTATCCGACGACCCTGAGATGGGCGCCAATCAGAAGAGTGTTATCTACGGAAATCCCGGTCTTTTCAGCCAGAGGAATAATATCTTCGCCGATGTGGAAACCGGCGTAAAGGTATTGAGCGAGAAAGGAAGCTTTGTCGTTGCTGCGAGGCTCCTCCGGAACGTGGATTATCTCGTGCTCTCCTTCAGATGGGTAGCGATTCGCTTCCCTTCCGGCAATGATATGGAGATCACCGAGGACTACTACGACAGGAGCATTTCTGTTGATACGCCTACCGTTATTATGGGAACCAAGGAGAGCCACTTCTTCGGAGTCAGGTTCAATAACATGAAGGCCTGCAGCATTACATACGAGCTCACCAATCCCGGATCCGGCGAGATCAGTTCTGACGGAATATACACAGCTCCTTCCAAAGAGGGAGTTTACGAGATACGGATATACTGTACTGATATGCCCGTTATCTGCACCTATGCTTATGCAATAGTTAAAAAGAAGATGCTTGACGACCCCGGCAGAGAGCCGGTTCATGAGACGGCAGGCGCAGAAAGCGAAAGGGGCAGCGGCGACAGTAAATGATAATCAGCTCCAGGGAAAACAGTTATGAAGTCATATCCACGATCAGGAGCGGAAAGGTAAACGACTGCTACATCGCTGTTGACAGCAGGGACGAAAGTGCAGGCCGTTATACCATTCTGCTGGTCAGGGATCATGATGCCGTAAAGGACCTGATGGAGATCTTCAGGCTCTGGAAGGGGAGAGAGGAAAGCCCGCTTGTAGAAGCATTTACCTTCGGGCAGGATCTCTGCCTTGTTTTCCCGTACAGGAATGACAGGGAGCTGGAACGCTTTTTTGTGGGAGAAGCATATACCCTTCAGCGCTGTGAGACAGTCTGCATAAATCTGATACTCTCATGCATATCGTCCTATCTGCCTCCGGCCCTTCTTTATCTCATTATCAGCCAGAGAAGGATACATCTTTCCAAGGATGACAGCGTATATTTAAGCTACGATATCGACCTTGCGGAGCTTGACCGGACGAAGACGGAGCGGGACTGCGCTACGGACTGCGCAAAGATCCTGCTGGATATTCTTTCCTCCAAGTCCACTGAGAAGAATATCAGCTACATTCTCCTGTCAAAGAAGGTGGATAACCGGAGCTATTCCAGATTTACTGAGATATACAGGGATCTGATGATAGTCTCCACCCCCACGGGGAAGAGAAGCATCATTACCCGGATAAAGAGCTTTTTCTACAGAAATATGGACAGGCTCTTCGGGATACTTTTCTGGGTATGCCTGATACTTATGATAATAGCCCTTATCCTGCTTTTCTCCCATCTGGTACTCGGAGATATACCTTTCTTACGGATATTTTTTAACAGCTTTAAAACTATCGGAACGGAGTCGCTCAATAAATGAATTTAAGAGCCAGAATAATTGCATGTGTATGTATCATAAGCGTACTTGTTTCGCTTGTGTTCCTGTCTAACGGCATTACCAATCTGAAGCACGAACCCCAGTACACCTATGACAGCCCGGCGGTGGTCACGAATAACGGTATCTACTTCGGAGAAAACTGGGATGGCAGCGGACATCTCTATCTCATTAACAGCGATGGAAGCATAAAGTATATGACGGATTCCAACGGTGTGGGAGAGAAGAGGATCAGCGCGGTCACCATTGCCGACGGATATGTCTATGCCCTGTACGGTACCGTTACCTTAATCAATGATGATGAACCCCATGTCTGCTACAGACTGGTAAAGATGACCCCGGATCTGAAGGTTACGGGTGTCGGCGATCATTTCACGATAAACTATCTGGAGTCCGTCGTATCCATGTCCTGTGAGAACGGGATAGTCTATATCACGACGATAGAGGTAGGCGGACGCGACGTAAATGTATATACCAGGGAAGCGGAATCCATCCAGCCGGTTACCGCAAACCTGACTCTTCCCGGAGTCGGCGAGGAACATGAAAATGAGAAGTTAGAGGAGCCGGAGGTCTTCCTTTACAGGGATAATAACGGCGGAAGCTTCTATACCAGAGCATTTTATGAGGAAGGCGTACTTGAGGTGTTGACGGACAGGGAGGTTCCCACAGGACGTTTCCTTCCCGATTCCAGGATAAGAAATGCTGTCAGCCAGATACACTTTACTCTGGCACAGAATATGGTCCTCTACAGCAAGTATATTTCCTGGTGGCTCATAGGACTTTTGATATGGCTTGCTGTACTTGCGGCGATCCACATTGCCCTGCAGCGAAGGAACAGGATGGTATATGTTTTCTTCGTAACAGAGGTGGTTTTATTTATCATACTGGCATCCGGTTTCTACTTTATCAGCAATCACTACAGCAGCATCGCAAAGAAGGAGAATGCGAGATATGCCGCTCTTGTCGTGGACTATGAGCTGAATGAACTCGGAGACCTGGACAGATACGGAATGGAGAGCAAGGATTACCTACGGAGCGATGAGTACGGCCAGCTCCTTAATGAGCTGAAGACCTTTATGGATAACGGCAAGAACAAGGGCTTCTTTGAGGATATCTTTATCATGCGCCTGAAGGACGGCATGATCATGACTTCCTATGAGGGCTGCAATTTTACCGACGCTGCCTTTGCCCACGGCAGGGGAATGACGGAGCTTCGGAATACTTTGAGCCGGGATCCGAGAGATGCATCAAATGATGCCGAATATGATGATTTCATGCTGGAAGCAGTGGGAGTCACAGGAGGCAATCCCGCAGCGAAGTACGCCCTTGTCGGCGTCTATATTTCGGGCAAGTATTATGCGGGAATATGGGCTGATTCCTTATGGGTTCTCGTGATATTCCTGATCACCTTCCTTCTCGGAACCATTTTAGTGGCCTTTGTAATGTTCATACAGAACATGGATCTCCGTGAATTTGAGACGGCTATGAGGGATGTGGCCCTGGGACGGAACAGGATCAATTTCCCGAGGACTCCCGCTG
This sequence comes from Lachnospiraceae bacterium, assembly GCA_024683935.1. Next base: position 127,683 of record JAIKXV010000123.1, on the reverse strand, counting down.
AGGATATGAAGGCCATGTGGGCTTCCCTCGGCGAGCTGAAGAAAAAGATGGAGGAGATAAATTACGATAAGTACCGGATTTTTGAAGGCTATTACCGCTTCGCCCCGAAGAATATCGAGACGATCATGGGCCGGGAATCCATCTTTGATGTGAATAACGGAGACGTTACGAATACGGAAGGAACCCTGATGCTGGTATCCACCGAGAGGACCGGCTACGGGGAGAAGAGGATAAACAGCTTAAAGAATATCGTATCCTACATGAGCCAGTTTACGGACAGGGAGGACGGTATCCTGGTATCCGAGGACAGCTCCTTATCCATACTCCAGTTCCTCTTCCTAAAGGAGAGCAGGATGGTCGCTTCCCAGACCACCCAGTTCCTGCACAGGAATGCTTCTGACGAGGATTCGGGCTTTATCTCCGTATTCCTCTACTATGATAAATTCATGTACGGCGTAGTCGGTGTAAATACCCAGAGCCTTGTCTTCCTTACTTCTCCCCATTCCAGAGAGATGGAAGCATACGCCGAATGGTTCCAGGATATGAGGCTTCCTCTGGTAGTGACCGAGGATGTCATTAAGCGTGAGAACGTGGGTGAGAGACGTTATATCGGCTTTATCATCCCGGACGGAGAGAGGGAGCTGAAGCTCTACGAAGTGCTGGATGCCTGCGATGCAAAACAGAGACAGCTGAAGATCTCGAACCGGCACAAGTTCGAGGAGACCCTTGGTCTCTTCTATTCAAAGGATTTCTATCTTGCCAGGAACAATTTCTCCGAGGTATTAAGGGACTGCCCTGACGACCAGATGGCGAGATGGTATCTCTTCGAATGTGAGAGATACCTTAACGGAGATGGCGATATGGAATCATCCGGAAGTATCAGAATAAGCGATTAAGAGGTAACAGTAATTGGGAGAGAATCTCTTTAGCGTATTATTTTCGACCATAAAATCCAGATTTGCGGCCATAGTTTCAAAGGTAAAACTATGGACCAGCTGGAATTTTATCCGTACCCGTATAATCGGCGGTATAAGGGATTTCTTCTTTGGTCTCTTAGATGTCAGGCCAAAGCACAAGAATGATTATTTTACCGTTTTCGGGTGGATGGTCAGCAAGAAGCTGGCCTACGCCGCGATCATCATTATCGGAGTATTGTCGATCTGGTATATAGGAGCCACTTCGACGATCTTTTCGTCCCTTACGAATACCGGGGGCCTGCGTACCTATAATTACGATTCCGTTCTTCTCCGCCTTGCTTCCAACAGGGTCCGGATCAAGGCGAAATCAGGCTATGTGGCCTATGAGGGAGCTGTAAAGGACGGCTATGTGACGGGAGACGGGGTGCTCTACAATCCCGACGGCGTGACCCTTTATTCCGGGACCTTCGAAAAGAACTGCTATGAGGGAAACGGCACCCAGTACTTTGATAACGGCGTTATGCACTATAACGGCGAATTCCACGAAAACCGCTATCAGGGCAACGGCATCCTCTACAGGGAGGACGGCACCGAGGAATATGAGGGGGGCTTTTTCGGCGGTTTAAAGGACGGCGAAGGAAAGCTCTATGACAGCGGCGGCAATACCATTTTTGCGGGCAGCTTTGCGAGCGACAACATAGTGTACAGCTCGCTTCTCGGAAAGACAGCCGAGGAAGTACGCTCCATGTATATGGGAAAACAGGTTCTCTATGAGGAGAATGAAAATATAGGCACCGATTTTGCGGTACTGATGAATGACATCAATGCGCTTTACTATGCGTCAAGCGACGGCGGTGCATCGGATGATTCCGAGAAGGTTCAGGCGGTTTACATTCTTTCCGACGAGTTCCGTACCGGTGAGAAGAGCGCGGACGAGATAAGCGAACTGAAGTCCATCTTCGGAGAGCCGGTTTATGAGGGAAATTCCGCGGTCATCATGCCGGAGGCAGTGGCTATAAATATCCTGAATAACAGCAGACATACCCTTAACGGCAGGGTAAAGATGGATACCACGGAAAACTATTCCGATGACATCATAATAAATGCCATAGACGATACCTACAACGTATATATATATACATTCAATAAAGGAGATCTGGTGTACTCCTTTGTATGCAATCAAAAGGGCGGACACTTCGAATTTTATGAGATCATGGACAGTGGCGCTGACGACGACGCCGCATAAAAAGATCATAAGAAGGCTTCAGGCGCTGTCGATAGCTTTTGGAATAACGGTAACGACAGTCCTTTCTTCCGTGAGTCCGGCCTTTGCGGCAGATAAGGTCCTTAAAATGAAGGACTGCCGGAAGCTGGCGCTGGAAAACAGCTCTGCCTACGAATCTGCGGAGAACTCCGTATATTCCAAGCAGGCAGCCAGGGACAGTGCGATAAAGGGACTGAACTTAAAGCAGAAGAATATGTCCACCTTCCGCTGGTCACCGCTTCTCTCCTTTAAGTTTCCGACCAAGCCGAACTTTGCGGAGGCTTCGGAATTCCAGTTCAAGCCGGTAAAGCTCGCATCGGAGATAAATGTAGCCCAGCACAAGATGCAGGATACGGTATTTTCGGTAAATGAAAGTGTGAATAACCTCTTTACCGAGATAGTTTCCCTCCAGGAGAACCTGGCTTTCAGCGGCAAGAGGCTCGAGGATCTGGAAAAGGGCATAGCCCATAACAAGGCGAGGCTGAAGCTCGGCGAAGCGAACCAGTCGGATATAGACAGACAGCAGAAAAAGGCGGACACGCTTAAAAATAAGATAGCAAGCGACAGACGGAATCTGGAAGCGAAGCTTAAAAAGATGTCGAAGACTTTAGGGATCGATGTCACTACAGGATATAAATTCGAGAAACCCTTTGTGGAAGCGGTTATCGACCGTTCCTCACTGGATGCCCTGAAGACCTATACCGAGGACAGGGACGAGACCTACTACGAGGCCTGCATGGCAGCCACCACCGCGAAGATGGAGCTGCAGACGAATTACAGCCTGATGCAGAACTGGTACGGCGGCGATATCAATATGATATCCGGATACGTGAATGCGGCATTAAACGGACAGGATGTCAGCTCCAAAGCCTTTAAGAAGAGCTACAAGTCCTTCCTTGACAAGATAGACAGCTACTGGGAGGGAAAGAAAAGGATACTTTTCATAAAGATCCCGAGGCTCTGGTTCAAGGGCTCCCTCGACGGTACCAGATATATAGAGGATGACCCCTATGTCCTCTACCAGAACGTCCTTGATTATGTGGCGGCCAGGAAGGATGCGGAAGCTGCAAAGGAAGAGCTGGATCAGGGTATAGAAGACAGCTTTAATAACTATATTTCGATAAAGAATTCCTACCAGCAGTACTTAAAGGACATTGACCAGAAGGAAAAGGACATGAAGGTCTATGCGGTGAAGAACCGTCAGGGCCAGATGACCCAGGAGGAGTACGATACGGAGCAGGAGGCGTACGAGGATCTGCAGAACAGCCTTCTCGATACGATGAAGCTCTATACCACCACCCTCTATTCCTTTGACAGGCAGACCTGCGGAGGAATAAGCGCACTTCTTTCCGGAACGGACGCGGATCTCCAGACAGCTGTAGTCGGAGAGAGCTACGTTCAGAAGGACAGCAAGGACGCCATGTACTACCTGAAGTCCATTATCCAGAGAGAGCTCTTTGAGCTCAGTATCTATATTCCGGAGGACTTCCCGACACCGATAACGGATTACGAACTCTGGTGCGATAACAAACTGATAGGCGAGAGAACCGCCATAGACAAGCCTTTGAGGCACCTCGCCCTTTCAAAGGACAAGGTGGATGAAGTAAAGATCCGTCTCTATAACGGCGAAGAATTCGTGGATGACTGCAAGATCGATCCCGGTGTGGAATCGGGAGTTCTGAACATAACCACGAAGAGGGATGTGAATAAGGACGAGACCGGTGTTGTCGGCACCTATGATGTGACCACCAGCCAGGTTACCGGACTTACCACGATAACCCTGAAGCCGGATAACGGCGAAGGCATACAGAGCTACCGCATACTTACAAAGGACGGACAGCCTCTCGGAAACGGTGATATACTTCCGATAGCGAAGGGCTTCACACATCTCGGACTGGTAAGCACGGATCTTGACGACCTGTCGATAGAGATGTACGGAGACGGCTCTTCCCTTAAGTACAAGGCGAGATTTGATACTGCAAACGCTAAACTCAGGAAAGCAGATGAATAAGACAGCAGTTAACGGAAACTTCATAAAGAGGATAGTACAGGTACTGCTGGTACTGTCAGCGGTAATAGCGGGATTTATCCTGATTAAGAAGAATACGATGGCCTCCTTTAATGAAAACGAAGCCATGAAGTATTCTGCCTATGCGGCAAACCACAAGATTGACGATTCCACGCTTTTCGTCGGAACCTATCTCATTAACCTCTACGCCATGACGGACGAGCTCTATGAGAAGGCTCAGACCAGTGCCAGTGATTCGGGCCAGCAGGAGATGTACTACAAGTCAGAGCTTGCGGGAGGTTCCTGGTTCAATGTGTCTGATGCCGAGGGTCTTTCCGATATCATGGAGACTGGTGAGATCGTGCCCGAGGAGGAGCTGGCAGACCTCTATGTACAGTATGTGGTCGGCGCTGACGGTGTTGTGACTGACGTAATGACTGGAGACAGCATTAATCCCTTCGATATCCCGGATCCCTACAACCTGTCAAAGCTTCCCGAACTGAATCCCCTCTGGATGCAGTACACGAATTCCAATGAGGCGGACGAGATATCCGAGGAGGACTTCCTTAAGAACAAGAATTCTTCGGATTCCGGCACCACCAGACGAGATATCTATGATTACAGGCTGCTGACCACCTTCTTCGGAACGGATCTCCGGGACGACATTACCGACGGATATGATGCGGATCTCGCCAGGCTTTTTGCCTGCTACAATTCCTTAAAGAATTCCGGCCAGGATGAGGAAGCGGAGCTGATCTACGGCCTGATGGCCAAGGTGGATGCGGCGAGACGCCAGAGGGTTATGGAAAAGCTCTCAACCGCGGATACGAATCTTTTGGATGTGCTCTATGAGCTGGCGTCCGGCAAATACTACACCACCTTCGGTGATTTCAAGGATTCCGACAGCGAGGAGGACGATATTTCGGAAGAACCCGATTATATCAGGGATCTTCGTGATGCGGTGAGCCATGAGTTCATGGAAGATGACGACAGCGATGACTGGTGGAGCCCTCTTCAGAGTAATTACGATAATTACAATGAGTACGCGAATCCGGATGATGAAGAAGACGAAGACAGCGACGATGATGATGAAGAGGATGATGACGAGAGCTACAAGGTGCCGAGGGAAGCATTTGCCACCGATGACGCCGTGCTTTCAGCCATAGGAGACAGTACCGACAGCTGCCAGCAGAGCTACAATACCTATCTTTCAAAGGCTCTTGCCGATTCGGATACCATTTTGGGACATGCGGACTACGAGTATTCCAAGCAGGTTATAGATGAAGCGAGCGCTGACGGCGCAGGCGGACCCATCAATTACCTCCGTGACGTCGTTAATATCGAAAACAATGTTGTAAAGCACCAGGACAGTGAAAAGGATCTCCTGGAGAGCGCACTCCTCAGTCTCGGTGAAGATAAGTACGAGGGCGCGGTGACCGGCGGAGTTTCCGAGGAGTACACCTCCACCCTGTCAACGGGAACCGGAGTAACTGCGGCCGACAACATCCTGAATGAACAGGAGGGCGACGCTGAGGCCAAGCGGACAGAGCTGGAGTATCTGATAGATTCCTTTAAGCAGAGGGAAACCGCAGAGAGAGCCCTGAACTACGTGGACGGCTGCATATCCTGGACAGACGGGCTGAACGGTTCCGTTCCCGGTGATGAATTCGAGGATAAGGCGAAGACCTCCATAAAAGCCCATCTCGACTGGCTGCAGAAATTGAGGCAGGAAATAATAGACTCCGATGCTTCGCTCCGTTCGAAGCTGGACGAGCTTAATGACAAGAAGGAAGAACTGCAGGGCAAGCGTGATGCGGCCCTTGACAATAACGACCTGGCAGGAGCTGCCGACCTGGATGCGCAGATCGCCGCAGTGGACAACGACATAGCGGCTGAGGAAGCGAAGACCGGTAAAAAGAGCAGCGACAAGGCTGCAGGCAGCGGAGACGGGGCCGGCGGCGGTGCCGGAGGAGGCGCAGGTGCCGGTGGAGCAGGAGCCGGTGATGGAGCAGGAGCAGGTGACGACGGATCCGGAGGTGACGGATCGGGCGACGACGGTTCAGGCGGAGACGGCAGTGACAGCGACGGAGGTCTCGGAGGAGACGACGGCGCAGACAAGGATAAGTCGGGAAGCCTCGATGAGGATGATATCTTAAGTCTCCTTGAGGATTACTTTGGAAAGAGCATAGACAGCATGACGGACGCTGAGCTCGTTATAATAGCGGCAGCGGTATCCCGTTTCGGCAGATCCGGTAATTCCGCAGCTGTGAAGCTTACAAGCACCTTTGCGGACAAGATGAGGTCCAGGAATACCAAATACCTCTACAACCAGTATTCAGTACGCACGCCGGAATATATCAGCTTAAAGACCATCGGAGACGTGACGCCCTACAGATATTTCTATGACGATACGAAGCGCACAGCCACGATGACCCAGGGGGCAAAGGCCTTCATATTCCAGGTGGGACGTGATACCGTCAACAGGGCAAATAATGACGAGGAATTAAATTACTCTGCCGAAATACAAAAATATCCGTATATATCAGAAGAGGATGGTGATAATCTCTTCAACTGTGTTGCAGAGTATCTCACCGGTACGAACTACGCGGTATGTCTTACCGGACAGATGGATTCCAGGGCAGACGAGGTGCTCTCGGCGCTTCAGGGCGACGGATGAGGTGAATGAATAATGGCTGATTATCCCATTATAGCTGATGTAAGTGCATATATCGTGAGGACGCTCAGGCAGAAGATGTGCCCGGAGCCCATTCCCTCACCCAATAATATAGAGATCAGTTCACCCCTTTCACAGGACGTGGACTACATTGTAGGCCTTTACCTCTACGACATAGTGGAGGATATACAGGTCAGCACCCCGCGGCTCGTGGAGCGGGGAAGAGCGGAACTTCAGAAGCCGCCCAGACCATATGCGCTCTATTATATGGTCTTTATAAACGGTTCCTCCCAGATGGGACTCAAGGCACCGGATATACAAAAGATCATCGGACGTGTGGCACAGGTTGTAAACGACAACAATTCCGTCCGTCCCGATGAACTGCAGTCATGGCTCACAACCCAGGAACCTCCGATCACACTGTCTCAGGCGAAGATAAGTCTGGAGGAGAAGGTAAGGGTGTGGCAGGCTATCAACAAGCCTTATCAGATAAGCCTGTTTTACAAGGCGGCGCCCGTTTACCTGTCAAGCGGCGATATCATCGATACGCCCAGAGTTGTGGATGCATCTTTCGGACTGCATATCCCCGGCGAGGATCAGTAGATCCCGTCAGACTATTTACGCAGATAATGCATTAATCATGCATTATTGGAGAAAGGAGGAGACAATTGAATGCTTCTGTTATTCGTGCAAGACTTGATCTGTTAGTGAGGCTTATCGACACAACAACGGGAGCGCTTGTAGAAGAGAGAAATTTAGGTTTTATGAGAAACGGAGAACCTGTAAAAGCGGAAATGAGAAGTCCGGGTACCTATGTATTCATCAATACCGGCAGGGAAGATTTTCTTATGCACATATCGGTATACGGATACGAGGACAAGGATATCCAGATCTCTTACGGAGAACTGGATGAGAGACTTCCGGTGGAGAATATATTCCTGATGCCATCTGAGAATGTATTCACAGGTGAAGCAGTATTAAGTTTCTCAGGCACTCTTCCTTTTCTTAAGACAGTCGAAGCAGTGAACCTGAACAGGCCCGCCTGCATCTGCAATGAGTATGACCAGAAGAACAATGTTATGAAGGTCTTCAGGACAGGTGCCGCAAAGACGGAGCTTTTCGATATTTACTACGGTTTGCTGCATGCAGACAAATCAAGCTATGAAAAAACAGAGGTGACAGGCAATACGGCACCTCAGTCTGTTCAGCTGAAAGAGACGCTTCAGGAAGAGTTTACGCCGAATTCACCACTGCACCGTGTCGTGTTCGGAAGTGTCACGCCGGAGGGAGAGTATCTCCTTCGTATACGGGATGATGCGGAAGAGCTGAAATATCTGGTACGTTACACAGTGGGGGATGAGGTGAGATTTCAGACAGTTGATTTCAGAAACATGGAGGCTTTGCTTTGAGTCAGTTAACGGTAATGAGCGCAAATCTCATGTGCACCCAGGGGACAGCCCCCGCACCGATAAAGGTCACGTCACAAACCGTGGTCATCGGTGAAGGGAAGCCGGTTGCAACCATACAGGACGCCGCTCCCATGAGCAATGTGGGACCCTTCGGAATGTGTATTTCGATGGCGAATCCCCAGGTGGCGGCAGCTACGGCAGCAGCTCTCGGGGTACTTACACCCCAGCCATGCATGCCGGCTCCGGCCGGAACATGGATCCCGACCCAGCCCGCAGTGCTGGTAAACGGAAAACCCTGTCTCACACAGGACTGCAAGATGATGTGTGCCTATGCCGGACAGATAAGCATCACATTTCCAGGACAGACAAAGATCACAGCCGGATAAAACCGGCACTGACAAAGAGTCAGAAAGAATCAGAAAGAAAGGAAAGATATTAAGATGGCAGAATATTTTTCACCCGGAGTATATGTGGAGGAATATGATAATTCCCCGCGTAGTATAGAGGGAGTAGGAACGAGTACAGCCGGATTCGTGGGCTTCGCTGAAAAGGGTCCCGTAGAAGGTGCACCGCTCCTCGTAACAAGCTTTAAATCATTCACTCAGCAGTTCGGCGGATTCTTAAGCGAGTTTGCCTACGGCGAGTACAGATTCCTTGCCAACAGCGTAGAGCAGTTCTTCGCAAACGGCGGAACCAGATGTTTCGTAATGCGTGTGGCTCCCAGCGATGCAGCACCCGCAAAGGCTGAAAAGGGAATCTTAAAGGTTGAAGCAAAGAACCCCGGTACATGGGGCAACAAGGTTCAGGTTACACTGAATACTGTTAAAAAGCATAAGCTTCAGCTTATTGACAAGACAGACACAGGATACAAGGCAAAGAGCCTCGACGGCTTCAGGGAGGGTGATATCGTTGAATTTGAGGGAACCTTCACCACTATCAAGACTATCTTTGATAACACGGTTACCTTCACTGACGAGCTTCCGAAGAACGTGGTTGATAATGCGATCATCCCCAAGGCTTTACTCTATCTCGTAACGATAGATATGAGCGTTCGTTTCGGCGATGATGCTGAGAATTACTCAGAGCTGAGTCTCAATATCAACAGCCCCCGTTACATAGGCACACGCCTTGCAGGCAGCGATCTCATCAATGTTGAGGTAGGCGCCTTAAAGAAGGCTCAGAACCCCGTTATGGCGATTCTCGGCGACAAGATCGAGAGCGGTGCTTTCTTCCTTGACGGCGGAAGCGACGGTTCTGTTGCAAAGACCACCGCAGCTACCTTCATCGGTGAGGACAACGGCCCCGGCAAGAGAAGCGGAATCCAGGCATTTATCGAGAACAATCTGATAAGCATGCTTGCAGTTCCCGGCATCACAATGCCCGAGGTTATCGTGGCTCTCGTAGGACACTGTGAGAACCTTCGCAGCCGTTTCGCAGTTATCGACATGCCCGGAGATATGTACAAGACAGCTGATCTTATCGGCTATCGCAATATGATAGATTCTACCTATGCGGCTATGTATCATCCCTGGATCCAGGTATTTGACCGCTCCTCCAATAAGAGCGATTACATTCCTCCTTCAGGTGCGGTAATGGGCGTTTACTCCAGAACCGACATCAACCGCGGCGTGCACAAGGCTCCTGCGAATGAAGTTGTTTTCTGTACCGGCTTAAAGACCAATTACACCAAGGATGAGCAGGATATCCTGAATCCCGATGGAATTAACCTTATCAGGGCTCTTCCGGGACAGGGCATCAGGATCTGGGGTGCACGTACAGCCTCCAGCAACAGCTCATTCAAGTATGTCAACGTGCGCAGGCTCTTCATCTATGTTGAAGAGAGCATCAAGGCAAATACCAACTGGGTTGTATTCGAACCCAATGACACGACACTGTGGCAGAGAGTGGAACTGTCCATTTCCAGTTTCCTTGACGGCCTTTGGAGAAACGGAATGCTTGCCGGAGATTCACCGGCTACCAGCTACTTCGTTGAGATCGGTCCTTCCACAATGACGAAGGACGACATCATGAACGGCAGGTTGATCTGTAACATAGGAATTGCTCCTTCCAGACCTGCAGAATTCGTGATCTTCCGCATCACTCAGTTTACTGCTGAGGCAGGCGGCGGAGAAGGTTGATAAACAATATCATTCAGGAAAGGAAATAGAGAATTATGGCAGCTAATACTTATGATAACGGTAAAGGATCATTTTATCCGTTAACCAAGATGAACTTCCTGGTGACTGTTTCCCAGATCGCCGGGACTGCCGCTTTTAGTGAAGTGACAGGTGTGGAGAGCTCAGTTGATGTTATCGAGTTCAGACAGGGTAATTCGGGATCACTTGCTCCCGTTAAGATCCCCGGACTCGTAAAGCACGGTAATGTGACCCTCCGTATGGGCTACATCCTTGAGAGCCCCTTCAAGACCTGGATTCAGGAGTGCGTCAGTGAGACAAGAGGACAGATGCCGAGATACGATGTTACCATCGAGCTTATCGACATCAATCCCGGTGCTCCCACACAGACAGTAACATCTCCTACGGGTACCAGGACATGGACACTTACCAACGCTTGGGTTGCAAAGTACAATGCACCCGACCTCGATGCAAAGAACTCCGATATCGCTATTGAGAGCGTGGAGCTCGCTTACGAGGAACTGGTAATTCCTAACTAATTTAATACTTTGTAAATTTTTCGGATGCACAAGCGCTTGTTTGTGCATCCTCTAAAACCGACAAGGCATGTTACCGGGCGCGCTTCGCCGGCCGGATATATGAAACAGTAACATACAGATAATTAAAGGCAGTAAATACTTAGGAGATTATTATGGAGACGATTTACGATTTTACTTTACCGAAGGGTTATATGGATTCGGCGGGGGAACTGCATAAGAGAGGAAAGATGCGGCTCGCCACTGCAGGAGACGAGATCTACGCGACAAGAGATCCCAGGGTGCTGCAGAATCCCTCATACCTCACGATAGTGATACTGAGCCGCGTGATAACAGAGCTGGAGGGAGTGGATTCCATAACCGCAACCATGATAGAGAAGCTCTTTACGGCGGATCTGGCCTTCCTCCAGGATATGTACCAGAGGATAAATGACATAGAGCCCCCGACACTCACGGCGGTATGCCCTGACTGCGGGAAGAGCTTCGAGGTGCCCCTAAATTTTACCGGGGAGGGATGAGGCTTTATCCCGAGGATGACCTTTATAAGGAGATGTCCTTCATATCCTACTATTTCCACTGGAGTGAGGACGACGTACTGAAGCTGGAGCACAGACAGAGAAGGAAGTGGTGCAGCGAGATCTCCACAATAAACGCAAACCTCAATCCCTCGAAGGAGAAGAAAGAGAAGAGTATTCTCGACATGAAGCCGTTGAGCTTTAATATGTAACGATTTTTGAGCGTGGGAGTGTACGGTAAAAGATGGCAGGCGGAAATTACGACAGATCAAAGCAAAATTCCATACTGAATCCGGCAGTCAGCTACGCCTTCGCTTTGCAGGTGGAAGCTGCCTTTATGCTGCCCTGCCGTTCGGTCAGGGTCTTCACGAAGGAAAATGAATTCGACTACTATCAGGAAGGCGGACTGAACGACTATATTCATATGCTGAGGAAGCCCATATCCAAGCCCTTCACTTTCCAGGTGGAGAGATATGTGGGCGTTTCTGCCAGTGCGGACTTCAATATGGGATTCCTGGATCCCCTGACGCTGGGTACGGATCTGATCCTGCCCCTGATACTTTATGTAAACCGAAGCCCTGCCCCCGGCTGGGCTAATAATATCAGCTTCACCAACTGTGCAAGGGCATACATTTTTACCGGATGTACTGTTATTTCAAAGGAATTCGGGGAGCTTAACGCGGAGCAGAGCAAGCTCCTTACAGAGACCACAACGATAGCATACAAAGAGCTGTTCACGATAAATCAGATAAGTCCCGCCTGGGAGAAAGGTGAAGTATGGCAATTCCCTAAGGAAGGTGAGCCATACACCGGGGGTCCCGAGGGTGAGTCCCATGAGGACAACAGGGCAAAGACTACCACAACCACCAATCTTTCTGCTGATGATATGCAGAATAAGAATGGTGCGAAGAATCCCAACAAATCAAAATGGGAGTACCCCAAGCTGTCTGACGGATACACCGGTAACGGTGATAAGAGAAATCAGAATAAGAATAACGCAGGCAATAACGCAAAGAATAAAGGCAAGGGTGATATGGAAATTTCGGCCAGCAAGTGGACATACCCGAAAGCAGATGAACCCTATACCGGAGGCGGCACTTCTCATGAGAACAACCGTTCCAAGAATGATTCAAAGGCTGACAGGGAGGCGTCTGCCAGTATTTATCCTCCTAACAGGAGAGCGCTTATGGCTGACATTCTCAGTAAATAAACATGCTTAAACTAAGAGCACCTATTGAAATAAAGAGCCGCAGGGACTTCGTCCACGATCATGAGGGCTTTTATGACAGGATAAGCGGCAATTACTCCTTTATAGGCCGGGATATAGGTTCGGAGGAGCTGCTGCATATGGCGAATACTCCCACCGAGGTTTATCTCGCAGAAGGGGATCTCACCACTGTTTCCGGAAATACGGTGATAAACAGCCATAATGAGGAAAAGCTTGAGATCATAAATAATGTCCTGAACAGGATAGTGGTTTCCGCAGACGCGCACCTCACCTATCAGGACAGAGCCTATATAACCGACGTCCTCCATAAGATTGGGATAAAGGACGACCGCACCTTTATGAACGAGGTACGGAGGATAGTGAATGAAAGCCGGGAAGAGGACAGGCTCATCAATATGTTCCTTCTCGGAAATACCATTACTGAGGGGAACAGGGTAAATAATGAGCTCCTGAACCTTATAAACAGGGTGAACAGCATTGAAGAGAGAGACGAGAGTCTCTATCTCGCAGAGAATATAATGCGGAGGCTGGAAACCGGAGCCATTTATCAGATAGTTTCCAATTTTAACCGGAGTGTTAACGAGAACAGCATAAGCTTCAATGAATTTGCCGTTACAGGGCAGAATGATGCGGCAAGGACGATACTTGCCGAAAGGATAAGCGATTATTATCTCCGTGAAGGCGCGGAGCTTATCTACCGGGAGAGTACGGAGAGCGAAAGCATCACCGAAGAGACGGTTACCGAACCCGTTGAAAGCGGGGACAGGATCAATAACTATATATACAGAGGCGGAAATGTTTACGAGCGGGAGCTCTTAAACGCCGAAAAGACCGATATCAATGTGACAGAGGAACTGGGAAGCGCCCTTTTCCTGGATATAGTGAAAAATCTCGTAAGCAACAGCTTTGAGAGGAATGCAGGCGACAGCAGCCGCTGGTTTGATTTCAGGAATGTGATCTATAATTCCTCTGAGAATCTCTTCCGCAGGATATCCTTTATCTCGGAAGAGGACAGGGTATCGGGCGGTTCTGTAGAAAAAATCTACAATAATACCGAAAGCGCTGCCATCGTCTTCCCCGAAACGGAGGCAGAAGGGGCAGGGGAGCAGCCGGCAGACGAAGCCGTGTCGATAGAAAGAGAGCTTATCCGTCTGAATGAAAAGAACCTCAGCAATGTAGAGAAATATCAGCAGATGATGTCTCTCGTGAAGAGCTTTGAAAGACCGGATACAGAAGCCGGAGGGGCTGACAGAACCAGAAGAGAGGCACTGAAAGTCCTGGAAGGGAATGTGGATCTCGTCAGTATGTTCGATGAAGAGGATACGGACGAAGAAGAGAGAAGAGACAGGCTGTTCAGGGAGATAGTAAGGATCTTTCCCGACAATTCCGGCGAGATATTCAATGTCATAGAGAACTATATGGATAATCCCACCCTCGCTCCGGAAAACATTAATGTAATTAATAACAATCTGGAGGAAGCCGCGGAAGAGATAAGAAGGTTCCAGGAGAGGCAGGAAAGCGCTCCCGGGCCTGAGATCAGTGAAACGTATGAAAGGCAGGAGGAGCTGGTCTTCAGGGAGAATACCACCATTGATATGGAGGAGATCCGGGAGAACATAGACGAACTCAGGAAAAATATGAGGACCAGGGTGAACAGGCAGAACGACGACGTGATCTCGGAGCAGAGAGGCACGGAGACACGGAATATTGTCAACACCACCACAACATCCTTTACCAATGAGGAGCTTACGGATATTGAGGAAATGGTAAACAGGGGAGTACGCTCCCAGATGGGCATTATTTCCGAGCAGGTTATGAATAAGCTGGAAAAGCGTCTGAGAAATGAAAAGAGCAGAAGAGGGATATAGATAAGTTATGGCAGTGGGAAAACTTTTTCAGAACTTAGGCCGGAGCGTGACCGGAGGCGTAAATAAGGCGGTTCTCTGCATAAGAGCCGTTAATTCGCTTGGGCAGATAAGGGCTCTTGATACCAAAAAAAAAGAACCGCCCCCGGAGGTTCTTACGGCCATTGAAGATATTAAAAAGGTCGAGGATAAGCTGATGAAGAAGGCGGAGGCCTCCCTTAAGGGAAAGGCTGTTGCCACCTATTCGGATGTTGCCGATGCAGCTGAGGGAAACGGCTATATCGCCCTGGAGGTGCAGTATAATCCTACCTCCCTCAGGCTGGATACATCTGCGGGCCGGCAGTACAAGTACAGCGGAGATGCGAGTGCTACCCAGCTGCAGAAGCATGATGCACCGTCATCCACGACTTTAAGCTTTGAGATACTTTTTGACGACACGAACAATATGGACGCCTTTATGCTGGGAGACAATCCGTTAACCAATGCTTCCATATCAAATATCAAGAACACTGTCTCCAGTGTTGTCAAAAGGAAGTACAGTGTACAGGAGCAGATGGACGGGTTGATGTCGCTTCTTACTATCGAGCAGGCAAGGCATGTGATCTTTTTCTGGGGTGATCTCTGCTTCAGGGGAGAGGTGATCCAGGTCAATTCCACTTATACGATGTTTAATAAAAAGGGCTATCCCATAAGGGGAAAGCTCGGCATACAGATAAGACAGGGAGACGGAAGCGATGCGGCCGTCGGCATGGAAAAGAAATTTAATTATGATGAGAGCTACTGGATTAAGGCCTTTGAAATGACCTTTACGGATAAGGCAGGCGGAGCCAGTATTTTCAGCAAGGCTACTAATAACAGTTTATTGAACCTTAAATTGTAGGTGGACAGATGAGTGCATTGTCAGTAGTTAAAGATGCGGTAGTAGGAAATACCGGCAATATAGAGAAGGCGATAATCGAGATTGTCGATGTCCGGCACAGAGCGAACTTTCTTCTGTATGATTCTCTGGATATACAGGGATCTTCGGCGGAATCTGTGTCTGTTCGTTCCCTTGGATCCCCCGATTCACAGCAGACTATGATGAATAAAGGTCTTATGTCAGATGCGATGAAGGATATGGCGGGAGTTTCCGCTGATATAGTGAGTGACGAGCAGGTTGACAGTATTACAGGTGCACAGAAAAGACTTTTCATGGTTCAGTTTAATCCGACAACACTGCAGCTTTCCGGCCATTCGGGAGGACTGATACAGGAGCTGGATTACAGTGCTCACGGCAAAGAGCGGAGTGCATCCTATTCAGTGGGAAATACCACGATAAGCCTGAGCGTCAATCTCCTTTTTGACAGCTGTGATCCCCAGGACGCCTTTATGAGTGACAAGATGAACCTGTCGCCAACAGCAGTTGGAACAGGCATAGCAAAGGGAGTAATGACCGGTCTCGGCAAAAAGCAGGTCACGGTGCAGAAGCAGGTAGAGGGGTTTATTTCGGCACTCCGTAACCGTTTTACAAGACTGATCACCTTCCATTGGGGTGAATTCAATTACTCGGGGATATTAAGGAATGTGGGTGCTACCTATACGATGTTTAATGTTACCGGCGAACCGGTGAGAGCCTCTGTGGATCTATCCATTATGTGCGCCGACAAGGAAATGTATCCGAATTCCCTCGCTGTCTGGCAGGAGAGATACAAGAAGGCATTCAAGTTAAATAAGAGCAGGAGTTATGTGAAGGCAGAGCAGAAGGTTGGAAATCTTCTGAATCTGTAAATATTATGTCAGATTTAAAATTCAGTGATCTAAGTGAACAGTACGAGGATTTTCAGTATCCGCTGATAAAGCTTATCATAGACGGAACAGAGCTTGACGAAGAGCAGCCTCTCCTCGTAACCGCGATAGATGTGGAGCAGACCTGCGGATTCGAAGCGGGTATAGCCACCGTAACGCTGGTGGGTCCCTACAATCCGGACAACAGGGTATTTAATATTGATAAGGTCAAGCAGTTTCTGTATTTAGGATCCACTATAATAATCTATGCCGGCTATTCCACCACTGCCAGGGAGATCTTCAGGGGATTTATTGCCAGAGTGCATTTTGTTATTCCGCCCCCCTATGTGGATAGCTTACCTTCAGTGGAGCTAACCTGTATGGATGCGAAGGGACTCATGATGGCGAACCGGAGATCCAGGAGGCTCAAAGCCAAGAGCTATTCGGAAGCGGTGAAGGAGATACTGAATGAGAATGTTTTCCTGACCCAGAAGGACGATAAACAGCAGGATTTTACCACCATCAACGTAACCGATACTCCTGACAAGCAGGAGGCGGAGAATGAGCAGGGTACCACCGACAGAAGGGTGGAGATGGTGGAAGAAAGCGACTATGAGTTTATAGTAAAGGCCGCGAAGAAATTTAATTTTGAATTCTTTATCATCGGTAGAAACCTGTACTTTATAGAGGCCAGAAAGAATACGAATTCCCTGATAACCCTGAGCCCATATTCGGGGCTCCGGTCCATGGATGCAGGCTATGACATAAGCGGTATCGTAAGGTCTGTGGAAGTCAGAAATATCGACATGGAGGAAGGAAAGTACCTCGGCGACAAGAAAAAGGCCACTTCCAAGATATCAATAGGAAATAAGGCCAAGCCCCTGGTTGAGAAGCAGTCCCTTGTGTATATAGATCCCACTGCCAAAAACAAGGCGGACGCGGGCTACAGAGCCCAGTATCTGATGGACAGCATAGATTACAGGCTGGGAAGCCTGAATGCGGAGTTTGTGGGCGTGCCGGAGGTGGTGCCCGGAAGATTTATCACACTTCAGGGCTTCGGAAAACCTATAGACAATGATTTTTATCTTACCCGGGTGAGACACGTGGTGGGAAACGGAGACTACAGGATGATCCTGGAGGGCTCGGCGAATTCCGTAGGAAAGTAAGCAGTAAATGGCAATATTTGACATTATAGAGGAAGTATCAAAAAAACAGATAGAGAAGACCGACACCGGTGACTCCAGGATAATGGGAGTGATGCTCGGGAAGGTCGTCAAGAATTATGACGAGAATATGCCGGGGCGTGTCTGCGTTATCCTTTTATCCCGTGAGGAGGTAAAGGATGAGAGCGGTGGCGGAGGTGGTGCCGGAGGTGCCGGCGGAGAAGAGAATGAGGCCGATAATTCCCGCATTCTCTGGCCGAAGGTCATCATGCCCTCATCGGGATCCGAATGGGGACACTATTTTATCCCCGAGATAGGCGATCTGGTTCTCGTGATCTTTGAGCAGGGAAATATAGACAGACCTTATATTGTAGGCTGCATCCCGAAAAAGAATGACAAGATCCTTACCAAGAGCAAGGACGAGAAGAATAAATACAAGAAGATAGTTACGAAGAACGGCAATTCCATTATATTTGAGGATGTTGCCGGAGACGATAATAATGAGGGCGGCGGCGAGACCCCGGGTGAAAAGGACAAGATAACCGTAGTAACCGCCCTGGAAAAACACCATATCATCCTCGACAATGAGAAGAAGCTGATAGAGGTATCCGATAAGGAAAAGAAGAATTTTGTCCGCTTATCCACGGATGAAGAGAAGGGGCATATCGAGGTCACTGCGGCAAAGAAGCTCACGATCAAGGTGGGAGACAATATTTCCCTGGTGATGAACGGGGATACCGGCGCGGTTACCCTGAAGTCCAAGAAGTTCACGGTGCAGACCGATGACAGCATGAGCTATGAAAGCCAGGGCAAGGCGGACTTTAAGGGAGTTAATGTCACCGTGGAAGGAAGCTCCATGGTGAAGCTCTCCAGCAACGGAGCCGTACAGGTTTCCGGCACGCCCATCAAGCTTGGTTAAGTCTATTTAAAGATAAAAGGTAACGGTAGGAAAACATGGCAGATGACAGATTTTTAGGCACGGGCTGTAAGTTTCCCGTATCAGTGGATCCGGCAACAGGCAGGTTCGTGACGGTTTCGGGAAATATGTCAGTTAAAGAATCACTGTATCTGATCCTGATGACACAGAGGTCAGAGCGGCTGGTGCGCCCGAATTTCGGAAGTGACATCATGAATTATACCTTTATGGATACTTCGGTTACCATGATGTCCATCTTAAAAAGAGATATTACCCAGACCATCAGGGATCAGGAGCCCCGTATCTCGGACCTGGAGATAACGACAGATTTCAGGCAGAGACAGGGAGTGATCATTATCAATCTGGAGTACATGGTGGCGGGAAGCAATACCAGGGATAATATGGTATTTCCCTTCTATCTCGACCGGGGAGCCGGCGAGGAGGAAGAAGTAGAAGCAGATATCATAAATGATGAAATGAACAGCGGATATTACGAATATGATGAAGATCTATGACAGCTCCGTTCAGGACATAGAAAACAGAATACATGATCTTTCGAGGCAGTACACTCCTGAGTGGCATTTTTCGGAAAGTGATCCGGACATAGGTTCTGCCATTGCAAAGATCTTCTCTCTCCAGATGCAGGAGAATGTGGGACTGGTGAACCGCATGATGGAGAGGTATCATGCGGAATTCATCAACATGCTGGATATTTCCCTGAAGAGCGCAAAGCCTGCGGGAAGCATGGTGCAGTTTAATCTCATAGAGAATTCCGTTCCGGGTACCACTGTGAGAAAGGGTACGAGGCTCGTGGCGGACACCGTCGGAGTCGATGAACCGGTGATCTTTGAGACTGACAGGGAGATATATGTTACGAACTCCGTGATCAGGGATGCCTTTATGACGGACCGCGAGGACGGAACCCTGGTTCCCCTGCTCGGAGATTTCAAGAGCCCTCCCCTTATTGAGGGAACAGAGATCAGGGGAGAAGAAGAGGAAGAGCAGGAAGAGGAAGAAAATACCGTAGAAATGGCATCTTCGGGGGAAGAGGAACGCACGAATTCCGATGAAACGGTGCGGAGCTCGATAAGGCCCTTTGTCCTCTTTTCCGAAGAGGGAAATATCGCGAAAAGTGCGCTCATTCTGTATCATGAGTCTGTTTTTGATCTGGAGGATGAGCCGATATACATCCGCTTAAGCGGAAATCAGGAGCTGAATGAAAAGATATTAAGCAGGGAATACCGTTTCAGGTATTATACGAAGGATGGGTTCCGGGAATTTGACAGTATAAAGCTCCTTCCCGACAAGGAGACCTTTGAGCTTATTAAGAGTAAGGAGAACAGAAAATTCGCCCTTGGTTCAAAGGAATATGCTGTCGTGGTACTGGAAGCCATGGACAAGGTAAAGGATGATGTGGAGCTTGATGATATCACCTTAAGCTCATCCGGCAGGGAAAGAGGCCTTGACTATGTAAATGACGGCAGTACCGATATGGATACCGACCGCTTTGCTCCCTTTACCGATACGCTGGCAGTCTATAATGAATGTTATCTTGGACAGGACGTGTATTTCTCAAAGGCCGGAGCCTATATCACGATATCCTTCAGCACCTCATTCCAGGAAAAGGGACTTTACCTCACCAGGCAGGAGGAAGAGGTCAGCCTTAAGATAATAAAGAAAAAGCCGAAGGTCATTCCTTCGGATATTCCCGCTGATGCTTATGCGGATGAGATAGGCCTGGAATACTTTAACGGCATGGGCTGGAGAAAGCTCCATACCATAGGGGATGTGTCCGGACTTTTCAGAGAGGCAAAGGCCGGAGATCATGAGATAAAGTTCATCTGTCCAAGTGACTGGGTTTCGGTTCAGAGCGGAGCGTACACGGGACGCTGCATCAGGATGCGGCTCCTGAAGTCCGATAACTGTTTTCTCCGCCCCGGCATGCACCATTATCCGATCATTTCGAATGTGAAGATCTCCTTCTCCTATCAGGGACATTTTGTGCAGCCGGAGAAGCTCTATCTCCTCGCGGGCACGAAGAAAAAGGACATCACCCTCGACATGAAGGGGAATAAGAGCTTTATCGTGATGTCGGGAGGAAAATACAGCAGGGACGGACTGTACCTCGGTTTCGACAGAAAGATGGAGTCCGGACCGGTCAGCCTCTATTTCGAGCTCTCCGATGTACTGAATACCAGCAGGCTGAAGTGCTGCTTTGAATATGCCACATATAAGGGCTTTAAGAGAATGAAGGTCGTGGATCAGACCTATGATTTCTCGAGGTCCGGAGTCGTAATGTTCATGCCCCCCTCGGATATGCAGTTTACAACGCTGGAGGAAAAGAGGCGCATCTGGATAAGGATCAGGAGGGAGCGGAACCAGTCAGAGAATGAGAGCAGGCTCTTCCTGCCAAGGATACAGAGGGTGCTCCTCAATGTGGTAAATGTATCAAATATCATTACCGGTTCCGAAGAGAATTATTATATGACGGAAGCGGTTCCGAATATGCACTTCCCTCTTCCCAACGGACATATACTGGATGCTGAAGTCTGGGTAAATGAGAAGGACACGATATCCGAAGAGGAGATAGAGAGGATACAGGCTGAAGACTGCGACCGTATCCGCGTCGAATATGATGTTCTCGGAAATATCAGTGCGGCTTATGTGAAGTGGGATGAGACCGGAAGCTTTCTCGATAAGGAAGGCAGAAGGGTCTATGTGATAGACAGGGTAAGCCACGAGATAATCTTCGCTGACGGGATAAAAGCCGATATCCCCAGAGTTGTAGACGATATTTCATTCAAGGTTCGCGTACGTCTGAGCGACGGAAGCGACGGCAATGTGGCCGCAGGCAGGATAAATGAGGTCGCGGGAACAGAGCTCTATATAGACAATGTGGTGAATCCCGTCAGGGCGTACGGCGGATCGAATCCCGAGACCGTCAGGGAGGCCCTGAGGCGCGGCGCCAACATTATTTACGGACGCGGCAGGCTGGTTACGATGAATGACTATAAGTGGACCATCCTCAATTACTCCGACAGTATAGACAAGGTTGCCTGCATTCCCTGGAAGACTATAAACGGAAAGCATAATGACCAGGATATTTCCTTCGTGCTGCTGATGCGTGACTTTATGGACGGCTCCTTCTCCTTCCACCGGATCTCCGGTGAATTGAAGGATCACCTGCTTAAACATTCGTCGATAACCTATTCGGAGGAGCATCTGCACATTGTGGAGCCCATATTTGTAAGCATTTCGGTTTCCGTATGGGCTGAGGTAAAGAACCTGGATGACAGCTTTGAAGTGCAGAATATGTACAAGGATTCGCTTTACAAGTATTTCGATCCTGTCAGCAATGAAGAGGACAACGGCTGGGAGATAGGAGTGATACCGAAAAAATCCCAGATAATGATGAGACTTGGGGCCGTAAAGACCCATGCAGTCATATCAAAGACCGTCATTATCGCAAATTATGTGGATAAGGACGGAGAACACGAAACCGATATTTCAGACCTTGAAGTGACGCCCTTCATGGTGGTACGAAACGGCGAGCACAAGGTCAATGTGAGCTTTGGGTAAAGATAATGCTTAGGATAGAAGAGACAACCGGGAGAACCTATGAGGAGAGGATGGCGGACGCCATTGCCGCCCTTCCCCTGATCTCATCCGAATGGACGAATTTCAATCCTTCGGACCCCGGCATAACGATCCTCGAAAATTTAATACTCTTTGAAGCACTTCAGGGCTCCAGCATCAGCAGTCTTACATATGAGACGAAGCTTGCGCTCCTGAAGATGGCGGGCTTTGCCCCGAAGAGGTCAAAGTGTGCAAGGCTTCTGCTTGCGCCCGCAGATCCTGCGGAAAAGATTTACCTGAACGCCAACCGGAAATTCAGCATAGGCGACCTGGTATTTGAGACCCGTAAGGGTATACAGACCGGCGGCATGGAATTAAAGGGCATCTTTTCCCAATATGCCGGAGAATTCCATAATATAAGCTTCTTAAGCGACAGGGAATACGGAATGTCGGTCCGGGTATTCGGGGAGAAGCCGGAGGAGGGGAACAGCATCCTCTTTATCTCTACTGCGCTGCCTGAGCCGGGATCGGAAACCAGCTTCTATATCTCACTGGACAGCCGCTTTAACCGCAATCCGGTGGAGAACCGTTCGGATAATATCTTTGCTGCGCTGAAGTGGGAATATTACACCGAGGACGGCTTTAAGGAATTGAAGGCAAAGGACTTTACAGGTGCCTTCCTCTTGAGCGGAGAGATCAAGTTCCGCTTCCCGGAGGATAATCCTGCAGTTTACAGGGAAGCACCGGTGGAGGGTTACTGTATCAGAGCCACCCTTACCCATGCGAGCTATGACGTGGCACCCAGATTCAAGTCGGTAAACGCCTTTCTTTTCGAGGTCTGGCAGAAGGACTCCCGTTCGGTGTCCATAATAAGCCAGAAGACCGACAGGATAGAGATAACCAGTCCCTTTAAGGATGAGGGCTATATACTGGTATTTGCAAAAGAGGAAAAGGGCTCGGTCTACAGGAGATATGAACTGCAGACCGGTTACGGGCAGAAGGGCAGATACTGCCTCTATGAGAGAAAGGTCGAGGGAAGGTTCTCCATAAGCTTTGACGAGGAAGCCTTCGGATACGCGCCCTTTAAGACCAAGGATGCGGTCAGGATAGTAATATACAGCGAAGAGATCATGCGGCGCTACAGGGTAGGAAAGGTTATGGGCTATGATGACCAGGAACTGGAGCTTCCCGTAAGGCGCATAGTTCCTGACAGCTTCTGCCTGATAGCAAAGAGAACGGATGATAACGGTGAGGATATCTTCAATTTCGTCCGCCCGGGCAGGAATGAAGGGGAAGCGCTTACCTTCCACCTGCTTGAAAATGAGGGCAGGATAGTGATAGAGGATCCCGGTGATTACACCGGGGCGGAGCTCTTCATGGCGGGAGCCGCGATCACGGAAGGACCGAGGGGCAATATCCGTGCCGGAAATACTATATATGCGTCCGACCTTCACGGAAGACCCGCCTTCTTTAATCCCGGTCCCGGAAGCGGAGGAACCTTCAAGGAAAGCTTAAATGACGTGAGGATCCGTTTCAGGGAGGATATATACAAGCCCTATACCTGCGTGACAGCAGGGGATTATGAAAGGGTGGTTTCGGAGACTCCGGGGCTTTGCATCAGAAAAGTCCATGCGGTCATGGACGAGATGGAGAACCTGGTGCATATAGCGGTCATGCCGGGAACGGATGAAAAGTATCCCAATCTCAGCGACGAATACATGAAGGCCATCAACGCGAGACTTTCCGAGAGGAGGCTTATCACCACCAGGTTCCAGATCATGCCTCCGGCATATACCTCGGTTTCCGTAAAGACCACGGTCTATGTAAAGAGACATTTCAGCGACTGCATGGAACAGGTGGAGAGAGTCCTGCGCTATGAGCTTGATTACACGGAGTCCGACAGGAATTTCGGAGAGGCCCTGAAATTCGAGGATGTGTTCCGGGCCATAGAGGAGCTGGACTGCGTAGAGTATATATATGAGCTGTATATCCGTCCGGAGAACAGCAAGTATGCGTACCTGAAGGATTCCAATATCTACATCGCGGAAAACTGCCTGCTTTATCCCGGCCAGCTGGATGTAGAGCTTGTGACATACGAAAAGTAAAGTGTGAAAGAGCAATAAAACACAATGCCAAGATACACGATCAGAAAAAACAGAATAAAACAGAGCGGCGTCTCGGGCTTTGAGCTTCTGAAGGACGGCAGCCTGAGAATGAACGAGAATGAGATGTTCCACGGCATATTCCTCCGGGGCATAGACTCTACAGAGGATGAGTCCGGCTGGGGCAGGCTTTCATTTAAGTTCAAGGGTTCGGAGGAATCCCAGGTATATGCATACGTCCTCG
Organism: Lachnospiraceae bacterium; assembly: GCA_024683935.1. Next base: position 103,367 of record JAIKXV010000123.1, on the reverse strand, counting down.
CTACGGACCACAGGGACAGAATGAACGAGGCTGCGGGACAGGACATAGACAGGTTCTTTACGGATGAGTCGGTCGGCGTGCAGGAGAAGATCGCTTTACTGAAGCGATCCAGTGCGAAGCGCTTTGTCGGCATGACGGACTGCCTTCTATACGACCTGAAGGGCCGCTACCTCTTTGCGGCGCTGGAGGTTGTGGGAGAAGGAGATGCCTGCATCTCGGATATTGTAATCGACAGCACAGGAGATAATTTCATGGAGACCTATCCCGAGGTATACAGGGAGAGGAACAGCTTCTTCCACAGATATATCTCCATATTCTCCACCATCTATAATGATTTCCAGCAGGATATCGCCAATATCCATAAGATCCTGGATCTGGACCTTTGTACGGAGGAGCAGCTGATAATCTACGGAAACTGGATGGGAATGGATCTGAAGGGCGGATTTCTGGACACCGAGGTCTTAAGGCAGCTCGTTAAAGAGGGCTACAGCCTGAACAGGATGAAGGGCACCAGGAGGGCCATGGAGAGGATACTCGAGATCATTCTCGGGGAAAAGGCTGTATTCATAGAGCATAATCTGGTAAGGGCCTGGCATAAGGAAGAGGAAGACAGCGAGATGCTTCCGAATTTCAAGGCGAGAGGAATTTATGATGTGACTATCCTCGTTAAAAAACGCCTTACCGAGGATCTCCGGTATCAGATATTATATATATTGGATCAGTACAAACCGATCCGAACCCGTATTTCCATTGCACAGCTGGATGAGACACCTACAGCGGATTCCAGCAGCTATCTGGATGTCAATACGACGCTTCCGGAGGAAAAGAGTGCATCTCTGGACGAAGAACTGTCCATGGACGGCATTGTGGTTTTGAGATAAGCTGTGTTAAAATATACTGTTGGAATGGAAAAGCAGAGGTAATAATAAATGCGAATAGAAGAAGTGAAGGAAGACAGCGGCTTAAAGATGATCATTGACGGCAAGATCGACACTCTGACCTGCAACGAATTTCAGAACGCCGTCCTGAAAGCCTTCCAGAAAACAAACAATCTCATTATTGACATGGAAAGTGTGACTTATGTATCCAGCGCAGGCCTTCGTGCCCTGATAATAGGACAGAGGACCGCAGAGACCAAGGGAGGATCCCTGTCCGTTATCAATGCATCCGACTCCGTAAAGGATGTTTTCAGGGTGACGGGCTTTGACAAGGTGCTGGATATACGTTAAGGCATGATAAGCTTCGAGAATGTCTATAAAAGATACAAGGCCGATGATGATTATGTATTTCAGGGGTTCAGCGAATATATAGAAGAGGGGGAATTCATCATCCTGACCGGGAAAAGCGGCAGCGGGAAGAGCACTCTTATCAGAATGCTCTTAAAGGAAACCGAGCCGGACTTGGGGACTATAACGGTAAACGGCCGGGATCTTTCCGCTATTGCAGATAAGGACATACCCTTTTACAGAAGGGGTATAGGCGTCATTTTCCAGGATTTCAGACTTTTTGACGAATACACCGTATACGGAAATCTGGAGCTGACCCTGAGCCTTACCGTAGGCAGGGGAAAGGAAACGGAGCAGAGGATAACGAATATTCTGAAGCTCCTCAATATAGACAGATTATTCAAGAGGTATCCGAAGGAACTGTCAGGAGGGGAAAAGCAGAAGGTCTGCATGGCCAGGGCCCTGATCAATGATCCTATGGTCCTTCTTGCCGACGAGCCTGCGGGAAATCTCGATCCCAAATCCTCGGAAGAGATAGTAAAGCTTCTGGAGCTTGTACACCGCCACGGAACCACCGTGGTAATGGCGACCCATGATTATGACACCGCCGCTTCGATAGTGAGCGACGGCAGAAGAATTTCACTGGACCATTAAAATCATCCGGAGCGCCCTTTGTCATCCTGAGCGTCAGCGAAGGATCTTTATCAAATAAAACAGGAGAGTAAAAATATGTCAACAATTCAGAAAATCCTGCTGGCTTTTGCCTGTATCTTCTTTGCAGTGACGATATACGGACTGTTTAATTTCGAGGTATATCTGATAGTCCTCTTTTTCCTGCTGCACTGTCTCTGCCTGATCCTTTTCTGCTACAGAACCTATTCGGATGTGAGGGGCGAGACCATTTTCATGGAGACCCGCGAACAGGATATAGGTCAGGAGATCGCCGAAAAGAACAAGGAAGTCCAGTTATTAAATGAGCGTGTCAATGAGAAGGAAGAGGAAAAGAAGAGGCTTGCCGAAGAAAATGAGAGCCTGAAGCAGAAATGCGGCGGTTTTGAAAATAAGATCCGGGATCTGGAAACCGAGAAAACCGCTCTTGAGGAAGTTAATAAGAGAGACAGGGAGATGGCGGAGAGCATAAGGAATGCCGGAACCCTGCTGCCTCCCGAAACTCCGGGAGAGAAGGAAGAGAGCGTTGATATCATCGCCATTGCCAATGCGGCAAGGGACGAGCTTATGGAAGACGCGAAAAAGGTCAATATGGCCATTAATATTTCATCAGCGTCCGAGTCCCTTATGATAAAGGCCGACAGGAACCGCCTGAACATTCTTTTCAGGAATATCATAGACAATTCCATTAAATACATGAAGAAGGCGGGTTCCCTGGTGATCACCATTTCAACTCTGGGAGACGATATCTTTATTGTCTTAAAGGACACCGGAGAGGGACTTCCCGAGGAAGAGACAAAGCATGTATTCGAGCTTAATTTCCAGGGCAGCAACAGGATAAGCGGAAACGGTCTCGGACTCGCCCAGGCGAAGTCCATAGTGGAGTATTACGGCGGAACCATCTATGCCAAGAGTGATGAAGGAAGGGGAATGGGAATCTATATCCAGCTTCCTGCAGATAAAGCATGAATAACAGAAAGCTTGAGAAAAAAGTACTTATAATCGTGGCCGGCTTTTATATCGCAGTCAGCATTTTTGCGGTGGCTATCTTAAGCTTCCGGGGAAATCTCTTTTCGAAAAAGGAAGATGTAAGAGAGGCGGCGCTGGAGAACGAAGAACAGGTATACATAGAGAAGCCGGAACCGGTATCCATGGAAAAGTATGAAAACTTTGATACCCTGCCTCCGGAGGAAGAGCCTGAATCAGAGGAAGCAGCCACAGAGGAAGCATCTACGGAGGAAGCGTCCACTGAGGAGGCTCCGGAAGATGACGGGACGGAGTACTACAGCTTTATTGCCAACAATACTACCGGCAGGCTTAACGTGAGAAGGAGCCCCAGCGTAAAAGACAAGATCGTATACCGCATGTATCCCGGCGATGGGGGCTATGTGATCACGATCGACGATGAATGGACTTACGTGTCAGTTTCCGATATCAAGGGCTACTGCGCCAACGAATATCTGGCGTTACAGGAAATATCGGAAAGCGATTATCCGGAGGAATTAAAGGAACTGGTCGGTACCGGATTTTAGGAGTGAGGGTCTTTAATGGGACTTGATGACAGACTTTTCAAGGATCAGAAAAAAGCCGTGGAAAACGCGGCCAAACCCGATCCCTACTACGAATCGGAACCAACCGGGCTGATGTACAAGGATAGGGAAGGGACTGTCCCCCTGGATAGTTATAAGGGGGTATTTTCTTATGAGGACAAAAAGTCACTGAATACCAGACCTTCGATCTTTGATTCGACAGCAGTATTTAAGGTTTCTGCAAAGAAGGATAATGAAGCATGAACAGATATGATCCGGCGCTTGAAAATCAGCCGTTCACAGACTACAACGAATATATGGAGTACGTCTTTGACTGTGTTAATACCGGCATAGACGGATATATCGAGAAGATGAAGACCGTTTTCGCTTCAGGAGACGGTAATTATAAGAGTGTGCTTTACCCGGATATCGAGGTGGCATCTGACCTCACCCGGGCAAAGATAGAGAGCTTTCATACCGGTACTGCCGCTGCTGAGGAGGAAGAAGCCGAAGCAGAGGAAGAAGATGACGATGATGATGAAGATGAGGATTTTGATGACGATCTCCTCAATCTCCTCGGTTCCTTCGGTTCATCCGCCGGGGATTCCGATTCGGATGATGGGGGAGAAGACAAGGAAGAAAGGGTAATACCCGGCTCCTCTCTGTCCATCAGGGAAAAGCTTGAGATCATCAGTAAAAGAGCGGATGCCACCCTGGAGAACGGGACTCCGCTGCCCTTCTATGAGCTCTGCAAAAAGCTTGAATTTGAACCCTTTACCCTTTTCTGTTTTGCGGCCGGGATACTGTCATCCACCCAGACAGATTACGCCGGGGTATTCCAGATAATCAATGAAAATATGAACTATGCGGCCCCCACCATCGAGTCTGCCGCCCGTGTATTCTACGGCGAGAGATTCTCCATTACGGGAGCCTACGGAGACATGTCCACCTGCCTTGAGCAGCTTTTACCGCTGCTGTCTCTCGGTGTCATGAAGAGCATGCCCTTCTCAACCGTTGTTTCACCCGATAAGAGAATAATAGACTGTCTCTTCGGACGTAATCCCGATAAGCTGGATGAGGATTATACCCGCTTTATTTCCATGCTTACCAAGGAGGGTGAGGAGCTGAACCCCATCATGGCGAACGAGGGAGTGCTCAACGCCATGGAGATATCCTATCAGGACGGCGTCCGTATTTTTTACTATTACGGAGACGATGGAAGCAGAAGGAAGTTCTTCGTTAAGAAGTTCTGTGAAAAGAATAATATGAAGGCCATCAGTATCAACTGTAAAAAGCTCTTCAATTATGACTACAACTTTGTGGAACGTGCACTCTGGGCAGTTACCAGGGAGTGTATTTTGACCAATTCCTGCTGCTGCCTTACGGAACTGACCTATCGCGAGGAGGAAAAGGAAAAGTTCTTCGGCTATATGGATATGGCCTTTGCAAGGCTCACGGAGCATAACATACTGGTATTTGCCATGAGTAAGCTCTATATCGATTTCAGAGAGGTCACCAAAATGACCGTTACGGATTTGGAGCTTCCGACTCCGACCACGACCGAAAGGCTTGCGTGCTGGGAGTATTTTTCCAAGCCCTATGACCTTGAGGATGAGATCGATCTTTTGGAGATGTCGACAAAATTCCTCTTTACCTCGGGAAAGGTTCACGATGCTTTAGTGAAGGCAAGAGCCCTTTCAACGATGGACAGTGAGGAAAAGATATCAAAAAAGAACCTCTTCAAGGGATGCTACGCCCAGATGAGTTCCGAGCTGTCGCAGAAGGCCAGCAGAGTAGAAGCCAAGTTCGGCTTTGAAGATATCGTTATGAATGAGAGCCAGAGGGAGACCATTTCCCATGCTATCGAGCAGATGACCTACAGGAAGCAGGTATACGAAAACTGGGATTATACAAAGAAATATCCCTACGGCCGCGGACTTACGGTTCTTCTGTTCGGTGCTCCCGGTACAGGAAAATCCATGATGGCGCAGGTTATTGCCCATGAGCTTAATTTGGAGCTTTACCGGGTGGATATTTCCAAGGTTGTGGATAAATACGTCGGTGAAACTGAGAAATCCCTCTCCATGATATTCAGAGAAGCAAAGAAGTGTAACGTCGTACTGTTCTTTGACGAGTGCGATACCATCTTTGCAAAGCGTTCCGACGACGGCGGATCTAACCAGGCCTCCGCTAATAATAAGACGGCCCTGCTCCTTCAGGAAATGGAAGCTTATGACGGAGTCTGCGTACTGGCCACGAACTACAAGCATAATATCGACCCCGCATTCTTCAGACGTATGAAGTATATCGTGGAATTCCAGTTCCCGGATGTGGATACGAGAGAAATGCTCTGGACCACCACTATTCCGAAGGGTACGCCCCTGGCGGATGATGTGGATATCAGATTCCTGGCAGAAAAATTCGAGTTTGTGGGTGGTAATATCAAGAACTGTATTTTGAATGCGGCTTTCCTTGCTGCAGCGGATCCGGACGCTAACGGACAGGTACATATGAAGCACTATCTCAATGCGATCAAGTACGAATTCGTTAAGGTAGGAAAGGTATTTACCAAGTCCGACTTTGAACCCTATGCGGCAGAAGTGGGGCTCGCATGAGTTTCCTTGAAACCACTGCGGCCATGATCGTCATGCGCTGCGATATGATGCTGGAGAACATGGGTGCCGAAAAGAGTCTGAAGGATTTCCGCAACCTTTCCGATTTGGTTTCCAGACCTGAAAGCTCTGACCTTCAGGAATGGGCCGATATCGATGAGAATAAAAGCCACGAGGCCTATTTCCGCCTGGTGGAAATACTGGATGACGACAGAGTCTTACGGTCCCTTCTGGACCTTTGTATTGCAGAATTCCAATATCCCGAAATAAGTGCATACCTGACCTATTTCTTCGGCCACGGAGTGAATCTCCGCTTAGCCTATCTACTGGAAGGGGTAATGTTCCCTGAAGAAAACGAGGTTATAAAAAAGGCGGATACCGCTGCGAAGGTGCTCTCCATCAATATGGAGGAAGCGCCTCTTTCCTATGCGGAGGTTACGGCTGACGAAAAGCTGATGCTCTATCTCTACGGTGAAAAGACCGTAAGCCCTGTATTAAAGCATATCACTGAGTATTACGCTGCAGGCAGCGGCAGGAAAAAGGGCGTGGTCATCAACCGGGAGCTTATTGATGAAGGCATAAAGTTCTTCAAGGCGGGAGGAGTGAGCCTGCAGCTGTCGGGAAAGGGCGGCAGGCGCTTTATCGCAAGAAGGATAGCGGACAGCATCAAGCGGGATTTCCTGTTTATTAATATCAGGGATTTTCTTCACGAGAGCGGCAAGGAGAATTTTAAGTTTTACCGTGACACCCTGATAAGGGAAGCGGTCCTTGATGAAGCCGGGATCTGTTTTTACTGTATAGACGAGCCCTTCCTTTCCGGAGGACGGAGTGAAAAGGACGCTGAAGACCGGAAGGAGAGGGATATAGCGCTTTTGGAGCGGAGCCTCTTTTTACCGGTGCTGGAGAGGAATATACCCCTTATACTCTGCACGGAGCATGTGAGATCCCTGCTTAAGACCGTAAGCTCAGCGGGATACAGGAATATCAGGCTTCCGAAGGTTCTGAAGTTAGATGACAGGCGTATGCTCTGGGAGCAGGCTGTTAAGGAGAATAAGGCGGATCTGGATCCCTACATCCTGGCGCTCCACTACCGCCTGAACGCCAGCGAGACTGCCCGGGTAATGAAGAGCTTTACGGAAATGAGCGGCAGGGAAAAGAAGACGGAAGACGACAGAACCCTTATCACCAGGGTCTTTATTGAGGAGCTTATGGAGGGCAGGGAAGCCGGCCTCGGCAGGATCGTCTACCCGGAAACAAAGCTGAAGGATGTGCAGGTGAAGAGCGAATCCGCAAAGATACTTAAGGAAGTGGTGGATTCCGTTAATACCAGTGCAGTTATACTGGATAAATGGAACCTGAAGAAAACCTATCCCTACGGCAGATGCGTGAGCCTCCTTATGTCCGGACCTCCCGGAACCGGTAAGACCATGACTGCAAACGCCATAGCGGGAGAGCTTTCGCTTCCTCTCTATCAGGTTAATCTTTCAAATATAGTTGATAAGTATATTGGTGAGACGGAAAAGAACTTAGAGAAGGTTTTTGACTATGCGGAGAAGAGTAATGCGATCCTCTTTTTTGACGAGGCTGACGCCCTCTTCGGTACCAGAAGCGAGGTCCGCGATGCCAAGGACCGCTATGCCAATACGGAGATATCATATCTGCTGCAGAGGATAGAGGCATATGAAGGTATTGTCATTATGGCTACCAATATCAAGGGAAATATAGATCCCGCCTTTATGAGACGTATAAGATATGTGGTGCATTTTGAGAATCCCGATCTCGATATGAGGCGTGAGATATGGAAGAGCCTTTTCACTGAGGACGTGCCTCATGATGAAATAGATATAGAGTACCTCGCATCCCAGTTTGACAAGTTCACCGGAAGCATGATAAAGAGTGTATTCCTGAATGCCTGCTCGGCTGCCGCGGGGGCAGGAGAGAACCTCAATATGAGGCATCTCGTTTCCTCGTTAAAGCACGAGCTGGAGAAGGGATCGCCGGTGGGCTTTTCTTCGGACAGCTTAGGAAAGTACGCTTATCTCGGCTGAGTTTATCCCGGCTGATAAAGGATCAGCGTTTCATCTCGCTGCGCAATTTTTCTATAACCTTTGACAGTTCCTCTGCCCGTTTTTCTATATCGTTCCAATCATCAATTTCCTTGATATAGTCCAGATATTCATCTATACCGGTACTTATTCCCTTATTGTCACAGAGGAACATGATGTAATCAGCAAAGGCGTCCAGCTCTTCATAGAGAACGCCGAGATAATACTGGATATTGACTGTTTCATCATTCGGTGCCGTGGGATTTACAGGCAGGCGGTAACCTAGGAAGACCTGCTTCAGATCGGGATGATAGCAGAAGCAGCCAAAGGACGGAAAGCCTGAAAGGGAAATGGCATTATTCAGGCGGTTTAATGAGAAACAGAGATCAGACTCGTATTCCTCCGGGATATTTGCCGCCAGGGTAGTATGGAAATGAATGACGGGGTAGGGGTGCTCCTGATTCACGCCGCTTTCCAGCAGCGCTTCCACTATGACGGTCACGTCCGTCACGCCGATGTGCTGTGCACGGGAGCGGTAGATACCGTCCTTTTCCTCGACTCCGTCAAAGAGCTCGTCCATCATGCCCTTCAGATTGTCCATTATAATATTTAATCCGTCCATTTATTTCCCTTTCTCTGATTAATTCTCGTGTAATCCTGAGTTTATTCCCTGTGTAATCCTGAGCGTAAGCGAAGGATCTTATTTCCGTATAGAATTCCTCAGCACCGCTCTCCAGTCGGAATCCCCGCTGAAACCTGCATACTTCATCATGGCATCCAGTTTGACAGTCTTTACTGAATCCTCATTTACATTTCCGTACATGGTGCCCACCACGGTCTTTGCGAGTTCAAGCTCGCCGGGGCTCTTTTCCTCCTTGTGGGCGAGGACATGTGTATCTATGGACATAAATATCCTTGCTATATCCACTAGATAGGAAGAGCTTACAATTCCTGTCTCCCTCTTTAATACCTTGTCAAAATACGGCGTCTTTGCATAACTCGCATCTCCCAGCATGGAAGCGATATTGTTATTAAAATTCTGTCTGTCGTATTTTAATTTTCCTATGGTCCAGCTGATAAAGTCCACGACCATGGGTGCCACAGTAAGTACGGCTTTTGCTATGGCGGTATAGGGATCTGCCGTAGGAACGAAGATGTTTACGGTATCCTTTGTGATGGTAAGAAACTTGCTGGCAATATCCCATGATGCCTGGGAGCGGGTCTTTCTGGACTGCATCTTTGTTAAGGACATGAAGTACTGAGCCTGGGAATTGTCAAGTGCCGCCTGGCCAAGCTGCCTTCTCTTTTGCCCCTCGCGATCCACCACACCGGGAATGTTATCCGGTACACTGACCTCGGAAATGGCTGTTTCTATGTCCTTATTCGCATCGTTGATACGCCATATTCTCTTGGTGGAGGTATAAATATCCACGACATCCGACAGGATGGCAATGATATTATTGGCGGTTGTCAGGGCATAATCCAACGGTCCCTTATAAGCTAAAAGGTTTCCCCATGTTTCATTCTGTATGACATCAAAGGAGGAATCCTCGCTGGATACATGGTAGGATGCGAGATCTCTTGTAGTATTCAGGAGTGAAACAACCTTGCCCGCGAATGCCAGGACGGCTTTTATACCTCCGCAGTCCAGATCCTCCAGGGTCTCTCTCTTTTTCTTTTCCTCGGCCCGTATCTCATCCAGAGTCTTGGGGTCTTTCTTGAATTTACGGTATATGAATTTACAGAATTTTACTATGTCTTTTATGATGGAAGTAACCTGTCCGATTATTTCCATTACGTCAAAGAACTGGAAGCTGTAGTCCCTTGCTGCGGAAGGACTGCCGCCCGCAAGCCAGGAGACACCTACTCCTGCTGCGCTTATGATAGAGGCTATGTTATTGGATTCTGCAATGGTCTCGCCATACGAGAGCCAGAATTCAGTTTCTTCTCTTCTTTCCTTTGTCTCATCATCTACCTCAAAATCGGAATCCTTAAAGAGATTCGCGGCGTCGGATCCGTGCTGTGCAGCCTTTATGCCGGTGGAGGCTATACTGAGGGACTTGCTGAGAATCTTACCGTTAAGTAAATTTTTCTTAAACGAGTTGAAGCCGCCCCTGCGGTTTTCAAGCTCCTCCATATAAACCTGCCGACTGGCCATATCCATGAAAGCAAAAGGATCTTCTTCAATATCGGACTCACTGAATACGCCCTGATGGCTTGCAAGTTCGTCCAAAAGACCCATCCGCATCATGTTGCCGTCTTCCGGAAGATATTTAAGTTTTATTCTGGTTCTTTTTTTAACGATTTTCGGATTCTGAACCAGGATGTTTTTTGCCAGTCTCCAGAGTCCGGGATCCTCATCATTTGCCAGCAGTGCAAGACAGGTGAGCTGCAGCGAACTTCTCTCACTGTCTATGGCATATCTTAATACCTTATCCGCGCGGGTATTCGTATATGAGAAGGCCTCTTCACCTTCCGCTCTGTCTCTTGATGCTTCCTCAATAAGATATGCAGCAAGGGCCGGGCCTCTGACAGCGCCGGGAAGTTTGCTGAGATTCTTGGGGTCTCTTCTGATAGACTGCAGCGCATTCTCCTTAGTCAGGCCGGCATTCTTTTTAGCTGCCTTTTTCCATATCTTTTCAAAGGATTCTTCTATATCGTCGCCGTAATCCTCGGCCACATCGTAGCCGGAGTAATACTGGATGGTGCGGGCATTGACATGCTGGAAGAAAGGAGAGGTCCTTATTGCGACACGGAGTTTTTCGGCCTTTTCCTGTTTGGTGAAATCACGCCGGCCGAAGAAAGCCATATCCTTCTTTCCGGCAACTCTCTTTTCTCCGGGTTTTCCCTTTACGTCCACTCCCTCCGTATCGTCGGTCAGGAATTCCCCGTTTATATAGAATCCGTGTACTTTTTTCCCGGTCTTGCTGATCTTCGCATGCAGTATCTCGGCATTTTCTTCGGAAAAAAGGAAGTTTCCGTTTATGTCCTTTCTGTCGGATTCCAGGCCGAGCTTTTCAGCATAACCGGCTGTCCTGTCGGCATTGGTGGTGAGCGCCGTTTCCTCGGTATCTGCCGATGTAAACTGATGTTTGGCTTCAATACCTAAAAATTTTTCATCAAATTTGTACCTGGTCTTTATCCCGGTATTTTCATCGGCTTCGCCTAAGAGAAGTATCTTTTTATGGCTCTTTATCAGGCGGTCGGGGCCTACACCGTTATTGGGACTGTCTTTATACGGTTTTAAGGTTATATTCTCACGGTCTATGGCATTGCCGGGTTCGGAAAGAGACAGGGCAAGCGTCCGCATCAGAGCGGATTTGTCATAAATACCGGTATATTCGATGATATTTTTGGAATGCTCGGCAGGGATCGCACGATCAAGTATGGCATCATTCTTCAGGTTTTCATCAGCGTCATCTTTCAAAAGATCCTTATATTCCAGGGATTTCTCGTGGGTGAGCTCGTACCAGGATTTTGCCAGGGAGTCATATGCCTTGTAGCGTTTACGCATAACGTCTTTCGCATAATCCGAACGGATATCACTCCATTTATCGCTTTTTTTAAGAACCTTATTTACATGATCGTCTCTTTGTTGACGGTATGAATCAATGCTTTTCCGGATGCTTTTTTTTTTATGCCCCGGAACTTGAAGAACCGCGAAACAGAGCCGGAGGTGTCCTCCTGCTCTTCACGGATCAGATTTTCAAGTTCTGCACTCTTGTTTTCGGCACCTATCACGGCAGCCTGAATCTTGGCAATCTCGTTTATTAATTCCCCGGTGTACTGCTGATGATCTGCAGACATACGGGCTGCGTCTTCCCGGCTGCCAAGGTTTTCTTCGTCCAGCCGCTTAAGGATGTTTGAACGGACAGCATCTATCACCATCTTCCGGGTCTTTTTATCTCCGTCCACGATCTCATCCTTAAAGATGTCATTTCCCTTGTCCATAAAGGATCTTAGGGAATCGTCTATCCGGGCATCTATGTCTTCTTTTGAAGATTCTGATTCGTATGAAGTTGAGAAACTCTGAGCTCTGGGTGCCATAACCCCTCCTTTATGGTTCTACCTTTGATTTTATTAGTTTTTAACCCTATCGTCAAACTAAATATTCATTCCCTTTTAGCTTATTTTTTGATAAAATTTGATTAAAGCGTCAAAAGTCATTGGCCCTACTGAATGCTTGCATGCAGTTGGGGTAATGACTTTGGGCGCACCCCTACACGAGCATGAAATGGGGAAGGGACCCCGCGAAATGCGGGTGTGGGGTAGGATTGTGGGGCGCACGATGTCCAGTGGACATCGGTTTTGCGCCGACCGGAGCGGAGCGGAGAGCGCGAAGCGCGGAACAATCCGTATTAATCAAAATGGCATATGAACCATATGGATAAGAAAAAGATACGGCATTCATTGGGAAAGAAAGTCGGGCTGACCGTCTTCGTTTTTTCCTGCATATATTTCTTCGTGGCTCTTTTCTTCGGCGGTGTACTTTACCATGAGTTTGAGCTTTTTTCTGTTGTGAGGAAAAATTACAGCCTTGCCCGCAGTGTTGCGGTAAGTGTCGATCAGAATTATGTCACGGATCTTTTTGAACAGGTCCATGCAAAATACAGGGAGCTCAGTAAAAAATACGGTGATGATGTAAACAGCCCGGAATATCTCTCGGAGTATGACAGCCTGAAGACAGACAAGTATTACGAGCTGCTGACATCCCTCGATCAGGTGGTAAATGAGAACAGCATAGTCTGGATAAATTTCCAGGTGGATGATTCCGCGACCGGCTCGATCTGCTTTGTGCTCGATACGGATGCCAGGGATGACGGAAAATACCAGATGGGCTGGCGGGGCAAAGGCCGGTCCTGGAAAACGAACAGCGAATATCCATACAAGATCATAGAGGATGCGGATGATGGATTTGTGATAATCACCAGGGCTCCGTTTTTCCGTCCGGGTGATACACATTCGGAGATTGTGGGATATATTTCCGTGGCGGAAAAGAGGAGTAACGTCCGTACCAGCAATGCGGCCTTTGTGATCATATACGGAGCTGTACTCTATGTGCTGACGGTATGCTTTATCGTCATATCGGTCCTGGGGATAGATATACTGGTGGTGCATCCCATTAAGAAGCTTGCCAGAGCCGCCGAAAGCTTCAGGAAAAAGAAGAATAAGGGGGAGGAAAGCCACTTTTTCAGCAACGCCAGGATAAATTCCAACGACGAGATAAGGGTGCTGGCGGATTCCATGACGGAAATGGAAAATGAAATCCGCACCTACGTCGAAGATGTGGAAATCATGACCAGGCGCCAGGAGCGTATGAAGGCGGAACTGGATGTGGCATCACGCATACAGGCGAGAATGCTCCCGGAAAAGCTGACTGGATATAACGGGGTGCAGGATTTCAGAATTTCCGCTACAATGAGACCGGCAAAAAAAGTGGGCGGGGATTTCTATGATTTCTTTACGATAGATGACGATCATATAGGCCTTACGATAGCCGACGTGTCTGATAAGGGCGTACCTGCCGCACTGTTCATGGTGGTCTCAAAAACGCTGATAAAGGTTATGGCCCAGTCCGTTACTTCGGCTGCAGAGGTTATATCAAAGACCAACTCGAAAATAATACCCGGAAATCATGAAACCATGTTCATTACGGTATTCTTCGGTATATACACGGTATCTGAAAGAAAGCTTTCATACGTGAATGCGGGACATGAGGATCCGGCGGTATACAGAAAGAGTACGGGAAAGTATGAGCTTATCATGGAAGAGCATGACCTTGTCATTGGTATTTTCGATGATGTGTCCTTCACCGAGAGGACTCTTTACCTTGATAAGGGTGACAGGCTCTTCCTCTACACCGACGGGGTTCCGGACGCTGCCAACGGGGAAGGAGACGCCTTCGGACTTTCGAGGATGCTGGACTGCCTTAACAGTCATACGGAGAAAACGGGACAGGATATGATCGATGCGGTAAAGGGGGACATGGATGCTTTCTCCGGAAGCGCTGCCCAGTTCGATGATATTACAATGCTGCTTCTGGAGACTGACGAAAGAGGGGAAACATGAAAAATACTATTAGAAACACAATCCTGATGTATGTGTTCACGATCATTTTGGGCGCTTTCGCGGGACTTGTGATATGGTGCTTTTTAAAGGCAGTGGGCATAGGTACAGCCTTTATCTGGGATACGGTCCCGGAAATGTCGGGCTTTAAGTACATGCCCCTTATACTCTGCACGGCGGGCGGCCTTATCGCAGGTCTGCTTCACAGGAAATACGGTGACCATCCCGAGGAACTCTCCGTAGTGATGGGAAAGATAGAGAAGGATAAGTATTACAGCTACGAAAATATGCCGGCAAAGCTGCTTTCCGCTTTTATCCCCCTGATCTTTGGAGCAAGCGTCGGTCCCGAAGCCGGACTTACAGGCATCATTGCAGCCCTCTGTTACTGGGTCGGCGACAATGTGACCTATGCCAAAAAGAATTCCGCCGTTTTTTCCGAGATAGGCGAAGCGGTGACCCTGGGCCAGTTATTCCGTTCCCCGCTCTTCGGCATATTGGTGGTGGAGGAGAACGGTAAAGATGAAGAAGGAGAGAAGCCTTCTATTTCAAGATCCGCAAAGTTCCTGTATTACGGACTTTCCACCGCAGCGGGAATTTTCATAATAGCAGTTCTGAATAAGTTCCTGGGTAATGCCATGGAGGGCTTTCCAAGCTTTGACGAGGTAACGATAGCCTCCGTGGATTACGCCCTTATCTTTCTCTACATACCTGTAGGCTGTATCCTTTGCCTCTTTTTTGAAGGGGTGGAAGGATGTCTTAAAAAGATCTCAGCCAAAGTCCCTGTAATTATAAAGGAGATGATCTGCGGTCTCTCCATAGGCATTATTAGCCTCTTTGTCCCGGTGGTTCTTTTTTCGGGAGAGGAACAGATGGCGGAGCTTATGAAAGAGCCGGGGAAATACGTACCGCTGATACTTATAGCGTTGTCCCTCCTGAAAATGATCATGACCTGCTTTTCCATAAGCTTCGGCATGAAGGGAGGCCACTTTTTCCCGGTCATATTCGCCTGCACCCTTATGGGTTACGGGCTTTCGGGACTTATTTTTGCGGATCCCTCATCCCATGTGGTATTTGCGGCCGGTATAGTCACTGCGGCCATGCTGGGAGCGCAGCTTAAGAAACCGCTTACGGTTGCTGTACTTCTGCTTCTGTGCTTCCCGGTCAGGTTTATATTCTGGCTCTTTTTAAGCGCCGCTGCCGGGGGAAATATTATATCAATGTTAAGGATTGGAAAAGATCATGTATAGTTTTTTGTTCTTAATATCGGTGCTTCTGGCGCTGATAGTGATTATCGGGTTTTTTAATGAAAAGGTCACACACCTTACCTACGAGATATCGCTGCTCCTCTTTTCAGCGGTCGCAGGCGGCATTATCACCTTCCTTTATGCCCAATATGCGAATTATTCCATAGGAGAGCTTCTGCAGAATGTGCAGGTTTTTGATCTGAATAAATTCCTGATGGACGGAGTTCTCTGCTTTATGCTTTTTGCGGGCTCCAGGAACCTGAAACTCATCAGCTTCAGGAAACAGGCGAGGGCCGTATCCGTTTTGGCATTCTTCTGCACCCTTTTGGGAGCCGTGCTTTACGGGCTGCTTTTCTATGCTGTGTCGATGCTTCTGCATCTTCCCTTTACGCTTCCCATGTGTCTCATGTTCGGAAGCATCATAGCTCCCACGGATCCAATAGCGGCCACCAGTATTCTGAAGCAGTTCGGGCTTCCGAAAAAGGTGGGCTTCCTTATGGAAGCGGAATCCCTCTTAAATGACGGAGTGGGAGTGGCGCTTTTCGTATGCTTTTCCGGTGTGGTGGCTGCGTCGGAGAGCGAGTCCTTCCTGCTGCTGATGGGAAGGGAAATACTTGGCGCGGTTGTCATCGGAACGGCGGTTTCTGCCATATGCCTTTATCTCCTTTTCCATACGGAGGATGACCACAGGAGGATCTTTTCATCACTGCTGTCGGTAGCGCTTTCATTCTTCCTCTGCGAACTGTTCGACTGCTCGGGCGCCATTGCCTGCGTGATAAACGGAGTTCTTTTCTCCTCGGTCAGGGGAAAGGTTCAGAAGGAGGAAGAGCTGAAGGAACTGGATTCCTTCTGGGAAACACTGGATATACTGTTGAATTCCATATTGTACGTGATACTGGGACTTACCTTTGTCCGCATCCTTCAGATGCCCATGGTAGGCTTCCTGTCGATTGCCGCAGTGTTTATCAACTTTATTTCACGCTTCTTCAGCGTATGGGCAGGAACCTTCTTCCTCGGACCCATTCCCGACGGGTACAAAAGAAACGGTTTTTCGATGCTCTTCACCTGGGGAGGACTGAGGGGCGGCCTTTCAATTGCCCTTGCCATGAGTACGGCATCCATTGTAAATAATGATACCTATCACATCATTTTAGGCTGTGCCTACGCCATAGTCTTCTTTACTACCGTGATACAGGGTCTTTCTATGAAAAAGGTTTATGAAAGTATAAAACACTAAAGTAGGTGGTATTCTATGCTGAATACTAAACAGATCATCAGCCGTTCCGACATGATCCGCTGTGCTCTCTGTGCGGATGCTCCCTGCGACTCAGCCTGCGACAAGCTGAAGCCCTCGGATCTCCTAAGGAGTATCTGGTTTGCGGATGAACAGACGGCGGCATGGAGACTTCCCGAAGTAAATCCCTGCATAACCTGTTCCGCGCCGTGTGAACGTTCCTGCGTGCGGCCGACAGAGGTGCAGATAAGGGATATCATGAACCGGCTGTATTATCAGGTTAAACCTCAGTGTGAGACTCCGATCCCGGACAATGAGGATCTCCTTAAATGTGATATCTGCGGGATAACGCTGGAGAATCCCTTCCTCCTGTCATCTTCGGTCGTGGCGAGCACCTACGATATGTGCGCGCGTGCCTTTGAAGCGGGCTGGGCAGGAGCCTGTTTCAAGACTATCTGCTCTCTTGACATTCATGAAGCTTCACCCCGTTTTTCTGCCGTTACCGGAAATGACGGCAGCATCACCGGATTTAAGAATATAGAACAGCTTTCGGACCACTCCGTTGCGGAAAATATGGAGATCTTCCGGAGACTGAAGGAAAAGTACCCTTCCAAATTCATCCTCGCTTCGATAATGGGACAGGATGAAGAGGAGTGGGGAACACTGGCAAGGCTCTGCGAAGAGAACGGAGCCGATGCGGTGGAACTCAATTTCTCCTGCCCGAATATGGCGGAGGGTGGTCTTGGCAGCGATATAGGCCAGATTCCGGAGCTGGTGGAGCGTTTCACCGCCGCTGCAAAGAAGGCCTGCAGTATCCCGGTGCTTGCAAAGCTCACCCCCAACGTGGCCTCCATGGGTCCTGCGGCGGAAGCGGCCAAAAGAGGCGGCGCGGACGGGATCGCTGCTATCAATACTATAAAGTCGGTTGTGGGAGTGGATCCCCACACCTATGTCACGGCTCCCGCGGTCCACGGGAAAAGCGCGGTGGGCGGCTACAGCGGAAACGCGGTTAAACCGATAGCTCTCCGCTTTATCGCAGAGCTCGGACAGGATCCGGAGCTTAAAGGCATGCATATTTCAGGAATGGGAGGAATTGAGACCTGGCTTGACGCGCTGGAATTCATTCTTCTCGGCGCCGGTTCCGTACAGGTAACGACAGCGGTCATGCAGTACGGTTACCGCATTATAGACGACCTGAAGGCAGGCCTCAATATGTATCTCAGGGAAGCAGGCTTCAGGAAGATGAAGGAGGCAGTGGGTCTGGCTATTGACAGCGTAAGCCATACGACGGATGTGCTGGAAAGGGATACGGTGCTCTTCCCGAAATTCATCGCAGAGCGCTGCATCGGATGCGGACGCTGCGAGATCTCCTGCGCAGACGGCGGACATCAGGCCATTCATCTGAATGATGAGCGGCGGCCGGTGCTGGACGGCAGCAAATGTGTGGGCTGTCATCTCTGTCTCCTGGTATGTCCCCAGGGAGCTATCGGTAAAGCGGGAAAGCGCATCACAAGGGAAAAGCAGGCAGGAAGCCGGCGGTATATACAGTATAAAGGAGGATAAGCTTTGAAGGACTATAAGATTCTGGCAGCCGGAAAGGAACAGGCGGATATTGTGGCTCCCTTTATAGGAGCAGGTGCTGCAGACGCTTTAAAAGAGGGAATCCCTCTTACCGTGCTTGCGGCGGTGGATGGAAGTTCCGTTACAGGCGTGCTGGCGGGGATGATGGACGGACAGGAATTCATAATTGATTCTGTTTTCGTGGATCCGGAAAAAAGAAGGACGGGTGCGGGAACAGCTCTTATGGAGAAACTGGACAGTCTTTTCCCCGAAGGAAATATTGCCATCAGAGCGGAATTCAATATAGAAAATGAAGACAACGGGATATTGGAGCAGTTCCTCACAAAAACCGGATTTGAAGAGGAGGAAGCGGACTATCCCATATACTATTTGGGATTCGTTGATGACCTGATATCGGAAAACATAAAGAAGGCTGATAATACCGATGTCAGGGGCTTTTCCGAGGCCGGTGACATGCTTTTACGGGCAGCGTCAAATGAGAGCGTAAATGAGGGGCGTCCTCTTCCGGATAAAGGCCTGATGTCGGCAAGCCTGGACAGGGAGTCCAGCTCCTGTCTTATCAGGGATTCCAGGGTGGTGTCCTACGTGGCGGTGGAAGTCATGGATGATGAGACGATAAAGATCCCCGCTCTATATTCGGCGGCGGAGGATCCGAGGGAAACGCTGTTTATGCTGAACAGAACGGTGGATGCATTGAAGAGTAAATACAGCCCTGATACAAAGATCGTAATGCTGGCGTTGAACCGGGTTTCTGAAAAGATCATTTCCCACATGTTTGGCGATGTTACGGCAATTTCCAGAAGTTTTGTGAAATTTCTCTGACAGGCCGTATGAATCAAACGTATAAAGCTAAGTAGGCATTTACAGGTTCCGCAGACGGACCATGACGAGGATTCATAAGGAGAGCAGACCATATGAGTAATGTCAATATAAATGAAAATAAGCATAAGAACATACAGAATAACGGGCAGAACAGCGTATTTGATGCCAATATCCAGGATATAAAAAAGACGGTGCCTCAGGGAAACGAACCCGGAGAGGCCGTAATCCCGGTGCATAAGGAGCAGGTTGTCAATAATGTACAGCAGGATCTCGACAATGCCAGGGCGGATACCATGTATTTTAAGAGGATCATGGAGTCCTCGGCGGATCAGAACGAAGAGCTGGCTCTGAAGACAAAGGAGCTTGTAAATAATGAGTGGACGGTAATAAAAGGGGAGAAGAAGCCCTTATTTATCCAGAAGCTGCCCAAGGCAAAAAAGGATAAAAAGTGGGGATCTACGGAAAATGACGCTGTGTCCAGGGCAAAGAAAACCTTCAGGAATGCGGACCTCTGTACGGTAAGGGAAATGGCGTCCATGAAGAAATACTTTGAGGATGCCGGTACAAAGGGCGATGTGAAAGACGGCGCAAAGGATGTTCCCGGAGACCGGAAGCTTATGGAATGGGTGGATAAGTATCTCCTGGTGGATATTAACGGCGCGATGTTTACCGATGACTATCTGTCACAGAACATGCCGAAGATGTTTGAATACGCCCGCGAGCTCCAAAGGATCGGAAGCCTGAAGACAGACTATCCGAAGTTCTATGCATCCCTCTCTGCCGAGAAAAAGGCGATAATAGAATCCCGTTCGGAGACCGGTAAGGATATGGAGGAGGTTCTGACACTCCATATGAAAAAGCACGGCATGGTCATGAAGGAAAAAAACGGGAAGACCTCAGTTTCCTTATGGAAAGAAAATGCCGACAAAAGGACACGTCATGCGGAAAGGGATACTCTTACGACCAACTATCTCAATAAACTGGATGACTTCCTGAAGAAAACCCTGAAGCACAGCGAGGTAAAGATCGCAAAAACCTATGCCGAAAGCGAGTCCTTTGATGCGGAGAAACTGTCGGAGGATATCGACAAGGAGATAGAAGAGAGCGGAAAGTCAAAGGAAGTATGCAGGCCCGAAATGGATGCAGCTGCGGACGAAATGAAGAAGGCCTATACCTTAAGGGACAAGATTTTAGATGAGCAGGCTGAGCTCATTAAGACATTCTCGGATAAGAAACTTGATAAGGAGGAAAGGGAGAAAGCCGAGAGAAAGATCATGATCAATAACAGCAAGATCCGTATGATCTCCCGTCATGCAGAGCATTACAGGGAGTATCTGGACTTCTGCCTCGGAAAGACAGAGAGGGTTTCAAATGAAACGATGAAGTTCCTTGAAAGGGACGGACATACTGATCTCGCGGAGCTTGTGATCCAGAAGGATATTTTCGAGCAGTTTAACGAAGCCCTTTTTCTTAATGAGAAGCTCAAATTAAAGAAAGAGCTGAAGGAAAAGAAAAAGGATATAGACAAATCCATCGAGGTCAAGGATCTTGAAGGCAATGACGAATGGGGAGTGATCGACCTTAAGGAAGGAAAGGGCGGATTATTTAAGGAGGCAAAGGATCTGGAGGAAAAGATCCGTTCCATGACCTATGTGAAGATGCCTGCGGATACCTTCTTTGACCTGCTGAAAAAATACAATTATCCGGAAGCAAGGGATAAGAAGAAGACTCTTGAAGAGGTCAGAAAGGATGACGTGGAACGCAGGGAAAAAGCGGAAAGGGATGCCAAAGCTTTCGCTGACAAAAACAAATTTAAGGTAACATCCGGCAGCGGAAGGTGCTCCGGATACCTGCGCGATCCCTACGGCAAGATCATAAATCTGGATAAGATGGTCATGGCTACCCATTATTCACCCACAGAAGATACGCCTGAGGAAGTGAAGGATGACATAATCAAAAACGGACTGAAGCCTTTGTTAAATGAACTTCTGGCGATCACGCCGGAGAAGCTTTCCGCAATGAAGCTTCCGAAGGAACCGGATATTGAAAGCCCCGAGTACTGGAAAAACAGGATGCTTCTTAATATCGGTTTCGATATGTCGACATTCCTTGTCCAGTTAAACAGCTACAATGTTACGCTCACAGATGATGAATGTGCCCGGCTGAAATCCTTTGGAGCGATAGCACAGATAATGTACGGCGACTACGGATTTTATGAATCGACATTGGCAGATACCTCATCTCTCATCTTAAAGGATAAGAAGATCAGGGATAACATTCTGGAACTTGGAGACAAAGTCTTTGATATCGAGAACAAGGATCCCGATGTAAAGGAGTTCAGGCAGAAGTATTCTCAGGACGCCCTTGGTTATCAAAAGAAGGCCTTTGAAGGAACTAAATCGGAGAAATTTGGTAAAAAACAGTCTCTTGCCGATTTCTCCGTTGAAATGGTGCCGGTCCTGATGACGAAAGTGTATAAAGAAGATAATCTGGCCGCAGACAACATAGCTGAACAGTATAATGACAGGCTGCAGAAGGAAAAGGAAATAATATCCGCACCCCTGCAGGAGGAGATCAGGAAGGCTAAGTTCATGTCTGACGATTACGGTGAGAATATCGGTAAACTCCGCCTGAAGATAAAGAACCGTAATAAAATGAGAGATACGATGTTCACCGATGAACAGGTTGCCCGCTGGAAAAAGCATTTCGGGACCAACGAGGGAGGCGGTGATATCAGAAGTTTCAAAAATCTCATGCTTCCCGTGGAAAGGGACGCAAATAACACATACGACCGGGAGAATCAGCTGAGAAAGGAACAGAACGACAGGGACTTTGAGGATTATATTTCCGGAGATGAGAAAAGGAAGAACAGGTGTCTTTACAACATAGGCAAGAGGATAGCAAAGCTGCAGATAACTCCCGAGATGTTTGAAGAGGGATATCTCAGGGATCATTATTATGAGATGTATGATGATATAATGATGCTGCACGGGTTTGCAAATATCCTGGAAGAGAATCAGGATTTCTTTGAGAGTGATGCCTTCACGGAAGAGGAAAGGGATGCTATCAGGAGAAACTATGTATACGACGGGAAAACAGAGCTTATCCTGATGCTTTCATCCTTCTTTGTCCAGAGGTTCGGAGTTCAGGACGACGGAAAGGATATCCACATTCCCAAAGAAGGAACGGAGGAAGAGAAGAAGAATTATATTCAGGGCAAGATGAAGGATTTCGGCGACCAGATCGATTTTATCCTTAAAGACGAGAATGACGGACTTAATGCAAGGATAGAAAAGCAGAAGAAATATGACGCCCTGTTCAAGGAGAAGCCGGATGATGTAAGGCGCGCATCTGCATTACTCACCGAAGCGGTCGGAACAAGGAAAAGGCTTCAAAGAAGGCTTAAAAATATCGATACCGAGATAGCTTCCATGCCTGAAAGCGCTAAAAAGACAAAGATGCTGGCGAATATCGACCAGATAAAGGCGGATCTGCAGCAGCAGATCAAGGATGCGGATAAGAAAATAAAGCTTGAGACCAATATCAGGGACCATGTTTTCGGGTATAAGGATATAGAGTTAAGCCAGGAAGAAAAAGATCTCTTCAACAGTCTGGAAAGGGATGAAAACGGCAAAACAGTGCCTCTGCACAGGGAAGTCCTAAAACCCGTTTCCGGTCCGGATGAGAATCAGACCGGATAATACAGGAAAAGTTACGCAGGAAACTTGACAACGGGTTCCTGCGGAAAGATAATTTGATTAAAGCGCCAAAAGCAATTGTCACCACACAGGCTTGCTTGTGGTGGGGACAAGAACTTTGGGCGCACCCCTACACGAGCATGAAGTGGGGAAGGGGCCCCGCGAAATGCGAGTGTGGGGTAGGATTGTGGGGAGCAATCCGTATTTAATCAAAATGTGACTTTTGGCGTCCGAATCATTAAATATTTAATAAAGGAAGGGTGAGCGAATGGGAACAACTATCAATCTAAAATGCAGTAATGATAGTATCGCCGAAGGACTGGACTTTATCAGAAAAGCCCTTGACGAGAGAAAGGTTGCTTCAAAGGAAGCCGCACGGACAGTCCTTACGTCCGAAGAGGTGCTTGCCAAGCTTATTTCAAATGCAGCTGATCCTGCAGAAGATATCAAGATAGAAGTGGGCGGCATTCTCGGAAATGTAGAGGTTCGCTTCAGAGCAAGGGGTACAGCCTTTGATGCGGCAGATATCGAAAAGGAGCTTCTTTTCGAACAGGAAGATGAAGAGGCGAATGCCGTAATACGCAGGCTGCTGGATAAGATCCTGAAGGACGATATCCAGATAAAGAACAGCAGCGGCGTTAATACCGTAGCGGTCAGGGTTAAAAAGTCAGCTTACAGCAGCCTTGTCCTTACGCTTATCGCTCTTGTGCTCGGTATCGCTACCGGACTTATCATGCAGTCAGTCCTGCCTGCGGATGCTGCCAAGGGAGTGAGCACCAATCTCTTTGTGCCTGTCTATACCGTATTCATGAATGCGTTAAAGATGATCGTGGCACCCCTGGTATTCTTCTCCATCGCGGCCAGCATTGCCGACTTTGGTGATATAAAGGCTCTGGGACGTATAGCGATCAAGGTCGTAATAATGTATATTTGTACATCCGCTATTGCGATCTGCATCGGATTCTTTACATATAATCTGTTCCCGATAGGGCATACATCCCTGGCCGCTGCGGTTTCGGAAGAGGCTGCGGCAGATACTCTTGCAAAGGGAGAGGACGTTAAGATTTCCATTAAGGACACGCTGGTCGGCGTAGTTCCCAGTGACATAGTGACTCCTTTCCAGAAGTCAGATATGCTGCAGATCATATTCATGGCAGTTATACTTGGTCTGGCTGCTGCTGTCCTGGCAAAGAAATATCCCCTGGCGAAGGAAATACTGGCTGTTTTCAATGCGATCTTTTCGAAGATCACAACGGTGCTGGTGGGCTTTATCCCGTTGATAGTATTCTGCTCAATGGCAAAGATGATGATAAACATGAACCTGGCGGATCTGGCAAACGTTATCCTCTGGGTACCGGTTATCTATTTCGGAGATCTGCTGATGATAATAGTTTATCTTCTGCTGCTCCTAATCTTTGCGGGCCTGAATCCGCTCACCTTCCTTATGAAGTATTATCCTGCGATGGTTTCCGCTTTTACCTTCGCTTCCAGCAACGCGGCCCTTCCTTCATCCCTCAAGCAGTGTGATGAAATGGGTGTTTCTCCGAAGGTTTATTCCTTCTCACTGCCTCTCGGAGCTACGATCAATATGGACGGTAACTGTATCTCACTTATGATAACAGCCCTGTTCTTTGCAAAGATCTTTAACATTCCGGCATCCGGAAGCGTGCTGCTTTCACTCTTTATCTCGATTATTGTGCTTTCTGTAGGAAGCCCCGGAGTTCCCGGAGGAAACCTTGTGTGCATAGCACTGCTGGTACCCCAGATAGGTATCCCGGCTGAAGCAATAAGCCTTGTCATGGGACTGTATCCTCTGATGGGCATGATGCAGGCATGCACCAATGTAACCGGTGACGCTGTGGTTACCACCATTGTTGCAAAGCATGAGAAGCTTATTGATATTGAGAAGTTCAATCAGCGGCGGTGATATCCGTAAGCTGTAATCATATCGGCGGATCCGGCTTGTAATGGGCCGGATCCGTCATATTTCCCGGAGGATGGAGATGAACAGAGCTCTTACAGAAAAAGAGATCGTCAAACGCATAGATGAGGCGATAAAGAAAGGACATATCAGCGCTGCCTATCAGACACAGGTGAACTGCTCGAATTACAGGATTACCGGAATGGAGGCGCTGCTCCGGTGGTCTGACCCGGAGTGCGGATTGCAGGAAACCGGCGACATCATCCCGGTTCTTGAAAAAAACGGACTGATTTTCAAGGCAGATCTCCATATATTCGAGGAGGTATGCAGATTCCAGAGAAGGTGTCTCGATGAAGGGATTTATGCGGTTCCCATATCTGTCAATATGTCAAGATATGATATCCGGGAGGATGCCTCCTATGTGGACAGCATAGAAGCCATCA
Organism: Lachnospiraceae bacterium; assembly: GCA_024683935.1. Next base: position 78,277 of record JAIKXV010000123.1, on the reverse strand, counting down.
GGAAAAAATACGATATCCCGGTGTATTATCTTCGTGTCGAGATAAATGAAAGCTTTGCTGATGAGGGAAAGGAAAAGATCCTTCCCGTGCTGGAAAAGCTCCATGAGGCCGGTTATGTGGTGGTAATGGATGACTTCGGCAGGGGATGCACATCCCTTAATGCATTGAGAGACTTTAAGATCGATGTGCTGAAGCTGGATATGGGATTTCTCTCTGATGGAGCGGGAGAACGCAGCGGGAAGATCATAAACGCCCTGGTACAGATGGCTAAATGGCTCAATACTCCGGTTATAGCCGAGAGAGTCGAGACCACGGAGCAGGCGCTCTTTATGCAGAGCATCGGCTGCTATTACAATCAGGGATATTTATATAATAAGCCCGAGGATGAAGATACTGCGATACGGCTGCTTAAGGACGGAAAGCACGAGTCTCTCGCTTTCAATTACAAGTCCTTCGGAGCCCTGCAGGATAATTCCCTCTGGAATCCCGGTGCTTCGGAAACCCTGCTTTTCAACAGATTTGCAGGTCCCTCCGCAATAGTGACTTACCGGAACGGAGAAGTAAACGTGCTGCGGGTTAACCAGAAATATATCGCTGAACTCGGAATGCAGCACGAAAAAGCATCCATCCTGAACGCCAATCCTTTAGACAGCTTTTTCCCCGAGGAAAGGGAGAAGTATAAAAGTGTATTGGAAAACATTATAAAAACATACAGTGATGAAGAATGTGAAACATGGAGAAGCTTAGAATCCCAGTGCTGCGGAGAGGACAGGGTATGCATAAGGAGTGTTATCCAGCTGATAGGCTCCATGAGCGATGAGTATATGTTCTTTGTCACCATCCGGAATATTACGGCTGAAAAGGAAGCCCGTAAGAGCCTGGAAGACAATCTGAAGAAATTTGAGATGGCAAGCGACCAGAATAATACTTTCTCCTGGGAGTATGATGTGTCAACCCATGAAATGAGACCCTGTTCACGTTGCAGGAGGGTGCTGGGACTGCCTGCCGTTCTGCAGAATTATCCCGAACCCCTTATTGAAAGCGGCCTGTTTCCCGCAGAGGTGGCGGATATGTACCGTGACCTGATGAAACAGCTGGATAACGGCGCAGAGTCCATTGAGGCGGTTATTCCGCTTACAGCGGACAAAGTGCCCTTCCATATCAGATATACGGCAGAATTTGATGAAAACGGAAGACCGTACAAGGCATACGGTTCCGCGACCCAGGTTGTGGAAAAATAAACTTTGAATATATTGATAAGGAGATAATTATTTATGAAGAACAGAGTGTTGACAGCAGTGTTAATGGCCATGATCCTGGCCGCTTTAAGCGGATGCAGCTCGACAAGCACATCCACTACGGAGGTTAATGTTTCAACAACCACGGATGAGGGAACAAAGGATTATAACTTCAAGACTGAGAATAATAACGGAGAGATCACCACAGAGAAATCGGTGGAGGAGACCCCGGCTGAAAACGCTGAGGACGACGAGACCGCAGAGGCGGCCGGATTCGTAGATGAACGTGTTGAAGCCGCATGGAACCAGGAAGATCGCGGTTACCGTGTGACCTATGATCCCGATGAGATCTTTGTACAGATCTGGAGCGATGGCGTGAGTACGAAGGATGACCTTGACGAAAGTGCTTTACGTGATGATGTTATCCCCGCATGGCTTAACGAGATAAGCACATGGCGTGAAGAGCTTGACAGCAGGGGGCTTGATAATGTGGAGCTCTGTCTGCAGTATATAAGCGACAACAGTGACGAAGACCTTGTATTCTTTACCATTGAAGGCGGAGAACTGACATACTTCGCATTTGACGAATAAGCTCTGATGATAAAGGAGAGTAAGCGTGTTTTTTGGAATGACGATATATGACGTACTATGGTATTTTATGATCTACTCACTTGTGGGCTGGATGGTGGAGGTAGCCTTCCATGCCGTGACAGTGGGAAAGGTCATTAACAGGGGTTTCCTGAACGGTCCTCTGTGTCCGGTTTACGGCTGCGGGGTTATACTGGTGCTGTCCGTCCTGGATATCATCGGCAATGCTTTCGGGATCGAAACAGGACTTGAAGATGCCAGTGCGCTGCTCCTTTTTGCAGTCGGCCTTGTTTTTGCCACACTGATAGAGCTGATCGCAGGTTTCCTGCTGGACAAGCTTTTCCATGCCAGATGGTGGGATTACAGGGACAGGAGATTCAATCTGAACGGATATATCTGTCTCGATTTCAGTATCGTATGGGGTCTGGCCATTGCCTTTGTGCTTCGTGTGATACAGCCGTTTTTTGACAATATTATCGATCTCATACCGGTATTCCTGGGACAGATCCTGTTAGCAGTCATGTACGTGATCTTCGTGATCGACCTCATTCTCACCGTAATGACCATCCTGAAGCTGAATAAACAGCTTGAACATATGCAGAAGATGGAGGCTGCCATCCTGCGCTTAAGCGACGGAATGTCCGAGGTCATTGCCACGAATACAATGAAGACCGTGGACAAGATCGAAGAAGAAAAACAGAAGGGCGAGGTCAGAAAAGAAAAGATCAGGGCTTCGGTGGAGGAATACCGCGAAAACCTCAGCGAAAAGGCGGAGGAAAGAAAGAACGAGCGGAGACAGAAGCTCCAGGCTCTGGAAGAGCGTTATGCCCATATGAAGAAGCAGCTTGAGTATCATAAGCTCTTCGGAACAGGAATGGTATTAAATAACTTTAGCGAAAACGGACACAGCAAATATCAGGATATCATCGCAAAGATCCGGGGCGGAGAATAAATGTTTTACAGAGGCTTTATCTGGGGAAACGGTCTTTTTGAATGGCTGATCTTCTCGGTATCTCTTTTCGCTGTTTCGGCAAAGCTTGGCTGGAAGGGCAGGTGGAAAGCCTTTATACCGGGACAGCGTTTTTACGCTCTCGGAGAGTCTTTGGAAATGTATACGGAAGGCAGGTACTGCGGTTTCATTGACCTTTTGTTTGTTGTCGCCATGCTTTCCGGCGGTTCTCTAAGGGAAAGCAGGACAGGGGTTCTTGCTTCCCTCATTCACTTTGTTCTCTTTATATTTTTATTCATATACAGGATCCGTATTTTCCTTGAGATAACGAAGGTCTTCGGGCTCAGGAAAAGATGGATCCTTTTGTGGCTTATCAGTAACTGGATCACCCTTCTCATACTCGGTGTGGGAAAGAGATTCCAGCCTGTGAAGGCCGTGCCGGGAGAAGAACAGCAGGAGGCCGGGGCAGAGGCTCCGGGCGGAAACAGGCTTACCGGCGGCTTTTCCCCTGAGGATCAGGGCCTCAGTATCAGCATTAAGAGCCGTGCCACCAAAGACTTCGGAAAGACAAGGTATCTTCTTAAAGACATAGCCATGAATATCCCGGACAGATCCCTCGTGCTGCTCCTTGGAGGATCAGGAGCCGGAAAGACAACGCTGCTAAACGCCATAACCGGTTATGAAAAGGCGGATGCCGAAATCCGCTTAAACGGTACGGACGTATATAAGGATTACAGCAGGGTAAAGCATAAGATAGGCTTTGTACCCCAGCAGAATCTGATAAGAGGCAAGGATACGGTCATCCGCACAGTGAATGATGCTGCGGTAATGCGCCTTCCGAGATCAGTTTCCGGCAAGGAAAGGAATACGAAGATTAAGGAAGTCATGGATCTTCTCGGCCTTACCACGGGACAGGACGGCCTCGTATCAAAGAAGTCCGGGGGACAGCTCCGCCGTATCTGCATAGCAACGGAGCTTATCACCGACCCGGAGCTTTTTATCCTGGATGAGCCGGATTCCGGTCTTGACGGCGTGATCTCCAGGGAGATATTCACGAAGCTGAGACAGATCGCCGATGAGGGCAGGATAGTGATAGTTATCACTCATACTCCGGACCGCGTCATAGATCTTTTCGATAAGGTGATCGTGCTTGCCAAGGATTCCGATAATGTGGGAAGGCTCGCCTTTTACGGCAGCCCTTCCGAAGCGCGGGAGTTCTTTGGGCATGAGACGATGGAACAGGTGGTAATGTGCCTTAACAGTAAAGAAGAGGGCGGAGAGGGCCGCTCGGACGAATTCATAGGGAAATATGAGCTTTATGCCGGTTTAACGGAAGGAGGTTCTGCTTCATGACAGAAGGATCATCCGGAAAGATCCGGTACAGAGGGCGCATATCCCAGATCCGGGTTTATTTAACAAAATTCCTGAGGATGTTCGTATATCAGAGTGACTGGAAGGTTCTTCCCTTCGGCGCGCTGATCGCCGCGCTGGTGACCTTTGTTGCGGGTGCCAATATGTTCGTGACCCAGGAGGGGACTACTTCCGGAACCTTTGCGCTGACCTGCGTCTGCATCTGGAACGGCTTCTTTAATTCCATCCAGGTCGTATGCCGTGAGCGGGAGATCATTAAAAAGGAACACCGCACGGGCATGTATATTTCATCGTATATACTGAGCCACATGCTTTACCAGCTGATACTCTGTTTCCTGCAGACCATCATCACCATTCTGATCTGCGTAATAGCCGGAGTACAGATCCCTGCAGAGGGGATCGTTACTTCCTCCGGAGTGGTGGATATGGGGATTACGATACTGCTCGTTACATATACGGCGGATATCATGGCGCTGATGGTTTCCTGTATCGTAAAGACCACTACCTCTGCGATGACGGTGATGCCCTTCCTCCTTATCTACCAGCTGCTCTTTTCCGGAGGGATGTTCGAACTGGGAGCTGCGGATTTCCTGAAGGTCACGACCATATCCCACTGGGGGATGGACATACTGTGTACGATAGGCCGATTCAATGAACAGCCGATGGTAACCCTCTGGAACACAATGGTCCAGTTTAAGGATATAACGATCAAAGGCAGGCAGCCGGTTCAGGAAGTTCTGATACAAGCAGAGCAGAGCGGTACCGTAAACGATATTCTGGCCTGGTCCGGACAGCACAACGCAAATCCGGCTTATGAGAGCGTTATCTCGAATGTTTTGCCGGGATGGGGAGCGCTGATATTTATGATGATAATCTTTGCGCTGGTATCCGTGGCAGCACTCAGTCTGATCGACAGGGATAAAAGGGATTGAGGCATTATATGGTGGCATTTCCCGATGATTTGGGATATATTTATTATTATACAATTCTATTATTTACAGGAGGTCGCTATGATTTTTGAAGGTCTAAACAGCCTTAAGCGTGGCGCCATTATGACTGCAATCATTCTTATGGCGTTCGGAGTAATACTGCTGATACTGCCGGAGGACTACCTTCCTTCGCTTATTACGGCAGGGGGCTCTGTCATGATCATTATTTCCCTTGGGATGATATTTGATTTTCTGAGCAGCAATAAAGCCCTGATACATTTCATTTTTCTGACGGGGGCCATAGCCCTTGGGATCGGCGGTATTGCTGTTCTTATATTCCAGAATGACGTCATCTTTGTATTGGGATTTTTCCTGGGACTTTTCCTGATACTTGAAAGTCTCCATGGGATCTTTCATTCCTATGTTTATGCCAGACGTTCCGAAAGGCAGGGCTGGTGGGTTCTGATCCCGCTGTACGTGCTTCAGATAGTCTGCTGACTTTTGATAATGATAAATCCCTGGTGGAAAACTGAGGGTGATTTCAAGCAGATCATCGGTTTTGTAATAGTGTTTGCTTCCATAGTCAGTGCCCTTAGGCTTATCTGGGTATGGCCTATAAGAAAAGCATAGGGGGTAACGGAATATGGCTAACGAAAATGAAAAGATACAGGAAAGTAAGCTTAAGGATATAGTTAAGGAACATTTAGAGAATGAGGAAGTGATTTCTGCTCCCGAACTCCTGAAACAACACCAAAGAAAAACAGTGATGTATTGAATAAACTTCTTCATAAAGAAATCGCCAGGATGAATATGATGAAGAAGACCCGCGGTGCAGAGATCATGGGTATCTTTGCAAGGCACAATTTCTATGCCGGGGGTCTGACGCCGCTTGAACTCAGGACAACCCTTGAGGATCTGGGGCCTACCTACGTAAAGATCGGACAGATCATGTCCAGCCGTACGGATCTCCTGCCTGAGAGCTACTGCGAGGAACTTGTAAAGCTCCGTCAGAATGTCCAGCCGCTCGATCCCGAGGTTGCAAAGGCTGTAATAGAGCAGGAGACCGGGAAAAAGATAGACGAGATCTATGATGAGTTCAGGGACGAGCCCCTGGGCTCCGCTTCCATAGGCCAGGTGCATTACGGCGTTCTGAAGGACGGGACAAGGGTCGTTACAAAGGTGCAGCGTCCGCTGATCGCCGAGATGACGGACCAGGATTTCGAGCTCTTAAAGAAGCTCGGCGGCATCGTAAATGTAGTCGTTGAAGGCGATGATGACGGAAACATGATAGACCTTCTGTCCGTTATCGAAGAGCTGGAAAAGGTTACAAAGGAAGAACTGGATTTTAGGAATGAAGCGGAAAATACCCGCATATTCCGGGAAAAGTGCATAGAGGATGATGAGGTTGTATCCTGTCCCACCATCATTGATGAGCTCTCCACAGAGAGAATACTCACGATGACCTATGTGGACGGTTATTCCATTTCCCATAAGGAGAAGCTGATAGAAGACGGTTATCAGCTGGCTGAGGTGGGTGAGAAGATAGTGAGAAGCTATGTTCATCAGGTTTTGGATGTGGGCATGTTCCACGCCGACCCCCATCAGGGAAATATCATGTTCGCCGATGGCAAGCCCTACTGGATTGATTTCGGTATGATCGGAACCATCAGCGATTCCAGTATAAACCTGATCTCGGAGATCGTGCTGGGAGTCATCCAGTGAGATTCCGATGCTCTCGCGTCTGCGGCCATGTCTGTAGGAACCACAACGGATAAGACCGACAGGGGCAAGCTCATGCAGGATCTGGACGGATTTCTGGATAGATACATGTCGGGAACCAGTATAGCGGATGTGAATGTGGGTGCGGAAGCCCTGTCTCTCGGCAAAAAGGCTGCCAAGATACCGGCGCTCTGCGCAGATGCCCTGAAGGATATTGTAAAGGGCAATATGAAGATCAATCTGGAGTTCACAGGGTATGAACCCTTTGTGGAAGCTCTGGGTGAAATTGTAACGAACATAATCCTTGCCGTATTTGCCTGTGTGATATTCTTCGGTTCCTGCCTGCTCTGCCTTACGGATATGGGTCCCAAGGTATACGGAGAGATGCCGTTACTTGCGGTTGTGGGATTCCTTTTCTCCATAGCCTTAGGTATTTATTCCGTTAAGAAAATGAAAGGGAAGTAAAACTTCAGTTAACGGGGGGAGTCATGGAAGCTGTTAAAAAGAACAAGGTTAAGCTGATACTGGTATATCTCCTGTTTGTTTTTATCAATATCGCCGTAAACAGGCTGGTAAAGCATTTCGGGCTGCCGCTCTATGTGGATAATATAGGCACGCTTCTCGGCGCGGTACTTGGCGGTTATCTTCCGGGGATTTTCGTGGGCTATATCACGAATATCATTAATTCCACCGCAGATCCCACCAATATGTACTACGCGGGGATAAGCGTGCTTATTGCCATTACGGCGACATATTTTGCGGAGAAAGGATACTTTAAGAACTTCTTCAAATCCCTTCTGACCATTCCCTTTCTCGCCTTTTTCGGAGGCGTGGTGGGATCTGTCCTTACCTGGTTTATTTTCGGACCCTCCGAATCGGGATTTTTCGGGCAGATATCCCATGATTTCCTGTTGGATATAATCGACAAGGCTATCACGGTTGTCTGTGCCTACGGCCTCATGAAGGTTATGCCGAAGGATACTGCGGCGATTCTCAGCCTTACCGACTGGCGGCAGAAACCCTTAAGCAATGAAGAGATAAATGAAGTAAAGAGTACGGGCACCAGGGGTCTCTCATTAAAGAGCGAGATATCCATTCTGGTCTGCGTCATAATGCTTTTTATTACAGTGGCTACTTCCACGATCAGCTTTATTCTCTACCGCAACCAGTCGATGGAGCAGTATAAGGAGATGGGCATAAACGCCGCAAAGATCGCGGCTGCGTCCCTGGATCCGGAGAAGATAGATGAATATATCGAAATGGGGGAAGCGTCACCGGACTATTTGAAGGCGGAGGAAAAGCTTACAGAGATACTGCACAGCTCCGCCAGCATAAAGTATATCTATGTTTACAGGATGACTCCCAACGGATACAAGGTGGTATTTGACCTTGACACTGACGAGCTTCAGGGTGAAGAGCCCGGAGCGGTGATCCCTTATGAGGAGGACTTCCTGCCCCATGTTGCGGATCTGATGGCCGGGAGAAATGTGGATCCCGTCATAGTAAAGGACCGCTACGGCTGGCTTCTTACGGATTATGAGCCGGTATTTGATAAAAACGGTAATTGTGTCTGCTATGCCTGCGCTGACATCAATATGGAGGATATTACAAGCAACGGTATCAGCTTCCTTGCAAAGGTTCTGTCACTTTTTATAGGATTCTTTATTCTGGTGCTGGTGCTTTCCCTCTGGTTCTTTAATTATCATCTGACCTATCCCGTCGGAGCCATGACCCATGCCTCCGGAGAATTTGCCTATAACAGCGAGCAGGCGCTGGAGGTCAGCGTCGACAGGCTGAAATCCCTTGATATCTCCACCGCCAATGAGCTGGAGAATCTTTATCAGGTGCTGGTGAAGACTCTCAGCGATACCGTCAGGTACTTAGAAGAGGTAAAGGAGAAGAGCGAGCAGATCGAATTCATGCAGAGCGGACTGATCTACGTTCTTGCGGATCTGGTGGAGAGCCGGGACAAGTGCACCGGGGACCACATCAGAAAGACCGCCGCTTATGTCCGGCTGATCCAGGAACTCCTGAAGGAAAACAATATCTACAGCGAGAACATGAATGACGAGGAATACGTTAAGTGCGTGAATTACGCGGCTCCCCTTCATGATGTGGGAAAGATCGCGGTTTCCGATGTGATACTGAATAAACCCGGCAGGCTTACGGATGATGAATTCGAAGAGATGAAGAAGCATACCACCACCGGAATGGACATAATAGAGAGGGCCATCAAGCTCACCGGAGATACAGGATATCTGAAGGAAGCACTGAATGTGGCGGCCTACCACCATGAGAAATGGGACGGATCCGGATATCCCACCGGCCTCAAAGGAAAGGCCATTCCTCTTTCTGCCCGTATCATGGCGGTTTCCGACGTATTTGACGCCCTGCTTTCAAAGCGGAGCTACAAGGATCCCATGAGCTACGAAACAGCATTTAAGATAATCGAGGAAGGAGCCGGAAAACACTTCGACCCTGCCATCGCAAAGGTATTCGTGGAAAACAAGGACAGAGTCATCGCCACAGCCGAGGACAACAAGGAGCGCTTCGGCCAGGGTAATGACCCGGAACCGATATTCTGAACCTCGCCTTCTGTTCTCTATAATACTTGCCTTTTAGCCCCTGCACAGCGCTTTCGCCTGCGCCGGGGCATTTTTTTATGTTTCATACGTTAGAAAAAGGGAGTTTTACGGTATTTGTGATATAATGTGAATACTTTGGAAGAGGAAAGGAGCGGTTTCGACGACAGATGAATAAGATTTTTCCCGGATTCGCCGGGGTTCAGAAGACAGCTGAAAGCGGAAAATATGATATCCTGCCGGTAAGTATGGAAATACTTTCGGATTTTATTACTCCCATAGAAGCGGTTAAAAAACTGAAAAGCATTTCAACCCACAGCTACATGCTGGAATCTGCAGTTGCTAATGAGACCTGGGGACGCTATACCTTCCTGGGCTATGACCCGAAAAAAAGCATTACCTGCACAGGCGGAGAGCTCTGCGACGGAGATATTAGGATCAATACGGATGATCCCTCGGAGTATCTCAGAAAGATAATGAACGAGCACAGAAGTCCCCGCTTTGATAATCTTCCTTCCTTCACCGGAGGCCTTGTGGGCTATTTTTCCTATGATTTCATAGGATACAGCGAACCATCAGCCAGATGGGACGGTGAGGATACGGAAAACTTCAAGGACGTGGACCTGATGCTTTTTGATAAGGTCATTGCCTTTGATAATTTAAGACAGAAGATAATACTTATAGTAAATATGCCGCTTAACGGTGATCTTGAAAAAGACTATCACAAGGCGGAGGAAGAGCTTTATTCCATGGCGGAGCTCTTAAGGAGCGGCAAGGCCAAGGATGAACCGGGAGGGAAGCTTACCGGAGAGGTTACGCCTCTTTTTGAAAAAGAGGAATTCTGCGACATGGTGGAAAAGGCAAGGCATCATATCAAGGAAGGGGATATCTTCCAGATAGTGCTGTCAAACCGCCTGTCCGCCCCTTTTGACGGAAGTCTTTTAAATACCTACAGGGTACTTCGTACCATCAATCCTTCTCCCTATATGTTCTATTTTTCCGGAACAGATGTGGAGGTCGCCGGAGCATCGCCGGAAACCCTTGTAAAACTTGAAAACGGGATACTGCACACCTTCCCGCTGGCAGGGACCAGGAAGAGGGGGGAAACTCCGGAGGAGGATATAAGGCTGGAGCAGGAGCTCCTTAAAGACGAGAAGGAGCTGGCGGAGCACAACATGCTGGTGGATCTCGGCCGAAATGATCTGGGAAAGGTAAGCCGGATCGGATCCGTTCAGGTCGAAAAGCTCCACAGCATTGAGCATTTTTCTCATGTCATGCACATAGGTTCCACAGTGAGGGGTGAGATCAGAGCGGATAAGGATGCCTTTGATGCCATTGCTGCAGTGCTTCCTGCGGGAACTCTTTCCGGAGCACCGAAGATCAGGGCATGCCAGCTTATAGGGGAACTGGAGAACAATAAGAGGGGTATTTACGGCGGAGCCATAGGCTATATAGATTTCACCGGAAACATGGATACTTGTATAGCCATAAGGATAGCCTACAGAAAGAACGGCCGGGTCTTTGTCAGAAGCGGAGCGGGGATCGTTTATGACTCCGTGCCGGAAAAGGAATACGAGGAATGCCTGAATAAGGCGAGGGCTGTGCTGAACGCTCTGGAACTCGCAGAGGAGGTTTGACGGATGATCCTGCTTATTGATAACTATGACAGCTTTTCCTATAACCTTTATCAGATGGTGGGTATGATCAATCCCGATATAAAGGTGATAAGAAATGATGAAATGAGTGTGGCGGAGATAGATGCCCTTCATCCGGACAGGATAATCCTGTCGCCCGGCCCCGGAAGGCCGGAGGATGCGGGCGTCATCATAAATACGGTAAAAAACCTGGGCAGTAAGATACCGATCCTCGGCGTATGCCTCGGACATCAGGCGATCTGCGAGGCTTTCGGTGCGACCGTAACTTACGCAAAAGAACTGATGCACGGGAAACAGTCTGTTGTGAAGGTGGAAACCGATTGTCCCCTGTTCCGTGGATTGACTAAAACCATTAAGGTTGCGCGCTACCACTCCCTTGCTGCAGATCCGAAGACCATTCCGGACTGCCTTCAGGTTACGGCCGTTACACGCGAGGGAGAAGTGATGGCAGTGATGCATAAGGAGTATCCGGTATTCGGACTTCAGTTCCACCCGGAATCCATACTTACGCCGGACGGAATGAAGATATTGGAAAACGCTTTGGGATGAGATCAAAGGAGAGACAGATATGGGAAACATGATAACAACGGTGAAAACTTCCCATGGAGATTACCTTACGGAGGCAATGACATTCATAAACGAAGCCATGGTAAAGATGAATGTCGGAAAAACACTTAAGGTTCGTGCGGAGCTTCTTGCGGAAGAGATAATAGCCGGTTTCGTAAATCACGGCACGGAAGAGATGGAAATAGATATCGCCGTAAAAAAGAGACTCGGCGATGTATGTATTGATATTTCCGCTCCAGGAAGAGAGGTGGATACCGGCCGGATCAAACAGGCGGGATCCCTGAATCAGAACGAAAAGGATACGGAAAAAGCCATAAGAGCCATCATCCTGAAGGCTCATGGAGAAAAACTTAAATACTCATACAGAAACGGAATAAACAGGGCGTCTATTGCGGCAGGCAAGGCTGAGCGGTCCTCTCTTGTATTAACCATGTATGCTCTTATCCTGGGAATATTTATAGGACTGATCGCCAAATTCCTGTTTCCCGGCTGGCTTGCGGACGGCATGTGCAAGTACTTCCTGGATCCGGTAAAGACAATGTTTATGAATGCCCTGAAGATCATAGTGGGGCCGGTGGTTTTCTTTTCAATAGTAACCTGTATCTCTCAGTTCAAAAATCTCTCGGAGCTTGGCCGCATGGGAGCAAAGGTGATGGGAATGTACCTTCTGACCACCATCATTGCGGCTGTGCTGGCACTGACACTTTCAACACTGCTTCATCCGGGAGCATGGGGTGCGGGTCTGGATGCGGCGTCTCAGGTTGTGAATATTGATACCAATGCCGACACATCGCTTCTAACCACGATCATTAATATAGTGCCCGACAACTTTATAAAACCGTTTTTGGAGTCAGATACGCTGCAGTTGATCTTCCTTGCGGTGATCTGCGGCATAGCTGTTGGCGCTGTGGGGAGTTATTCCGAAAAACTCTCCGGGCTCTTTGAGGGTCTGAATGAGCTCTTTTTAGCCGTCACAACCATGTTTTCAAGATGCATCCCCCTCGCAGCCTTCTGTTCAGTTGTCATCATGCTGATACAGCTGGGGACTGATACCATCCTGTCCCTTCTCGGAATGTGCGGAACCTTCTTATTGGGAATAGTCTGCATGATAATGATCTACGGCATTTTAGTGATGGTGGTCGCACGCCTTAATCCTGTCACCTTCTTCAGGAAGATACGTGAGGGAATGCTGACGAGCTTTGCCCTGTCATCCAGCAGCGCTGCCATGCCTGTCAGCATGAACATCTGTACCGAGAAGCTTGGCGTATCCCAGAAACTCTCAAGCTTTTCCATTCCTCTCGGCGCTACGGTAAATATGGACGGAGCAACCATTAACCTGATAATTGTTTCGCTGTTCTTAGCAAGGATGTATGCGGTTCCGGTTTCGGGATCCCTTCTCGTATCCATGATGATCACAGTCATAATGCTGTCCCTTGGCGCACCGGGAGTGCCCGGGGCGGGACTGGTATGCCTGGGCATCGTACTGGAACATATAGGAGTACCAATCGAGGCAGTAGGACTTATCATGGCAATAAACCCTTTCCTCGATATGTTCACCACCATGAATAATGTGACGGGGGATTTGGCCGCCACAACCATCGTCGCAAAGAGCGAAGGCATGCTGGATAAGGAGATGTTCGATTCAAAGTAAAGCCATGAGAAAAGTGCCTATTGATTTTTCGATTTGGCTGTGGTATCCTTTATGGGCTGTTTGAAAAAACAGTTTGTTTTATTGGAATGATCGTGGGTTGGTAATCTACGGTATAGAAAGGTGAGGTTTATGAATCAGGAAATTCAGCCTAAATATTATCAGGCAAAGGTAACATGTAACTGTGGAAATACTTTTACGACAGGCTCCACCAAGGAAGAGATAAGAGTTGAAGTCTGCTCGAAGTGCCATCCCTTCTACACGGGAATGCAGAAAGCGACCCGTGCTGACGGCAGAATAGACAAGTTCAATAAGAAGTATGGCATGAAGGAAGCATAAACAAAAAATATGGCCGTCACCAAATGGTGGCGGCTTTTGTTTTCAATAGATTTTTGTTTTTCGATATGTTTTGTTGAGGTACAGGATTGGCTGAAAATAATGCATGCAATGCCAAATACTCCGGCATAGGCGGACAGGCTGTCATGGAAGGCGTAATGATGAGAAATAAGGAAGATTACGCCGTGGCAGTGCGGAAGCCGGACGGAGATATGGCTGTTATAAAGGATAAATATAAGGGCATAATTCCTCAGGAGGCGGTGGCTGACATCCCCATACTCCGCGGTATCGCGGGCTTCGTGGATTCCCTTGTGCTGGGAATGAAGGCGATAAACTACTCAGCGGATTTTTACGCCGAAGAGGAAAACGCGGCAGCTAAAAAAGGAAACACTAAGGATCCTGACAAGGTGAAGGTCATGACGGCTGCGGAGCATGAGAGCAGCATGGGCGTGCTCACCGTGGTGATAATGATCTTTTCTATCTTCTTTGCCCTGGGGCTTTTCATGGTGATCCCCTATTACCTTTCCCTGGTTTTCTCAAAGTGGGTGGGATCCAGCCATCTTCTGGCCCTTATCGAGGGAATAATAAGGCTTCTGATCTTTGTGATCTATATAAAAGCCATTTCGGCAATGGAGGATATAAAGAGGGTATTCCGTTATCACGGTGCCGAGCATAAGTGCATAAACTGCCTGGAAACAGGGCATGAGCTGAACCTGGAAAATGTCAGGGCAGCGTCAAGGGAGCACAGGAGATGCGGCACCAGCTTTTTACTGTATGTAATGGTGGTTTCGATCCTCTTTTTCTCATTAATAGATGTAAAGAGCAGGCTTTTGCGGGCGGGGCTCCGTATCCTGCTGATACCCCTTATCGCAGGGGTGGCCTATGAATTCATAAGGCTTGCGGGGCGCAGCAACAATCCCCTTATCCGGTCGCTGTCGGCGCCCGGGCTCATGATGCAGAAGCTCACCACGATGGAGCCGGATGACGATATGATAATGGTCGGCATAGCGTCAGTTGAAGCGGTTTTTGACTGGAAAAAATATCTGAAGGAAAATTTCGGAAATGACTTATAGCGATGCTCTGAAGTACGGAGACGGGATATTATCAGATGCCGGTATCGAAGAGCATGCTTTGGACAGCAGGCTGCTTTTGGAGCATATAAGCGGAAAGGACAGAACCTTTATCCTCACAAGAGGAGATGAAGAGTCCTTAAGCGCAGAGGAAGAAGAAAGATATGAAGAGGCGCTGAAAAAAAGAAGCGGCCGCTATCCCCTGCAGCTGATCACAGGCAGGACAGTTTTTATGGGACTGTCCTTCCTGGTTTCGGACAAAGTCCTGATCCCCAGGATAGATACGGAATTTCTGGTGGAAGAAGCTCTGAAAGATGTATGCGACGGCGCGGATGTCCTTGATATGTGCACCGGCAGCGGCTGTATACTCCTGTCTCTTATGAAATATAAAAATGATATAAGAGGAACAGGAGCCGACATTTCCGAAGAAGCGCTTTCTCTTGCAAGGAGAAACGCGGAAGAACTCGGAGTCAGGGACGCGCAGTTTACTAAAAGCGATCTGTTCCGGGAAATAAACGGCAGATTCGACCATATCCTTTGTAATCCCCCTTATATCAAAAGTAAAGAAATAGAAGGCCTGATGGAGGAAGTGAAACTCCATGAACCCCATAACGCCCTGGACGGAGGAGAGGACGGGCTCCTGTTTTACAGGGAAATAGCAGCGAAGGCAGGAGAATATCTCTGTGACGGAGGCAGTCTTTTCCTGGAGATCGGATACGACCAGGGAAGCGCGGTCTCGGCCCTGCTGGAAAGTGCGGGTTTCAGCCATATCGAAGTATTAAAGGATTATTCGGGAAACGAAAGAGTAGTGAAATGTTTGAAAAGCTTAAGGAAACAGTCTTAAAGTACGAGGAGATCACCGAGAGATTGAATAATCCCGGGACCTCCGACGATTCAGAATTATATATGGAGCTCTTAAAGGAGCAGGGCAGGCTCTCTCCCGTTGTGGATGCCTACAGGGCATACGAGGAAAATGAGAGGGCTATTGCGGATTCCGAAGAGATGATAAAAAGTGAGGAGGATCCGGAATTAAAAGCTCTTGCAAAGGAAGAGCTGAATGACGCCATAAAGAAGCGTCCCGAGCTGGAGAAGGGATTAAAGCTCATGTTGATCCCGAAGGACGCGGATGATGACAGGAACGTTATAGTGGAGATAAGAGCCGGTGCCGGAGGAGATGAGGCGGCGCTGTTCGCGTCCAGTCTCTACCGCATGTATGTGAAATACGCGGAAAAACAGGGCTTTTCCGTGGAGACCACGGATGTGGAGGATACGGGTATCGGCGGATTCAAGTTCGTGAGCTTTATGATAAACGGCAAGGGCGCATACTCGAAGCTGAAATACGAAAGCGGTGTCCACAGGGTGCAGCGGGTGCCGGAGACCGAGTCGGGAGGACGGATACATACCTCCACGGTGACCGTCGCCATTATGCCGGAAGCTACGGAAATAGAGGTGAATATCGATCCCAACGAGTGCCGTATCGATGTGTTCAGGGCGTCGGGAAACGGCGGACAGTGCGTAAATACCACAGATTCCGCGGTGCGCCTCACCCATATCCCGACGGGAATAGTGATATCCTGTCAGGATGAAAAGTCCCAGATAAAGAACAAGGCAAAGGCCTTTAAGGTACTCCGGGCCAAGCTCTATGACCTTAATAAGGCAAAGGCCCACGCCGAGGAAGCGTCACTCCGCAAGTCCCAGGTGGGTACCGGAGACCGTTCGGAAAAGATCAGGACCTATAATTTCCCCCAGTCCAGACTGACGGATCACAGGATAGGCCTGACTCTTTATTCGCTGGAAAAGGTAATGGAGGGAGATCTGGATCAGGTAGTTGAGCCGCTTACCGGTGCCGATGTTGCTGAAAAACTGGCCTCCCTCGGAGAATAAGAGGGGGAGGATCTTTCAGCTCACCTTGATACAGAGCTGCAAACCATATATAATCATTCTGTATGGCTAATTCAGAAAGCGAAAAAATAGAGAGCCTTGAGGCGGAGCTCCTCAGCACGAAGCAGATGCTCTCCATGCTTCTCGACAATATACCCGGGGGAGTCATGGAGTATGACGCCGAAACAGAAAAGATCGGCTATATCAGCGACGGCCTGCTGAATATCTTCGGATGTTCGGAGCAGAGCTTCAGGGAACATTTCTATAACAGCTTTGAGCTCTTTGTCTACAAATTTGACAGAACCATGGTTCATGAGCAGATAAAGAACCAGACCATGTTCTTTGACAGTGTGGAGCTGACATACAGGGTCCGTGGCCTGATGGACGATATCATCTGGGTCTATCACAAGGGAAGGATCTATACGGACAGCGAAGGCAAGAAAAGGTTTCTCGTGGTATTAAATGACGTTACCAATGAGAAGCTTATCCAGGCCGAGCTCCAGAGAAACACGGAACAGCTCTACATGGAGACCGAACGGCTGAAACTCATTGAAGAAGCCGTGGACAATACGGAATATGATTACAACGTATTGAACGACACCATGGAGACCTCCGAAAGAGACAGAGAGGGGAGAAGAAGGGTAATAAAGCACTTTATGGCGAATTCCAGGCTCGGGGACGTTATTCATCCCGAGGATCTGGAAACCTGTGAAGAGCTTTTTAAGGAATGCCTGAAGACCGCGAAAAAGGGTGTGATGGAGTACAGGATCAGACCCGGTGGCAGCAGGGAGTATGTCTGGTTCCGTATGACCTACGCCAGCTTTACGGATAAGCAGGACAGGGTGATACGTGTCATAGGTTCGGCAAAGGACATTACCGCAGAGAAGGCCGAGAGGGAAGAACTTGAGACCAGGGCCCTTTTGGACGGCATGACGGGACTCCTAAACAAGACCGCCATGCAGAGCAGTGTTGAAAAATGCATTGCGGAAGGGGATGTGAATTCCTGCCACGCCATGATGATGGTGGATACGGATAACTTTAAGAATGTAAACGATACCCTGGGCCATGAATACGGCGACCGGGTGATAAAATATGTTGCTTCCTGCATAAGGGACACCTTCCGTGAAACGGACTACGTGGGACGTATGGGAGGAGACGAATTCATGGTATTCATAAGGAATACCACGAGGGGTATCGCAGAAGAAAGAGCATCAAGACTGAACAGATCCATAAAAAGAGTTTTTGAAGATAAAGGAAAGAGCGTGGGTATCAGCTGCAGCATAGGCATTGCGTATTTTGCCCGGGACGGTGCGGATTACGACAGCCTGTTCAAGGCTGCGGACAAGGCGCTCTACGATGCAAAGGAAGCGGGAAAGAACTGTTACCGCACGTACAGGCTTTGATCAGATACAGAATAATCCATAAAATAAAAGCTATACTGCCTGCCCTCTTTGCCGGGCTTTTCCTGATGACCGGCTGCAGTGATGCAGTGATAAAGGATAATAACCTCCTTGGCTATCAGGCTTTATCCGAGAGGGAATATGATAATGCCCTGCAGTTCTTTGACACTGCGGCAGAAGAGGGGGAAAACGCCCAGGAGACCCTCCGCGGACAGGGCATAGCCTATATGGGAAAGGCCGATTATGATAAAGCAGTGACCGTCCTGAAGGGCTCTTTAAGCGAATCCGACGGACGTATCGGGGAGCTGGAATTTGATACCGCCTTCTATTTAGCGGTGGCGGAATTCAGGAACGGTGACCCGGCGGCTTCAAGGGATACCTGCACTTCGATAATAAACTTAAGGCGCGATGATCCGGATGCTTTTTTCCTGAGGGGAAAGGCGGAGCTCGCATTAAATGACAGCGATATGGCGGTAAGGGATTTCAATACCGCGGTTGAGCTGAAAAAGGACGACCCGGATCTCTACATCGATATCTATGAATGCATGGCAAATGCAGGGCTTGCGGAAGAAGGCGGCAATTTCCTGAAAAGCGCCATGGAGCTTACGAAGATAAACGATTTTCAGAAGGGTAAGCTCTATTACTTCCTGGAGGAATATGATGAAGCCAGGGACAAGCTGGAGGCCGCCAGGGGTGACGGCTCCGATCCGCTGCTGATCCTGTGGCTCGGAAAGACCTATGAAGCCCTGGGAGACAAGTCCTATGCCGCATCCCTGTACAAGACCTATCTGGAGGACAATCAGGGCAATGTGGATATTTATAACCAGCTGGGACTCTGTGAAATGGATACCGGCGATTATGCGGCAGCCCTGGAATCCTTTGAAACCGGGCTGAAGCAGGGCGGGGAGGAGATGGACCAGTCCCTTCTCTTTAACCAGATAGTGGCATACGAGCATCTTGCCGACTTCAAAAAGGCAACGGTGCTGATGGAGAGTTATCTCTCAAAGTATCCGGATGACGAAGCAGCCCAGAGGGAATACAAATTCTTAAAGACAAGGTGAACTTATGATAGGAAAACTGATCAAAAAGATAAAGGAAACCAATGCTCCGGTGTGCGTGGGACTGGATCCCAATCTCTCCTTTGTTCCGGAGCATATAAAGAAAGCGGCTTTTGAAAAGTGCGGCGAAACCCCGGAGGGTGCGGGAGAAGCCATATTCAATTTCAATAAGGGCATAGTGGATGCGGTTTACGACCTGATCCCTGCGGTAAAACCCCAGATAGCAATGTATGAGCAGTTCGGCATACCTGGACTGCAGGCCTTTAAGGATACGGTTGATTACTGCCATGAAAAGGGACTGCTGGTCATAGGAGATATCAAAAGAGGAGATATAGGCAATACCTCCGCCTCCTATGCGAAGGCACATATAGGCGAGATAGAGATCGGAGAGAAAAAGTTCCGGCTTTTTGACGAGGATTTCTGCACCGTAAACCCGTATCTCGGAAGTGACGGAGTGATGCCCTTTACGGATGTATGTAAGATAAGCGACAGAGGCATCTTTGTTTTGGTAAAGACCAGCAATAAATCCTCCGGAGAATTCCAGGACAGGACGGTGGACGGAAAACCCCTGTATGAGATAGTGGCGGAGCATGTGGAGAAGTGGGGACTGGAGACCATGGAAGACGGATATTCCAATGTGGGAGCAGTTGTGGGAGCCACCTATCCGGAAATGGGAAAGGCCCTCAGGAAGATCATGCCCCATGCCTGCATACTGGTGCCGGGATACGGCGCCCAGGGCGGAAAGGCGGAGGACCTGAAGGGATTCTTTAATCAGGACGGACTGGGAGCCATAGTGAATTCCTCAAGGGGAATAATCGCAGCCTATACGAAGGAACCCTATAAGGACAGGTTTGACGAAATGCATTATGCGGAAGCTGCAAGGGAAGCTGTAAAGGACATGGTGAGGGATATCAATGGAAATCTATAAGGAACAGTTCATAGAATTTATGCTGGAGTGCGAAGTCTTAAAATTCGGGGACTTTGTTACAAAGAGCGGCAGAAACACACCCTTTTTTGTAAATACGGGGTTTTACAGAACGGGAGCCCAGTTAAAGAGGTTGGGTGAATACTATGCGAGAGCCATACACGACGCTTTCGGCGATGACTTTGACGTGCTCTTCGGCCCGGCATATAAGGGCATTCCGCTCTCGACTGCGACAGTCATCGCATACAGTGAGCTTTACGGGAAGGAGATAAGATATGCTTCAAACCGTAAGGAGATAAAGGATCACGGCGATAAGGGCATACTCCTCGGAGGTCCCATAGGAGACGGCGACAGGGTAGTGATCATAGAAGATGTGACCACGGCCGGAACCTCCATAAGAGAGACGGTACCTATCCTTAAGGAGCGGGGAGATATAAAGATCCTCGGCCTCTGCGTTTCAGTTGACCGGGAGGAAAGAGGAAGCGGCGAGAAATCAGCGCTTGCCGAGATAGAAGATACCTACGGCTTTAAAACTACGGCCATAGCGAAGATGTCGGAAGTCACTGAATATCTCATGACCCATGAGGTGAAGGGTAAAAAGGTGATAGACGACAGGCTGAAAAAGGCCATAGACGAGTATTATGAGAAGTACGGATGTAAATAAGATAAGGATTCATCGTTAGTCTCAGATCCGAGGGATGGAAAGGAAAAGGACATAAATGGAAAACAATGAAAGGTTATACAGGAGCATGAGGTTTTCGGGAGCCGTGAACATCACCGTTGGTGTTCTGATTCTCGTGGTAGGGATAGTGAGCGGCATAATGCTGCTTATTTCCGGCGGCAGGCTGTTAAGCGGGAAATCCAGGATCATCTTCTGATAAATGTTATTTTCCAGGAAATACTTATTTACAAGCAAAAAGACTTCTTATAAAGGGATTGTTTCCGTTATCTGCGCTGCGTTTTCCCTTATCTCGTTTTTTGTCGTGATGTCCTCAGTGATAAAAAACGGGGGCAATGCGGGAGAGCGCCTGAGTGCAGCAGGATTCATGTCCCTTTTTTTCGGCGCAGCGGGAGCGGTCATCGGAATAGTGAGCCTTATTGAAAGGGATACCTTCAGGCTTTTTCCGAGGCTCGGCACCATATTGTCTGTCCTCATGATCATTATTTGGGGAGGTATTATTTATGTCGGATTCACCGGAATATTTTGAGGGCATAGCGCCCGGGGATATACAGGAACGCCATTCCCTGGCGATGGAGCGTATAGCCCTTATACCGGAAGAAAACACGCTGAAAGGCGATATAGCGGATTATTTTAAGAGAATGGCCTTTTTTTACCTGAAGCCCTCCTATGATATGATCCTGCCCGGAAAATATGAAGAAAGCTATTATGATCCGGCCTATGCCGTTAGGAAGTTGGGAGAGGGACGTGGACAGCTCCTGTCCTTTGTGTCATACGAAAGCCTGAATATCATACCCTTCAGGGCGGAAAAAATGCTCTTTGACGAGGTGATAATGCTGGAGCTCTTTTTAGAGCTCTACGGTCTTTTCCTCTCTGCGGATGACAGCGCTGAAGTGCCGGATGAAAGCATAAGATCCGCGATAAAGAGCTTTGTTTATGATTACATGGATCATTCCGTCCGTTTAAGGGTCAGGGCGCAGATAGATCCCTCCCTTGATTTTGCCCTCAGGATCATCAATGAATCCGATCTTTCGGATATCTCATACCTGGATCTCTTTGGAGAGTATGTGAATGATGACGTGAGAAAGACTGCGGAATTTATAGCATCCCTGCCGGAAGAAAAGATCAGGGCCATGGCGGACACCTTTACCGGAGGCTTTATAAAGGGCTTTGAAGTTACCGGCAAGGATATTTCAAAAAAGAAGACGGTGAATATCCGATATGAGCTGGGCTTTGAAAGGGTGGTGAAGGCCGCTGCCGAAAATTTCGAGAAGGAGGGACTGAAGGTCACCCTGATGCGGAGAGCACTTTATGCCGCGAACAGGAATTCCAATTTCAGGATAGGATACGAAGGCGCCTGCAACCGCCAGATGGAATTTGACCACAGGGATGACAGGGCTGTTTTCGTGGATAAGGCCTTTGCGGAGAGAAAGCTTGAGATCATAAGATCCGCATACGAAGAATTCAAGGAGGAAGCTGCGGTATTCGCAGGGCCTGCCATAATGGAGACCTTCGGGGCCGAACCCTTTTCACCTGTCAATAAAAAGGAGAGCCTCAGGATGAGCGGTCCGCAGCAGAGGATAATGCTGGGACTGTCATCGGAAATGGGCAAGATCGTAAACCGCTACATACCGGGAGAAGAGAGGTCCTATACGATAATCTCCTACCCGGTTCCGAAGATAGGACCGCAGTTTAAGGAAATATTTGAAGAGACGATAAAGGTAAATACCCTTGATTACGAGAAATACAGGGATATACAGCAGAAACTGATACTCGCCCTTGAAAAGGGAAGAAGGGTAAGGGTGAGAGGAAAGAACGGGAACAGGACCGATATCACCGTATCCCTTCATGATCTTAAGGATCCCGCAAAAGAGACGATATTTGAAAACTGTGTTGCGGATGTGAACATTCCCCTGGGAGAGGTATTTACTTCACCGGCATTGAAGGGAACCGGGGGAATACTCCATGTGACTGAGGTTTACCTCTTCGGGCTCCGCTACGAGAATCTGGAATTCCGCATAAAGGACGGTTTTATAGAAGATTATAACTGTACGAATTTTGAGACCGGGAAGGAAAATAAGGACTATATAAGGGAAAATATCCTTCATAACCACGACAGCCTGCCGATGGGGGAATTTGCCATAGGAACCAATACCACGGCGTACCGCATGGCGAAAAAATATGATATATTTTCAAGGCTTGAGATACTGATCGCGGAAAAGACCGGACCCCATTTTGCTTTCGGTGATACCTGCTACAGCAGGGCGGAGGATATTCCGGTATACAATCCGGACGGACGGGAGATCGTTTCCCGGGACAATGAGCATACGGAAAAAAGGAAAACAGATCCCTCCTTCAGATATTATGAGTGTCATACGGATGTGACCATCCCCTATGATGAGCTTTTATCCATTGTATCGGTGGATGATGAGGGAAATGAATACCCGCTGATAGAGGACGGTCTCTTTGCGGTGCCGGGTACGGAGGAACTTAACGTCCCGCTGTCATTCTGAGAAAAGCACGCTGTTGATCAAAAGCAGATGCAAAATCATACTATATATGGTATAGTGGATAAGTTAAAAACACTTAATACTGATTTGGAAAGGCAGGACTATGGCAAAGGTAGGCATAGTAATGGGCTCGGATTCGGATCTTGCCGTTATGAATAAAGCGGCAGACGTGCTGGACGAGTTAGGTATCGATTATGAAATGAATATAATCTCGGCACACCGTGAGCCGGATATCTTCTTTAAATGGGCGGAGGGTGCGGAAGAAAGGGGCATAAAGGTTATAATAGCCGGGGCCGGAATGGCAGCCCACCTTCCCGGAATGTGCGCAGCACTTTTCCCGATGCCGGTTATAGGCGTGCCTCTTTACAGCAAATCCCTTTCCGGGACGGACGCCCTGTATTCGATCCTCCAGATGCCGCCGGGGATACCCGTTGCCACTGTGGCCATTGACGGTGCGAAGAATGCGGGACTGCTTGCGGCAAAGATACTGTCAGTAAGCGATGAGAGCCTGCTTTCAAAGCTGAAGGACTATTCTGAGAACATGAAGGAAGAGGTCCTGAAAAAGGATGAAAAGCTGAAAAGTGCGGGAAGAAAGGGATACTCATGAACGATTATAAAAGTGCCGGAGTGGATATCGAAGCCGGATACCGTTCGGTTGAGCTTATAAAGGAATATGTGAAAGACACCATGAGACCTGAGGTTATGGGAGGTCTCGGGGGCTTTTCCGGAGCCTTTTCATTAAAGAGCTTCATGGGAATGAAGGAACCCACCCTGGTGTCGGGGACCGACGGAGTCGGTACCAAGCTGAAGATAGCATTCATACTGGATAAGCATGATACGGTCGGCATAGACTGTGTGGCAATGTGCGTGAACGACATAGCCTGCGCGGGGGGAGAACCCTTATTCTTCCTGGATTACATTGCCTGCGGAAAGAATTATCCGGAAAAGATAGCTGCCATAGTAAAGGGTGTGGCAGAGGGCTGTAAGATGAGCGGAGCCGCCCTTATAGGAGGCGAGACCGCCGAGATGCCCGGTTTCTATCCGGAGGACGAGTACGATCTCGCGGGATTTGCGGTAGGCATCACGGATCGTCAGGACATGACGGACGGATCCGGTATAGTGCCGGGGGATGTGATAATCGGAATGGCGTCAAGCGGCGTTCATTCAAACGGTTTCTCCCTGGTCCGCAAGGTGTTTACGATGAATGAGAAGAGCCTTAACCGCTATTTCGATTCACTGGGTTCATCCCTGGGTGAAGCGCTGATAGAGCCCACAAAGATCTATGTGAAGGCCATGAAGTCAGTGCGTGAAGCGGGTGTGAAGGTAAAGGGCTGCAGCCACATTACCGGCGGAGGCTTCTATGAAAATGTGCCCAGGATGCTTCCGGAGGGCATAAAGGCCAGGATAAAGAAGGCATCTTATCCCATCCCTCCCGTATTCGGAATGATATCCGGAGACGGAGGCGTGGAAGAGCATGTGATGTACAATACATACAATATGGGTATCGGAATGATGGTGGCAGTGGATCCTGCAGATGCTGACAGGACCGTGAAAGCCATGGAAGATGCCGGTGAAAAGGCATATATCATCGGAGAGACCGTTTCATCCGATGAGAAGGGCGTGGAGCTATGCTGAAGATAGCGGTGCTGGTAAGCGGAGGAGGTACGAATCTGCAGGCTCTTATCGACGGAACAGAGTCGGGACTTATCAGAAATGCCCGTATAGTAAAGGTTATCAGTAGTAAGCAGGGGGTTAAGGCCCTGGACAGAGCGGCAAAGGCAGGCATACCTTCCGAGGTGGTGGCCAGATCCGCCTTTGACAGCGCCGGAGCTTTTAACAGAGCCCTTATAGACAGCATAGACAGATCGGAAGCGGATCTTGTGGTACTGGCCGGGTTCCTTACGGTTCTCCCGGAGGAACTGGTAAAAAAGTACGAGAACAGGATAATAAACATTCATCCTTCACTCATTCCCTCCTTCTGCGGAGTGGGGTATTACGGGCTGAAGGTTCATGAAGAAGCATTAAAACGGGGAGTAAAGATCACAGGGGCAACTGTCCATTTTGTGGACGAGGGCTGCGACAGCGGTCCCATAATCCTGCAGAAAGCAGTGGAAGTGAAAAAGGGAGATACTCCCGAAGTACTGCAGAAAAGGGTTATGGAGGAGGCCGAGTGGAAGATACTTCCCGAGGCCGTGGATCTCATTGCAGCGGGCAGAGTAAAGGTTTCAGACGGAAAGGCAGAGATTGAATGAACATCCTTATCGTTGGCGGCGGCGGAAGAGAACACGCCATAGCAGATGCTGTAAAAAAGAGTCCTAAATGCGGCAGGCTCTACTGTGCTCCGGGAAATGCCGGTATTGGAGAAATAGCCGAATGTGTCGATATAAAAGTTATGGAATTCGACCGCCTGGTTAAATTCGCAAAGAAGCACGAGATAGATCTGGCCATAGTGGGTCCCGACGATCCCCTGGTGGGAGGACTGGTGGACGCCTTTAAGGAGGCAGGCATCAGAGCCTTCGGACCGGAAAAGAAAGCGGCCATATTAGAGGGGTCAAAGGCCTTCAGCAAGGATCTCATGAAGAAATACGGCATACCTACGGCGGGATACGAGGTATTTACCGATGCGGCTTCGGCACTTTCATATCTGGATAAAGTGAAATTCCCCATAGTACTGAAGGCGGACGGGCTGGCTCTCGGCAAGGGTGTGCTTATCTGCAATACCATGGATGAAGCCCGCAACGGCGTGAAGGAGATCATGCTGGACAAGAAATTCGGTACTGCCGGGAACAAGATGGTCATAGAGGAATTCATGACGGGCCGGGAAGTATCGGTGCTGACCTTCTGTGACGGAAAGACGATAAAGATAATGTCATCCGCACAGGACCATAAGAGGGCCGGGGACGGGGATACCGGGCTAAATACCGGAGGAATGGGAACCTTCTCTCCTTCACCCTTCTATACGAAAAAGGTCAATGATCTCTGCAAAAAGAATATTTTCCAGCCGACGGTGGACGCCATGAAGGCTGAGGGCAGGGAGTTCAAGGGAGTTATCTTCTTCGGCCTGATGCTGACTGAGGACGGCCCGAAGGTGCTGGAGTACAATGCCAGGTTCGGCGATCCGGAAGCACAGGTGGTGCTCCCCAGGATGAAGAACGATATCGTGGACGTGATGGAAGCCTGTATTGACGGGACTCTCGGCAAGATTAAGCTGGAGTTTGAGGATAACGCCGCAGTCTGCGTGGTTCTGGCCAGCGACGGATATCCGGTTAAATACACCAAGGGGCATGTGATAAAGGGGCTGGAACATTTTAACGACAAAGACGAGTACTACTGCTTCCATGCAGGTACGAAAAAGACCTCAAAGGGCATAGTCACAAACGGGGGAAGGGTTCTCGGCGTTACAGCCAAGGGATCAGACCTGCACAGGGCCCGTTCCAATGCCTATGAGGCGGTTACCTGGGTGGATTTCGATAATAAATATTTCAGAAGAGATATAGGAAAGGCAATAGACGAAGCATGAGTTTCCCGGAAGAAACATATCTGCATAATTATCATCCGCCGCAAAGCTGCGAGAAATGCGGCGGTCCCTTGAAGTACAAGGGAATAGGGGAATATGCCTGTGAAAGATGCAATCATCTGATGTATGATGATTACGGCATCGTAAGGAATTATTTAGAGGTAAATCCCGGAGCCACATCGGCCACTGTTTCCAGGGCTACCGGCGTGAGCGAGGGAGAGATCAAGAATATGCTCCGGGAGGAGAAGCTGGAGATCAGGGAAGACTCCAGAACCTTCCTTCAGTGCGAGGGCTGCGGAAAGGCAATTTTATCAGGCAGATACTGTGAAGCCTGCTCAAAGATCGCCGTTGCCGCAGCGAAAAAGAAGAGGGAAAGGGAAGCCCTCGAAGAAAAGAAGGACAGCATGTTCGGTGTGGCCACCGATATCAATATTGGAGAAGAAGGACGGAAGAGATTCCTTGGATACAAAGACGAATAGGAATATAAAAAGAATACTTTTTCCTATAGTGCTTATATTCGTGCTGATGCTGTCATCTACTGCAGTATTGGCAGAAACCAGGACCGGAGTGACCTCCGGAACGGGAATACAGCTGAGAGACGCCATGGTGAACGGCAATATCATAAAGCGGCTGAATTCCGGCATCAAAGTCACTATAAACGAGGAAAAGACCGGTTCCGACGGCATGACCTGGTATCAGGTGAGCTCTAACTCCCCTGATTTCAGCGGATACTTAAGGTATGACTTTGTAAAGAGCGGTAGATCCGCAGCGGAAACGGTTCCCGGAAGTGTTTACCAGACTGCCTATGAGGATGTGAAGATCAAATCCGCACCCGGGGATAAGAGCCCCACGCTCTGTACCCTTAAATACGGTACAGCCTGTACGGTCCAGTCTGTATGCTATGATGATGACAGCGGATACTACTGGTTTGACGTAACCCTTGATCCCGTGAACAGTGTTTCAAGGGGTTATATCAGATACGATTATCTAAATACCGATGATTATGAGAATGAGCTTCGGAACGCAGGTTTCCCGGAGAGCTACATACCAAATCTCTGTGCCATACACGATCTCTATCCCCAGTGGACATTCAAGGCCTATAATCCGGCACCCGGAATGACCTTTGATAACTGCGTGGATGCGGAGACCGGAATAAGCATGATACAGAGCGTGGATGATGACTCCGCAAGCCTTACGGGTATCGGTTCGGACGGAGCTGCAGATGATATAAGGGATGTGGAGACAACCCTGAATGCTCCCCCAAGAGGGGACGCTACCCTCATGAATATCGGACACGGAGAGGTATCCCTTTTCTGGACTGCGGCTTCCAGGAAAGTAGTGGCCTACTATATGGATCCCAGAAACTTCATGGTTACTCCGGATTATAAGCTGCACACCTCCTTCTTCATGTTCCTGTCGGGTACGGAAACCAAGGGTACAACCGAAGAAGGCGTAAAGAACATCCTTTCTACAACATCAATGACCGGAGCGATACAGAATGAGAGCACTACCTATTCATCCCTTGTATACAGTAAATCCACCGGAAAGGCAGTGAATCCCTACCTGATCGCTGCGAGGATGAGGCAGGAGCATGGTAATCCCGCAGGGGACGACCTGATAAACGGCAATTATTCCGGTTATGAAGGATTTTATAATTACTTTAATATCCAGGCGAACGGAGCCAATCCCACGGTGAACGGCCTTGCCCATGCAAAGAAAATGGGATGGAATACCAGGGTAAAATCCATTAACGCGGGAATAGACCATCTGGCGGATGAATATTTCTACAGCAGTGCCCATAAACAGGATACACTGTACAAGCAGAGATTTTTCTTTAAGAACGGTTCATATTATCATCATTATATGACGAGTATATATGCGCCCCATAATGAGGCCAAGCATGTTTACCAGGGATACAAGACGGATTCAGCCGCTGTATCCAGAGGAGAATTTTTAATACCGGTTTATGACAAGATGCCGGATAAACCGGCGTCACTAAACTGACGGATGAAAGGATTATCTTAAAATGAAGGCGGAAAAAACAAGATTCAGGCTGCTGGCATTCCTTTTAATGGCGATGCTTATGACAGCAGCCGTACCGAACCCTATCTATGCCGAAGAAGCACCGGCAGAGGAAGCGGCGGGAGAAGAAGGCGAAGGCGGTGAAGAGAATCCCGAAGCCGGAGAAGAGGGCGAATTAAGCGAAGAAGAAGCCCTTGCCCAGGCAGAGGCGGCCCAGGCCGCACTGGAAACTGTTGTTCCCAGTGATATCAGTACCAATATCGACGGCAAGTATCTGGCGCTTTCCTTCCCTGCAAGCGAGGTTCCCGAAGGATTTGCGGTAAAGACCGTGGATTATCAGGGACAGCAAGTAATGCTCGCCTATATGACAAGCAAGAGCGCCACGATAGGTGCAGCGGGACTCACAGTGACTCTGGCGTACCTCACGGATGAGAACGGCGGCAACGGCGAATTCTATCTCTGCGACACCACGGAAAACGCCAAAATGTCCGACATGATCATGATAGACGGGGCTCCCGGAAGGTACATCATCATCCTGGATCCCGGCGACAATGTGGTGGGACCCGACGGTTTCTCAAAGCACAGGCTCCAGTGGGGCAGCAAGACCGCAACAGCATGGTCCCTGCCGGAACAGACCGTTGAAGAGGAAGAGTCCGAAAAGGATGGGTCTGAAAAGGATGAGAAGTCCGATAAAGAGGAAGATGAAAGCAAGAAGGAAGCTTCACTTTTCGGAGTAAAGGTATATGCAGCCGAGCTGAACCTGAATGCCGGAGAGGCAGCCAGGGGAGGGAGTGCCGGTGATGTATCCGCAGCTCCGGCAGATGACGGTGCTGAAGCAGTGGATATGCCTGCTGAGGACAGCGGTGACGATGGCGGTGCAGCAGTTGATAATCCTGCGGTGGAAGACAGCGGAGATAAGGTTGACAATTCGGCGATGGGAGACAGCGGCGAGGATGACAACTCCATGCTGACACTTGACTCTATAGCCCACACCAATGCATCCGGACTGATACAGGCTCAGCCGAAGGAATTCTGTCTGCTCTACGCGATTGATGAGAGCGGTAATTTAGGATTCTATCTCTATGACATAGAGAGGGGAACATATCAGAGATACGTGGATATTCCCAAGGGCGAATCTGAAACCCTGACGAAATACAAGAAGCTCTCAAGAACCAGGCTTTTTATCATAATAGTACTTGCGATCTTCCTTGTTATCAGTTTATTCGTTCTGGTGAACATGATGCTTAACCGCCGCGGCGATGAATATGACGAGGATGAAGAAGATCCCGAAGAAGAGGCCATGAGAAAGAGGGCCAAGGCGAAGGAGAGAAAGAACATCGGCAGGGGCGAGAGAGCCTATCTTCTGGAGGATGAGCCGGAGGATGACGAAGATTTCGAAGATGATTACGAAGAGGACGACGAGGACGATTACGAAGACGAGGATGAGGACGAATACGAAGATGATGAAGAGGAGGATGAGCCCGAAGGACCTCGTGAAAGCGTAAGACACAGAAGCATTACAAGGAAAGATATACGGCAGGAAAAGAGAAGCAAGCCCGAGTTTGATTTTGACGAAGATTTTGACTTTGAATTCCTGGATGTGAAGAAGTAAAGAAATACTATGAAATACACAGAAAAAGCCGGACACGTGTTGCAGCTTGCGAAAGAATGCGCAGCAGAGTTCAAGGCGAATTATATAGGCACTGAGCATCTCCTTTTGGGACTCCTGAGAGAGGGCGGAGGAGTTGCTTTCTATGTGCTGAATTCCAACAAGATACAGGAAAAACAGATAGCTGAGCTTATCGACCAGCTGGTGGCACCCGGTGCGGACGTAATGGTTTCGGAAAGAAACGGCATGACCCCCCGGGCGTCCAAGGTGCTGAAGATGAGTGAAGAGGCAGCGCAGAGATTTAAATGTGATGCGGTGGGTACGGAGCACATCCTGCTTAGCCTCATAAGGGAGGGGGACAATATTGCTGTCCGTCTCCTTAATACGCTTGGAGCCCAGCTTCCGAAGATCTATGCCGAGACCCTCGACGCCATAGGAGAAGATCCGAACCTGATGAGACAGGATCTGAAGGTCAGCGGAAACGGCAAGGGTTCTTCAACGCCGATGCTCGATATGTATTCCAGGGATCTGACGGCACTGGCCGCAGAGGATGAACTGGATCCAGTTATAGGGCGTGAGCACGAGATAATGAGAGTTATCCAGATCTTAAGCCGCAGGACGAAGAATAATCCCTGTCTCGTGGGAGAGCCGGGAGTCGGAAAAACTGCGATAGCCGAAGGACTGGCTGTCAGGATCGCAAACGGCAACGTACCGGATACCCTTCAGGAAAAGAGGGTGGTTTCCCTCGATATGTCCGGAATGGTGGCGGGAAGCAAATACAGGGGTGAATTCGAAGAAAGGATAAAGAAGGTCATCGCGGAGGTGAAGAGCGCCGGAAACGTGATCATCTTTATGGACGAGATACATACCCTTATAGGTGCGGGAAGTGCCGAGGGAACCCTTGATGCATCCAATATACTGAAGCCGTCCATGGCCAGGGGCGAGATACAGCTGATAGGTGCCACAACCCTGGATGAATATAGGAAATACATTGAAAAGGATGCGGCCCTGGAACGCAGGTTCCAGCCGGTTACCGTAGAGGAGCCCACAGAGGAGGAGACGGTAGATATCCTTATGGGCATCAAATATAAGTACGAGGAGCATCACGGTATAGAGATACCCTACGAGACCGTAAAGACCGCGGTATCGCTCTCCTCCAGATATATAAATGACCGTTTCCAGCCTGACAAGGCAATAGACGTTATAGACGAGGCCTCCAGCCATCTGAAGCTCTCAAAGGCTGCTTTAAGTCCTGCGGAGGAAAAACTCCGTGAGGAGATCAGACAGAAATCCGAAGAAAAGGAAGAGGCCATTAAGAACGGCGATTTCGCCGCTGCTTCCGTTATCAGGCGTGAAGAGGACAAGCTGAAGGAAAAGCTTGAGAGGAGAAATAAGCGGAAGGCCGGAAAGGAAGAATCCGGAAAGAAGGTTCTGACCGAGGAGGATGTGGCGGAGATCGTTCATATGTGGACGAAGATCCCGGTTACGAAGCTTACGGAGGAAGAAAATACCCGGCTTATGCGTTTGGAAAAGACACTGCATAAGCGTATCATAGGACAGGACGAGGCGGTGACCAAAGTGGCAAAGGCCGTCCGCAGAGGGCGTGTGGGATTGAAGGATCCGAACCGCCCCATAGGTTCATTCCTTTTCCTCGGACCGACGGGTGTCGGAAAGACAGAGCTTTCAAAGGCTTTGGCGGAAACCCTCTTCGGATCCGAGAAAGACATGATAAGGGTGGATATGTCGGAATTCATGGAGCCCCATTCCGTGGCAAAGATGATAGGATCGCCTCCTGGATACGTGGGACATGACGAGGGCGGACAGCTGGCGGAGAAGATAAGGAGACATCCTTTCTCCGTAGTTCTCTTTGATGAAATAGAGAAGGCCCATCCGGATGTGTTTAACGTCCTCCTGCAGGTATTGGATGACGGACATATCACCGATTCCAAGGGCCGGAAGGTAAGCTTCAAAAATGCGGTCATCATAATGACCAGCAACGCCGGAGCCCAGTCAATTGTTGAACCGAAGAAGCTCGGATTCAATTCCGGCGAAAGCCGGGACGATCATTTCAAGGAAATGAAGAGCGGCGTGATGGATGAGGTGAAAAGGATCTTCAAGCCCGAATTCATTAACCGTATTGACGATATTATAGTCTTCAAGAAGCTGGATGATAAGGACATGAAGGATATCGTCACCCTTCTGTCAAAGGATCTGGTACAGAGGGCGAAGAGCAATATGGGCATCACGCTGAAGATACCGGACAAGGTGAAGAAGCACGTTATAGAAGAGGGTTCCGACAGAAAGTACGGAGCCAGACCCTTGAAGAGGGCCATACAGAACATGATAGAGGATCCACTTGCGGAGGCTCTGCTTTCAGGAGAATTCGCTTCGGGAGATACGGTAAAAGCCGACCTGAAAAACGGCGAAATAGTTTTCAACAAGTCATAGCAAACGGAGGAAAAAAGCAATGGCAGCGGTAAAGGAACTGATCTTAAGCGAGGACAACGGAAATCTGAGTTTCGGAGACCACACCCTCAGTGCGAAGGCAAAGAAGGAAGATTTCCCCCACGACGGTGATCTCTACAAGGTTAAGACCTTTAATGAGATGACAAAGCTTGAGAGGAACGGTATTTTTGTATACGAGTCCGTTCCGGGAACCAGTGTAAACCATTTCCATGAGACAGAGGACGGGGTTTCATTTGACGCCGAAGGCACGGATGACGCCCAGATCACCTTAGGGTTAGCTGATGATACGGAGTATGAGGTATTTGTAAACAGCTCCAGCGTCGGAAAGATGAAGACGAATCTCGGGGGCAAGCTCTCTGTAAGTGTGGAACTGTCCGGCGGAATGGTGCATGTTGAGGTAAAGAAAGCCTGATATGGCGGCAAAGAAGAAAACAGTCTTTGTATGTCAGAACTGCGGGTATGAATCGTCAAAGTGGATCGGGAACTGTCCCGGGTGCCATGAATGGAATACTCTTGTCGAGGAAACCATAAAGCCCGCCATGAAGTCCGATGCCCCCTCGGCCGTGCTCTCCAGGAAGATAAAGGATGGAAACGGATCGAAGCCCCTTACGATAGCAAATATAGAGGGCAGCAGGGAGATCAGGATAAAAAGCGGCATGGAAGAGCTTGACCGGGTTCTCGGAGGAGGCGTGGTCAGGGGATCCATGGTGCTGGTAGGCGGAGATCCGGGTATAGGAAAGTCCACGCTGTTACTGCAGGTATGCAGAAATATCAGCAGGGAACAGGAGGTTCTCTATGTTTCCGGGGAGGAATCGCCCCGCCAGATAAAGCTGCGTGCCGACAGGCTGGGGGAATTCGGGGAATCCCTTAAGGTGCTGTCTGAAACGGATCTGGATGAGATCACAGAGATCATAAGGGCGGAAAAGCCCGGACTTGTGGTCATTGACTCCATTCAGACGATGTTTAATGAGAGTGTGGGAGCCGCTCCCGGCAGTGTTTCGCAGATAAGGGAGACCACGGCAGTGCTTCTCCGTATAGCGAAGGATCTCGGGATCAGCATTTTTATAATAGGCCACGTTACAAAGGAGGGGTCCGTTGCGGGCCCCCGCATCCTGGAACACATGGTGGATACCGTGCTGTATTTTGAGGGAGATACCAAGGGTGCATACAGAATACTGCGCAGCGTAAAGAACCGTTTCGGATCCACCGACGAGATCGGTGTTTTTGAAATGGATGAAGGGGGACTGAAGGAAGTAAAGAACCCTTCGGAATTCATGCTGTCCGGGAGACCGGAGAATGCAGAGGGTTCGGTTGTCAGCTGCTGTATGGAGGGGACCAGACCGCTCCTTATAGAAATCCAGGCTCTCGTATGTGAGACTGCTTTCGGCATTCCCAGGAGGCAGGCCAGCGGCACGGATATAAATAAAGTTAATCTTCTAATGGCAGTTCTTGAAAAGCGTCTCGGGATGAAGTTATCATCTCTGGATGCTTATGTTAATATAGCAGGAGGGATAAAGGTCAACGAACCCGCCCTGGATCTCGGGATAATCCTTGCCATCACATCCTCATATAAAAACAGGCCTGTAGGTCAGAATGTGGCGGCCTTCGGAGAAGTGGGACTGTCCGGTGAGGTCAGATCAGTAACACAGACAAATCAGAGAGTTAACGAAGCAGCGAGACTCGGCTTTAATAAGATCTTTATACCCTATACCTCTTTGAAAAACGTCAAAGCGCCGGAAGGTGTAAAGATCATAGGGGTTAAAAACGTAGGGGATGTAATGCCCTGATTCATAACGTGAAATGCTTATGAAAATGGCCGTGGCAAATAACAGCATAGTTTTACCCGGGGATATCTGGCTTTATGTCGGTGCAGGTCTGCTGTTCCTTGTTTTGCTTGTGATTTTTATCCATCTGTATGTGCAGTGGAGAGTACGTAATCTGGTAAGAGACCATTTGGAGGCGCGTGAACAGTTTGAGCAGACTGCCGAAGCGCTGTCCAGCGCCATTGATGCAAAGGACACATACACTAACGGTCATTCCAGGCGTGTGGCGGAGTACTCGGTAAAGATCGCAAAGAAAGCGGGAAAATCAGAAGCGGAATGCAACAGGATATACTTTGCCGCCCTCCTTCATGATGTGGGAAAGATCGGCGTTCCGATAGAGATACTTACAAAGAACGGCAAGCTCACAACCGAAGAATTTGAACAGATAAAGCAGCATCCGGTTATAGGAGGACAGATACTGTCCAGTATCCGAAATTCACCCTGGCTCAGCACGGCGGCGCGTTATCACCATGAACGCTATAACGGAAAAGGATATCCTGAGGGACTGAAGGGAGAGGACATCCCGGAGATCGCAAGGATCATTGCGGTGGCAGATGCCTATGATGCAATGACATCCAACAGAAGCTACCGTAAAGCCATTCCCCAGCATATCGTCAGGGAGGAGCTGGTAAAGGGCAAAGGGACGGAATTCGATCCGGAATTTACCCGGCTCATGATCCACATGATCGATAAGGATACGGAATACCGTATGAAGGAAGCCGCAGCCGGTAAAAATATGCCGGATGAGAACAGCATACAATGCAAGTCGCTGTATGAAGACTGTACCGATGGAGTCCTGATCTCAAAATATAAAACCGGTATACGTTTCTGCAGTCAGCCGGATGACGGGGTTCCGGCAGATCAGAGCCTGCCGACACTTATACTCTTTGACTCCCTGGACGGCAAGGTTCATCCGGGTGAGGAAAAGAATAAAAACCTGCTTTACTTCGAGTATGCCAGGATACGGATGGACGGACAGGTGACAGAGGTAAATACCAGAAATACCGAGGTTTCGGTTCTGGAACATGAAAGCATGATCGAGCCTGCCCGCAGCGGAGAACCGGAAAACGGACAGAGATACATAGTTGAAGCTGTACGGAACCACGATCATGTGATGATACGGATATCCGATGATGACCGTACCATCCGGATCATCCTTGCACTTCCGGACAGTATACGCTTTGCCTACATTTCAGTGGGCGGCGAGAATTGCTGCATTCACAATATACTGGTTGAAAAAAGCGAAACTGAGACTGATCCTGATTCCATTCCAAGGATCGCAGAGGAGATCAGTTACATAAAGGACTGCCCCGTCGGGGATATTCCGAATATCCAGGTGGACAGCTGGTGCGGCGAAGCTACCAAAGGAGTACGGCTCGGGAAAAAGATGGCCCTTAGATTTCACTCCAAGAGCCTGCCTACAGCAAGGCTGGTATGGCACTGCCCCTATGTCAGCGTTTTTTCATCATCTGACGGACAGAGGAACGGAGAGGGCTTCCGGGAGTACATACTTTTACGTATAGACGGTGAGGACTGGTCATCGGATGAGCATGTCCGGAATGAGATCCATGTTGAGCAGCACAACGATTTTGTGGGCTGGGAGGAATGGAAGAACAGGAATATGCAGGGCCTGGACTGCGTTGTGGAGATAAAGAGAGATAAAAACGTTATCTCCATAGAGACTGAGAATTTAGGTATTGCGATCAATTCTGTCACCACTATCCTGGATGATGTAAAGGACATCTATATCGCGCTTACAGGTGATCAGTGTGCGGTCACGGACATCCATATAGAGTAAACTGAGATTGAGGTTATAATGAAAAAGCTGTTTTTAATCTTTACTGCCGCCGTTCTGGTGGCTGTTTGTATTTCTGCCTGCAGTTCGGGGAATACTCCCGGTGCATCCTCCGGGGACAGGATCCGGATAGTGGCTACTGTTTTTCCGGAATATGACTGGGTAATGAATGTACTGGGTGATGATGCTTCAAATGCAGATGTGACGCTGCTCCTTGACAGCGGGGTTGATCTGCACAGTTTCCAGCCCTCCGCTGACGATATAATGAAGATATCCGACTGTGATCTCTTTATCTATGTTGGCGGCGAGTCGGATCAGTGGGTGGAGGGAGTCCTGAAAGAAGCTTTTAATAAAGATATGAAAGTTATCAATCTCCTGGATGTCCTCGGTTCCTCGGCAAAAGAAGAGGAAGCGGTCGAGGGGATGCAGGAAGAGGATGAGCCTGAAGAGGAAACGGAATATGACGAGCATGTCTGGCTGTCCCTTCGTAACGCCTCCCTGTTTGCCAGCCGTATTTCGGAGGAGCTGCAGGCTATAGACCCGGAGCATGCGGATAAGTATAAGAGCAATGCAGCCGGATATATTAAAAAACTCGATGATCTGGATAAGGAATATATATCCGCAGTTTCCTCCGCCAAAGAGGATACCCTTGTTTTCGGGGACAGATTCCCTTTCCGTTATTTAGTGGATGATTACGGTCTGAATTATTATGCGGCTTTCGCCGGATGCTCCGCCGAGACCGAGGCAAGCTTTGATACCATATCGTTTCTTGCGGGGAAGGTGGATGAGCTTAGTCTCCGTGCGGTCATGACGATAGACGGGAGTGACCACAGGATTGCCGAGGTGATAGTACAGAATACGACAGCAAAGGACCAGCAGATACTTACGCTGGATTCCATGCAGTCGGTTAAAGCAGAAGATGTGAAGAACGGCACAACCTATCTTTCCATAATGGAGAAAGATCTGGATGTCTTAAAGGAAGCTTTGAAATGAGGAAAATATATATTGTCCGGCACGGGGAAACTGATTGGAATAATGCGGGAAGGCTTCAGGGATGGACGGATATGCCGCTTAATGCAAACGGCGTGGAGCTGGCCTCGATAACAGGAAAAGGACTCTCGGATGTGCATTTTGATCTGGCCTTTTCCAGTCCGCTGATAAGGGCATATCAGACCGGGGAGCTTGTCTTAAAGGAAAACAGGGCAGGTTCCGTTCCCGACATCATAAAGGATGACAGGATAAAGGAGATTGGCTTCGGGAAATGGGAAGGCCTATGCTGCAGGAAAGACAATTTTGAGATAAATGACGAGAAATTCTGGGATTTCTACAATGATCCCTTTGGATTTGAAGGCGGTCCCGGGGGTGAATCCATAAGCGCCGTTTGTGTGCGGACGGGTGATTTCCTGCAGGAACTGATCAACAAGGCAGAGTATGAAGGTAAATGCATCGCGGTATTTACCCACGGCTGCGCCGTCCGTGCCATGCTGAGGGTGGTTTACGACAAGAACGATACCTTCTGGAGAGGGCAGACGCCGCCGAACTGCTGCGTCAATATCATTGAAGCTGAAAACGGGGAGGCGAGGCTTACTGCCGATGACCTGGTACTCTATGACCCGTCCCTTGTCAGAGATATGTATATGAGCTGATGAGATTTTCTTATACATGACGGGGCGTGATGGACATGTACGCTCAGGATTTCCGTGCTCCTGTCCTGATAAAGAAAAAACTGTAAACGCCGATCAGTCCGGCATTTACAGTTTTTTAGCAGGGGAAGAGGGATTCGAACCCCCGTGAACGGTTTTGGAGACCGTCATACTGCCACTGTATGATTCCCCTGTATGAATCGCTTTGACAGCAACAAACGATATTGTACTATCATATCTGATTAAAAGCAAGTGGAATTTTTCTGTTGTATTATTCCCCATTAATGTTTTATAATATTTTAGTCTATATTTAGAGTTAGGAGGAGAATATGGAGAATTCTGTTTTTATCGGCACGGCGTGGTCGCTGCTGCCGCCTGTTATCGCTATAGTTCTTGCCTTTATTACAAAGGAGGTATATTCGGCACTCTTCGTAGGTATCATTTCGGGTGCTCTGCTTTACGGGCAGTTTAATCCCTGGATAAGCTTCGAATCGATATTTACCGTAATGACGGAGAATATAGATCTGAATATACTGATATTCCTGGTAATGTTGGGAATGATAGTCATTCTCATGCAGAAGTCCGGAGGAAGCGCAGCATACGCCAGATGGGCGGCTACAAAGATCAAAAACAGGAAGATGGCGCTGCTTGCCACCACATTCCTCGGAATGGTTATCTTCGTTGATGACTATTTCAACTGTCTGACAGTGGGAAGCGTTATGAGACCCGTTACCGACAAGTACAAGGTATCCAGGGCAAAGCTTGCATACATTATAGATTCCACAGCGGCACCTGTGTGTATCATAGCGCCCATATCCAGCTGGGCAGCCGCAGTTAATTCCTATGTTCCGGAAGATGCGGGGATTAACGGTCTGCAGCTTTTCATCAGCACCATTCCTTACAATCTCTATGCGCTGCTTACGCTCTTAATGGTTATATATACTTCCGCAAGAGCGATAGATTTCGGTACAATGAAGATCCATGAGGATAATGCGATAAATAATAATGACCTCTTTACCGATCATCAGGATGAGAGCCAGCCGGTTGAAGAGATAAAGGAAAATCCCAACGGAAGAGTGTATGATCTTCTGGTACCCACCCTGATGCTGATAGTATCTGCGGTCTGTGCCATGATGTATACCGGTTTTTCCAGCGGTGCGACCAATATACAGGAGGCTTTTGCGGATTGTGATTCCGAGATATCACTTATATTCGCAACCTTTATAACGGTATTATTCCTTTTCTTCTTCTATATTCCGAGAAAAATAGTTTCCTTCACCGAGTTCATGCAGAGCTTCGTTCAGGGATTCCAGCTTATGATCCCGGCTATTGCCATTCTTACCTTTGCCTGGACCTTAAAGGGTATGACGCAGGCTCTCGGTATCGGTGATTATGTGTCCGGAGTCGTGGGCAATGCAAGCTACGGACTTAATTTTGTACCGGTTATCATGTTTGTCATTGCTATCTTTATCGCCTTCTCCACAGGTACATCCTGGGGAACCTTTGCGATCCTGGTACCGATAGTGACCAGCATCTTCGGGGCAGAATCCCTGCAGATGATGATAATATCCGTTTCGGCAGTGCTTGCCGGATCAGTATGCGGAGACCATATTTCTCCCATATCGGATACAACTATCATGTCCAGTGCCGGTGCGCAGTGCTATCACATGAACCACGTATCCACCCAGATGCAGTATGCGGTCATTCCGTTTATCTGCTGCATGGCGGGATATATAGTTTCCGGATTTACCCGTAACTGGGTTATATCCCTGGTGGCCGGGGCGATCATAATGGTTGTCTCTCTGGAATTAATGAAACGGCGCGGAAATACCACTGCCTGATCCCTTAACAGGGAAAGAAGCTGTTTATGCTTCAGTGATCAATATATACAGGAGTTCTGAGTTTGGGCATTAAGGAACTGAAAAAAGATGATATTCTCCATAGCGCGGGAGACCGGGTCCAGGAGGTTGAGATAGTCCTCAAGGGCAGTGTGCGTATTCACAATGCCGACGGGGCCATGATATTAAA
This sequence comes from Lachnospiraceae bacterium, assembly GCA_024683935.1. Next base: position 38,269 of record JAIKXV010000123.1, on the reverse strand, counting down.
GACCGGGTCGATAATAGGCGCCTCCGAGGAACCGGGGGACACCTATTCCTTTGAATATACCGCGGACAGCGATGCCACGGTTTACGCTTATGACTTTTCCAATATGGAAGACGTGGTAAAGGTCATAAAGCTGAACCTGAAGATCGCTCCGGTTCTTGCTTCATCCAGCGTACGTTCTGCGGTGGACTGTTTTTCATGGTATGAGAAGATCCGGATGGAGTGTGAGAATCTCTTTAAGGGAGTGAAGCGTGATCTGGAGGATTACAAGAGCCTGATGGTGGAGCTCTCCAGGGAACCCGAGGAATATCCCGAGATAGAGAACCTGATGGAGCCCAGCGAGGCCCATGGTCTGGAGGAGTGGAGACTTGAATATCTGAATGCGCTGCTTGAAAATGATGCCGTAGTGAGAAAGGGCTTTTACGGACTTAATATCAGTATCTGTACCGGCATCATCCTTCAGAATAACGAGTTTATGAAGGCGATCTTTGCGGAGATCATAAGGATATGCCACTATAAGGAATACCTGAACGAAGTCACGACATCCTTCAAGATGGATTACAAGTATGCCAGAGCCCAGGTTCAGAGCGAAGAAGGAGACGGGGGCGGCGAAAAGGAGATCAAGGACGCCATGTCCATCATCCTCGGTTATTCCGAGGCTCCGACGTCAACCGTTCAGGTCTTCGAGAAGCTTATCGGCGAATATGCGGCTTCTCCGGATAAAACAGAGACTACGGATGAGATGCGTAAGCTAAGGAAAGAGATCTCCAGGATCTTCTATGATATTTATTACGCCATCTTCATGAAGACTCTTACGGATACCACGCCTCCGCTGGAGGTAAAGATGTTCCTGCTCTTCGGCTTTATGGATGAGAAGCTGGCCGGGGAGGAAAACACCGCAATACTTGCGAATTTCGCAAGGCAGTGGAAGAGCGATCCGGCAGGAAAGGTAGTTACCATCAGGGACTGGCTGAGGCTGGTCTATGAGATGAAGGTCAATCCTTCAAAGAATGAATTTGACAGTGATTATATCGAGTACCTGAGGGAACAGGTTACCGGCGGCTATATTACCAAAGAGGATGAGGCTGCCTATAAGAATGACAGGACCCGGAGGCTTAAGTTTGAGATAGAAAACTTCTTTACGATGGGAAACCGTCTGACCTTCGGACGTGTTACCACCTTTATTCCGGTATTTACCGAGGATGCCGTGCTGCGACCTCTGCGTACGGCTCTGCTCACGCCTGAAAAGGTGAAGACTGCGGTCAACGCCATAAGGGAAATAGATTTCTCCCTGTTTTACAGGGATTCAGTCACTGCCTTTGAGGAGCTGGAGATCAACCAGTTCGTGGAGTCAAAGGAGGTTCTGCCTTATGTGATCCTCATGCCGAACATGGGCTCCAGGACATCGATGTGGCAGGAGATAGACGGTAAGCGGAGGGATACACCGGCCAGAATGATGCTGTCCATCCTTTTCACCGAGGATCTGGATGAGGCAATGACCAAGCTCTGCGGTGAGTTCAGATGGGAGATGTGCAGACGTATCCAGGGTGTTCACTGGAACGATGTGACGGATCCGAGCCTTACCAGCGAATACTGCGATTATATGCAGTTCTACAGAAAGAATCATGAGATCTCCCCTGAGAACAGGGAGAAGATAAAACTGGCGCTGCAGAAGTCCAGAAATAATTACCGTACCGTCTTTGTTGCGGACTATATGGTATATATCAGGAATGAGGCGGCAGGTTCCGCGAGGCTGAATAAGATAGCCCGGGGAATAGTATTCAGGTACTGTCCCTTCAGGGCTGAGAAGCGTGAAGCGATGAAGGCGAATCCCCTGTATGCGGATCTTATCGAGAAATACGGCATTAAGCTGAAGAGCAAGATCCATCTCATACAGGTAATGATGCAGAAGATTAAGAAGATGGAAGGCGAAGTTCCGCAGACCATCCTGGATCAGCTGGAGTACCTGAAGACCTGATCAGACGATGGCGGCAGTATAGCAGATAAAGACTGCTCCCGGATTTACCGGAGCCGGCAGTAAAGGTGGATTGGTCCCTGAATAAAGGAGGATAAAGTGGAATCCGAAAATACCCTGGCGGATAAAATGATAAAGACTTACGGCAGGGAGCTGGAGATGCTCTTTGCTTACATTCCCTACTTTGCGGGAAAGGACAAGGTTTTTGCAAAGAAATACGACGGGTCACAGGGAGAATCGAACCTGAATTTCCCCGTATTTGATTCGACGCTTCTGGATTTTGTGAAAAGGGCTTCGAAAACATCTCTCATGAACAGGAATTATCCCTATGTCTATTCCAGGAACAGGATAAGGACCCATGAGGAGGAAAGAAAGTTTATCGAGAACTGCACCATAAGGAATGTGGATGATCTCCGGGGCTTTTTGTCAAAATATGTACTGGAGGGCATGCACAGGGGTCCCGCATGGGCCGAGGGTGCCAATGAAGGTATCTACCTTGCGGTGCTTAATAAATTTAAAGACCTGATAGATTTTTACAGAAAGCCGGTCTGACGGGATGTGCCCGGAAGGGAAAGCCCGGAATGATCAACTTGCCTTAATAAACGATAGATTGGAAAAAAAGATGGTTAGACGTATATATGTGGAGAAGAAGCAGCCTTATGCGGTACACGCTGCGGAGCTGCAGCACGAGATACATGAGTTTTTGGGGCTGAAAGCCGTAGGGGTCAGATATCTCATCAGATATGATATTGAGAATATCAGCAAAGATGTATATAAAAAAGCTTTAAAAAGCGTATTTTCAGAGCCTCCCGTGGATATACTCCATGAGGAGGACTTTGAATATGACAAAAACGACAGGGTTTTCGCAGTGGAGGCGCTCCCCGGACAGTTTGACCAGAGGGCGGATTCTGCGGAACAGTGCATCAGGTTCTTAAAGGGAAGTGAAGAACCCATAGTCCGTACCGCGGAGGTCTATGTTCTAAGCGGTATCAGGAGCGAAAAGGAAATAAAGCTCATAAGGGATTACGTTATGAATCCCGTGGATTCCAGGATAGCTTCCGATAAAAAGCTGAAGACCTTAAAGCAGGATTATCCGGAGTCAAAGGAAATTGAGATCTTTAAGGGTTTCAGGACCATGAGTGAAGAGGATTTTAAGAAGCTCTATGACTCCCTGAACCTGGCAATGACCTTCAATGACTTTAAGCATATCAGAAAGTATTTTAAGTACGAGGAGAAGAGGGATCCCTTTGCAACGGAGATAAGGGTTCTCGATACCTACTGGTCCGATCACTGCCGTCACACCACCTTCCTCACAGAATTAAAGGATGTGTCCATTCCGGACGGATATTATGCTGCGCCCATCAAAAAGGCGTGGGATAAGTATCTCTCTGTCCGTGATGAGGTATACGGCAGCAGGACTGCGGAAAAGGGCGGAGATAAATACATCTGCCTTATGGATATAGCCACAATGGGTGCCAGGGCGCTTAAAAAGATGGGAAAGCTTCAGGATGAGGAAGAATCCAATGAGATCAACGCCTGTTCCATAGTGGTGCCTGTGGAACTGAAGGACGAAAAGGGGGCCGGATATCAGGAAAACTGGCTCGTTATGTTTAAGAATGAGACCCATAACCATCCTACGGAGATAGAACCCTTCGGAGGTGCCGCAACCTGTCTCGGAGGAGCCATCAGGGATCCCCTGTCCGGACGTTCATATGTTTATCAGGCGATGAGGGTTACGGGTGCGGCTGATCCGACACTTCCCGTATCGAAGACCCTTAAGGGCAAGCTGCCCCAGAAAAAGCTCGTGAGGGAAGCTGCACACGGCTATTCCTCATACGGAAACCAGATCGGACTGGCTACGGGACTCGTGGATGAGATTTATCATCCTGGCTACGTGGCAAAGCGTATGGAGATAGGTGCTGTCATGGCTGCCGCTCCGGAGAAAAATGTGCTGAGGGAGGATGCCCTTCCAGGAGATGTGGTGATCCTTCTCGGAGGACGTACCGGCCGCGACGGTATCGGCGGCGCTACGGGTTCCTCCAAGGTTCATACGGAAAAATCCCTTGATACCTGCGGTGCCGAAGTGCAGAAGGGAAATGCCCCTACTGAGAGAAAGCTGCAGAGGCTCTTCAGACGTCCCGAGGTATCAAAGCTTATAAAGGTGTGCAACGATTTCGGAGCCGGCGGTGTTTCTGTCGCTATAGGAGAGCTGGCGCCGGGACTGGAAGTGGATCTGGACAAGGTTCCGAAGAAATATGCGGGCCTTGACGGAACGGAGCTTGCGATCTCAGAGTCCCAGGAACGTATGGCTGTTGTGGTCGATAAAAATGACAGGGATACCTTCCTTAAGTTTGCTGCGGAAGAAAACCTGGAGGCTACGCCTGTTGCCAGCGTCACCAAATCCCCGAGACTCGTTCTGAAGTGGAGAGGAAAGAAGATAGTAGATATCGCCAGGGAGTTCCTGAATACAAACGGAGCCCGCCAGGAGGCCGGAGCCGAGATAGTGCTCCCGGATGAAGAAAATAACTACATGAGGGAGAAGGTGAGCATAGGCAATGAAGAAAAGGCCTGGCTTAAGAGCCTTTCCGATCTGAACCAGTGTTCAAAGCAGGGGCTGTCGGAGAGATTTGACTCGTCCATCGGAGCAGCTACGGTTACTATGCCCTTCGGAGGAAAGTACCAGAAGACTCCCATACAGACGATGACCGCACTTCTGCCTGTGATGAACGGGTCCACCGGAACCGTTACGATGATGAGCTACGGCTTTGATCCCTATCTCTCATCCTGGAGTCCCTTCCACGGTGCGGTATATGCCGTGACATCCTCTATAGCAAAGATAGTTGCGAGCGGCGGGGATATGGAAAAGATCCGCTTTACCTTCCAGGAGTATTTCCAGAGAATGACAGAGGACAGGAAGCGCTGGAGCGCACCGCTCACGGCACTTCTCGGAGCCTTTGATGCCCAGATGGGATACGGCCTTCCCAGTATCGGAGGCAAGGATTCCATGTCCGGCACCTTTGAAGACATAGATGTTCCGCCTACGCTGGTGTCCTTTGCCGTTGACACGGGTGACGTGGAAGATGTCATTACGCCTGAATTAAAGAAAACCGGCGACAAGCTGGTCAAGTTCACGATAGAGACCGATGAATACGAGCTTCCGATATATTCAAAGGTCACAGAGCTATATAAGGGAATAAGGGCTGCCGAAAAGGCAGGCGTCGTTAAGGCGGCTTATGCCCTTGATGAATACGGCATTGCTCCCGCTCTTTCCAAGATGGCTTTCGGAAATATGTTAGGGGTCAGGATCTCTGAGGATGTAAATAGGGATGAGCTGTTCCTGGCGGAAAGCGGCAATATCATTGCGGAGATCAGCGATGAGAGCGTATTAAAGTCGCTAAAGATCCCTTACAGGGTTATAGGAGAGGTTACGGATGACGGCCTCTTTACCCACGGGAAAACCAGGATAGACATAATAGAAGCCCTGGATTCCTATGAAAAGACCCTGGATCCCGTATTCCCGATAATGAGCGCGGGATCGGACAAGAGGCTTTCAACTCCCGTATTCCTTACAAAGAATGTCTATACCACCAGATACAGGAACAGGAATCCGAAGGTATTTATCCCGGTATTCCCCGGCACCAACTGTGAATATGACAGTATGAAGGCTTTCCGCAGGGCGGGTGCGGAAACTGATGTAAAGGTGTTCTCGAACCTTAAGGAAGAGGATATCAGGGAGAGCATGGCGGTATTTAAGAAGTCCATTGAGGATGCGCAGATACTGATGTTCCCCGGAGGCTTCTCTGCAGGTGACGAGCCTGACGGAAGCGCCAAGTTCTTTGCAACGGCCTTCAGAAACGGAGATCTCAGAAAAGCCGTGGATGATCTTCTGAAACGTGACGGACTGATCCTCGGTATCTGCAACGGTTTCCAGGCTCTTATAAAGCTGGGGCTGGTGCCCTACGGTGAGATCATAGACGCCCAGAAGGAGGATTCGCCCACCCTGACCTTTAATACGATAAACCGCCATATCAGCAGAATGGCTTATACCAAGGTGGTTTCAAACAAATCACCCTGGCTTTCCCTTGCAAAGCCCGGCCACACCTATGTGAGCCCGGCCTCCCACGGAGAAGGCAGGTTCGTTGCATCCGACGAGTGGATCAGAAAGCTTTTTGACAACGGGCAGGTGGCACTCCAGTACGCAGATCCCGACGGAGAGGTGTCAATGGACGGCGAGTGGAATATCAACGGCTCCTACTCCTGCATAGAGGGTATCACTGATCCCACAGGACGGATACTCGGCAAGATGTGCCATGTGGAGAGAAGAGGAGAAGGGGTGAACATCAATATCTACGGTGAACAGGATCTGAAGATATTTGAGGCGGGAGTGAGATACTTCAGGTAGGGTATTGTTTGTAAAAAAGAACAATCGAGGGGTTTGGACGGATAAACACAATATATAGTGGTTATATCCGATGAATCCCCACCACATATGGTCAAATTTACAGAAAAGCGCCTGATAAAGGCGTTTTTTTGTTGCATAAATCACAAGATTGGTGTTGCGGCATTCCCAAATTTGCATTAATATATGGGTTGTAGTGGTGAAAAGTGCCACAAAGTGGTAGAAAGTGGTTTAAAACTAAACCGGGGTAGATCAGTATGTTCATGGGGGAATTCAGCCATACCATAGACGCCAAAGGACGGCTAATCATTCCCGCCAGATTCCGCGAGGAGCTGGGGGATAAGTTCGTGGTGTCCAAAGGCTTTGACGGCTGCCTCCAGGCAAACGGTCTGGAAGCCTGGGAAGGGATACAGGAGAAGCTTAAGGAGCTTTCCCAGTTCAACAAGAGCGCGCGTGAGGTAAAGAGATTCTTTAACGGCGGCGCAGTGATAGTGGAGGTTGACAAACAGGGAAGGGTACTCATTCCGGCAGAGCTCCGGGACCATGCGGGTCTTAAAAAGAATGTATCTCTTGTAGGCACCGGTTCCTGTGTGGAGATCTGGGACAGCGACAGCTGGAGTAAGGCTGCTCCCGACAATATAGACGACATCGCAGAGAGCTTAAGTGAACTCGGATTCACGCTATAAGACAGATGGAATTCAAGCATATATCGGTCCTCTTACAGGAGACTGTTGACAGCCTCAAAGTTAAAGAGGACGGCATATATATAGACTGTACGATAGGAGGAGGCGGACACTCCTTAAATATCGCAAAACTCCTCAAGCCCGAAAAGGGCGCACTCCTCATCGGATTGGACCAGGATGCGGATGCAGTTGCCGCAGCCACGGACCGACTGAAAAACTTCTCCGGCCTCCTCTCCATCGTACAGACAAATTACGCAAATATAGCTTCGGTATGCAAAGAGCTTCGTATAGAAAAATGTGATGGTATCCTCCTTGACCTGGGGGTTTCATCCTATCAACTGGATGAAGGTCGTCGCGGATTTTCATACATGGATGATGCCCCCCTTGACATGAGGATGGACAGGAGAAATCCCTTAAGTGCCTATGAAGTCGTGAACGGGTACGAAGAGGACAGGCTGTTCAGGATAATAAAGGACTACGGAGAAGAACGGTACGCTCGCAGGATCGCAGGAAACATAGTGCGTGCCAGAGAGGATCATCCGATCCGCAGTACCTTTGAATTAAGGGATATAGTGGAGGCTTCCATTCCCCGGAAGTCAAAAAAGACCGGGGGACATCCCGCAAAGAGAACCTTTCAGGCGGTGAGGATAGAGGTCAATCAGGAGCTTAACGTTCTTGAAAACACGCTGGACACGATGATAGACCTCTTAAATCCGGGAGGAAGGATAAGCGTAATAACCTTCCACTCCCTGGAAGACAGGATAGTAAAACAGGCCTTTAAGCGGAATGAAAATCCCTGCACCTGCCCTCCGGATTTTCCGGTCTGTGTGTGCGGGAAGAAGCCCAAGGGGAAGATAGTAACGAAAAAGCCGATACTGCCGTCGGCGGAGGAGATGGAGAATAATCCAAGATCCAAAAGCGCAAAGCTCAGGGTCTTTGAAAGGATTTAGCTGCAGAAGTTATTTCAAAAATATCTTTGGAGCAAGGGAGAGTACAAGTGGGAAGAAGAGTGAATCGCAGGAGCAGGGCTTCCGTATTCGGAAGGTCGAATAACAGCATCTATATTGACGGCAATACTGTCCGTCGGGTAGAACCCAGGTTCGGAGAGAGAAAGCCCGGGAAAACACCTTTGACAGGCAGACATACCGATGTCATAAGGATACCCCAGGTTTCCTTCGGGTATTATCTTTTCTTCTTTGTGGCTCTGGCCATAACCGCCTTTGTATGCATAGGCTATGTAAGGATCCACTCGGATATCACTGCATCCAAGAAGAGGGTTTCTTCTCTTGAAAGCACCCTTAGCCAGTTAAAGCTCGCAAATGATGAGGAATATGAGCGGATCGCGGGATCCATTGATCTGGAGGAAATAAAGAAGACTGCCATGACGGATCTCAATATGAGATATCCCGATGAATCACAGGTTGTGCGTGTTTCAATGGAAAGTGACGATTATGTAAGGCAGTACGGCAGTATACCCGAAGACCCCAAGTAATTGACATGTCAATAAGAAAAAAACGAAAACATAATACAGATAAAGACAGAAACGGATTCGACGCTAAGATGCAGCGAAAGCTGGTAGTACTCTTTCTCCTGGTACTGCTGGCTTTTGTTGCGTTGTCATACAGGCTTTTTCTTATCAACAGGGATAAGGGTGCGGACTACAAAAGACAGGTGATGAGACAGCAGGCGGCGTCATCCAGAGTGCTGCCCTTTAAGAGGGGAGATATACTGGACAGGAAGGGGAGCAAGCTTGCCTATTCCGAAAAGGTATATAACCTGGTGATAGATGCAAAGATGATCCTTTCCGAAGAGGGAAAGCATTTAGAACCCACTCTTAAAGCCATTTCCCAGTGCTTCCCCGAAGTAAACACAATGGAGATCAGGGATTATATCAATAAGAATCCCGCGAGCCGCTACAAGGTTTTTGCAAAGAAGCTGGATTTCAACGAGATAGAACCCTTTAAGGAACTGCAGAAAGCGGGTCTTCCCGATGAAACCGCCTCCGGAAATGATGCGGAGCCGGAAATGCTGAACGGTGTCTGGTTTGAAGAGGACTATGAGAGAAAGTATCCCGGAAATACACTGGCCTGTGATGTCATAGGTTTTGTGCAGGGTAATAATACCGGTTTCTTCGGAATGGAAGAGTTCTACAACGATGTCCTGAACGGAACGGACGGCCGGGAATACGGCTATATGAACGAGGACTACGTAATGGAGGATTCCATTAAGCCCGCGGTGGACGGATACACGATAGTATCCACGCTGGACAGCAATATCCAGTCCATTGTGGAAAAGAATATAGCCAAATTCATGAGCACCTACAAGGATGCATACAGGATAGGCGCTGCTGCGGAGAATATCGGAGTGCTGGTCATGAACCCGAATAACGGGGAGATATATGCGATGGCCGGGTATCCCTTCTTCGATCTTAATGATCCCACCAACATGGAGGGAGTGGATCTCACGCAGTTTATGCCTGCAAGTGTGTCGGGCAATGAAGCTCAGCAGGAGGAAGCTCCCGAGGATGAGTCCGTTTCGGAAAATGAGGTGAAGGAAGAAACGGATCCGGAAATGCTTGCCAGAAACAAGATCTGGAGGAATTTCTGTATTTCGGATTCCTACGAACCGGGAAGTGTAATGAAGCCCTTCACTGTGGCGGGGGCTCTGGATGCCGGAAAGATCACCGGAAATGAAGCTTATCAGTGCAACGGATACCTGGAGGTGGGAGGTTATCAGATCCACTGCCATAACAGGCTGGGAGACGGACTGCTGACAGTGCAGCAGGGTATCGCAAAATCCTGCAACGTGGTGCTGATGGACATAGCCTTTGCCACGGGAAAAGAGGAGTGGCTAAGATACAACAGGATCTTTAATTTCGGATACAAGACCAATATTGACCTTTCCGGAGAGACCAATGCCAGTGAGCTCACCTTTAATGAGAGCATGGGCTTGACCGATCTCGCGGTGGCTTCCTTCGGACAGGGCTTTAACGTGACAATGATACAGATGGCCGCGGGCTTTTCCGCACTGGTGAACGGAGGCTATTATTACCAGCCGAGAGTCGTATCGGAGATCAGGAATGCGGAAGGTGCGGTTGTGGAAGAGCATTCTCCGCGTCTCTACAAGCAGGTGATAAGCGAAAGCACCAGTGAGAGGATGAGGGAGTATTTAAAGACCGTCGTTATGAGCGATCCCAGCGAGTGCACGGGTTGGTCCGCAAGACCTGCGGGCTACACCGAGGGAGGAAAGACGGGTACCGCCGAAAAGGCGCCCCGGACAAAGAATAATTACCTTATATCCTTTATGGGTTATGTTCCGGCAGACGATCCCGAGGTTCTCTGCTATGTAGTAATAGATACGCCTAATGCGGAGGTGCAGTCCGAATCCACCAGGCTCGCCACCAGGCTTAACCGGGATATCATGACCGAGGTGCTGCCCTATCTCAATATCTTCCCTACGGAACCGATAAGCGAAGAGGAAGCGGCAGAGCTTAAGGAAAAGCAGGATGAATTCTCGGAGAACAGTTCCTTCTACGGCATTTCCGTAAATATGCTGCCGGAGGGCGCAGAAAATGCAGAGGGCGCTGAAGGAGAAGGCGCGGCAGAGGACGGAGAGGAAGCACCGCAGGGAGATGATGATGTGATAGTGATCCCCGAGGAAGAAGTGGAGCCGCCTAAGGACAGTGCCGGAAATCCCATCGTGAATAACGAGATACAGTACGATCCCGAGACCGGATATCCGCTGGATCCCGGAACCGGAGAGGTGCTTGATCCCGTGACCCTGCAGCCCCTGAATCCGGGCGGAGGGAATGAATATAATCCGGAAATCGACAGTGAAGAGCACGACGCCTGATTTGAAAAATAAACACTGAGGGATTATACTTTTCCACGAGGTGAAACTAATGCTTATAAGGTTTATCATTCATGTACTTATTGCCTTTGTCCTGACCTTTTTTGCGGGGAAGATCATACTGCCTGTGCTGGAGAGGCTGAAGGCGAGACAGGTTGAGAGAGAAGAGGGACCGGAGTCCCATAAGAAAAAGACCGGCACCCCCACTATGGGCGGCATCATGTTCCTTCTGGTATTTGCGGTAATGACCCTGGCGGAAGCCGGTACCTACAAGGCAGCCATACCGGTCATCATCGGAACCCTGGGCTTCGGTGCGGTCGGGTTTATCGACGACTATATAAAGGTCGTGATGAAGAGGAATCTTGGGCTTCGCGCCTGGCAGAAGCTTCTGCTGCAGATCGCGGTATCCCTTGTTACGATCTGGTCAATAAGCACTTTTACGGAAGTCGGCTTTGATATGCTGATCCCCTTTTCATCCCTTGTGACTCCGGACGGAGCAGGGATATATTTTAACGCCGGGATCTTTACCATACCATTTTTGGTATTTATATTCCTTGGAACCACCAACGGTTCAAATTTCACGGACGGCCTGGACGGGCTCTTAAGCTCGGTCACCCTGGTGATAGCTGTATTCATTGCGCTCATCTCTTCATCACTTGCCATCAATATCACGATGTCGGCTGCTGTGATGGTGGGAGTGCTTCTCGGATTTCTCGTGTATAATCATCATCCCGCAAAGGTGTTTATGGGAGATACCGGGTCCCTCGCATTGGGAGGATTTGCGGCAACCTGCATGATACTGATGAAAATGCCCCTGTTCCTTATATTTATGGGCATTATTTATTTTGCCGAGGTGCTCTCGGTCATAATACAGGTGCTGTATTTCAAGGCAACAAAGGGAAAGCGCTTTTTCAAAATGGCGCCGATACATCATCATTTTGAACTTTGCGGATGGAGCGAAGGAAAGGTTGTTGCGGTATTTTCCCTTGTGACTGCGGCGGGCTGCCTTCTTACACTGGTATTGATCTGATTTTTTGGAGTATTGAATATGGACAGTAATAGTTTTCTTAATAAAAAATGCCTGATCTTCGGCTCCGGCGTAAGCGGGAAGGGCGCTGCAAGGCTTCTCCTGGACTGCGGAGCGGAGGTCTTTCTCTTTGATGAAAATGAAAAAACGGACAGGGAGGCGGTCAGGGCTTCTTTTAAGGAAGAGGACAGGATCAGCGTGATCTGCGGAGAACTCCCGGAGGAAGTAAAGGACAGTACGGAGCTATGCGTATTAAGCCCGGGAGTGCCCCTTGAAAACCACTATGTTACGGAGCTGGAAAAATCCGGGATTGAGATCATCGGTGAGATAGAGCTCGCATGCCGGATAGCGGAAGGGGATATCATCGCGATCACCGGTACCAACGGAAAGACCACTACCACCACCCTTGTCGGAGAAATAATGAAGGACTATGCGAAAAGCCTTCCTGAAAAAAGAGATGTGCTGGTGGTCGGCAACATCGGGGAACCCTATACCCTTCATGCATCGGAAACAAAGGAAAATACGGTTACGGTGGCTGAGATAAGCTCCTTCCAGCTGGAGACCATAGTGTTCTTTAAGCCCCATATTTCCGCTGTTTTAAATATCACGCCGGATCATCTGAACCGTCATCACACGATGGAAAACTACGCTGCGATGAAGGAAAGGATAACGGAAAACCAGGACGAAACTGATTTTCTGATACTTAATCATGACGATCCCCTGACCCGCAGCATAGCGGAAAGAACAAGGGCGAAGACCGTGTTTTTTACAAGGGAAGAGGGGGGTTACGGGAAAGATACGGAGCATGACTATGTTCATATCATGGATGGCGCTGTCTTTTATAACGACAGAAAGATAATAGCCCTGAATGAAATACGGCTGCTCGGCAGCCACAATCATGAAAATATTATGGCCGCAGTGGGAATGGCGGTGAGCTTCGGTGTGCCGGATCACATCATAGCCGATACGATAAGGAACTTTAATGCGGTGGAACACCGGATCGAATTTGTGAAGACCGTGGACGGTGCGGATTATTACAATGATTCCAAGGGCACCAATCCCGACGCTTCTATCAAGGCAGTGGAAGCCATGGTCAAACCCACCGTGATAATCGCCGGCGGCTATGATAAGGACAGCACCTACGACGAATTTATTGAGGCCTTCCCCGGGAAGGTAAAGCTCATGGTACTTATCGGTGCGACTGCGGAAAAGATAAAGCAGTGTGCGGAAGCTCACGGATTTAAGGAGATCGTGATGGCAGAGGATCTTAAGGATGCTGTCAGGATCTGCCATGAAAACGCCGGTGAGGGAGAAGCGGTGCTTCTGTCCCCTGCCTGCGCCAGCTGGGGTATGTTCAAAAATTTCGAAGAAAGAGGAAGACTCTTTAAGGAGTACGTTAATTCTCTATGAGCCGTGAAAAGAAGGTAAGGCATAATATGGATTACAGCCTGTTCTTCGCTGTGATATTCCTGCTCCTTTTCGGACTTATCATGGTCTATTCGGCAAGCTCCTACGAATCCAGTCTGAAATTCAACGATTCAGCATTTTATCTGAAGAATCAGGCCAGGGCCACGGGTCTTGGCTTTATCGTAATGATAATCATTTCGAATATTGATTATCATTTCTGGAGGGTAACGGCGCTTCCCGCCTACTTTTTTTCCCTTGTACTCGTGTTTCTCGTGCTGACTCCCCTCGGAGTAACCAGGAATGGTGCGAGGCGCTGGCTCGATCTGGGTATTTCGGTACAGCCCGCCGAAGCAGCAAAGGTGGGAGTTATTCTGTTATTTGCGGCGTATCTCTGTAAATACGGAAAGAAACTCACTTCCACCGGAACGGGACTGCTTATCTGTATGGCCGCGGCGGGGGTTCCGGCCGCGATGGTCCTTGTCATCACCAGTAATATGAGTTCCGCCATCATTATCTTCGGCATTGCCGCAGTTATGGTTTTTGTAAGTTCACCGAAGACACTTCCCTTTATTCTGATAGCGGCGGCCATTTTCGGAGCCGGGGCACTGATAGTGTATCTTGTAATGAACGGACATATTTCCGAGGGCATGAGTTTCCGTATGGCCAGGATAAAGGCCTGGCTGCAGCCGGAAGCATATGCGTCGGGAACCGGTTATCAGACGCTGCAGGCTCTTTATTCCATAGGAGCCGGCGGGATCTTCGGCAAGGGTCTGGGACAGAGTACACAGAAATTAGGATTCGTACCGGAAGCCCAGAATGACATGATATTTTCGATAATCTGTGAGGAGCTGGGACTTTTCGGGGCTGTTGCCGTTATGTTCATGTTCATAATACTGATCTGGAGATTCGTGATCATAGCAAGGAACGCCCCGGACAGGTACGGCGCATTCCTCGCTACCGGAGTCATGGCCCATATTGCCATACAGGTAATACTTAATATAGCTGTGGTGACGAATACTATCCCGAATACGGGTATAACCCTGCCCTTCATTTCCTACGGCGGGACCTCTGTGCTCTTCCTCCTTTTTGAGATAGGGCTGGTATTAAGCGTATCAAGGAGCATTCAGGTTTGAGAGGAAAGACGCTTACGGTTCTGATAATTGTACTGGCTGTCATTGCTGCTCTTTTATGCGGTTTTTATTATTTCCTGGAGGAGTATAAGGTCAAAAACGTACACGTCACCGGGAACAGCCGATACAGTGATGATGAGATAAGGGATATGGTGCTCAGCGACTCCCTGCTCGGCAAAAATGCGGTCTACCTCAGGCTTAAATACAGGAATAAGCCTATCAAGGATATCCCCTTTATAGAGAGAATGGACGTGAAATTCGATTCCATGGATACCGTGACCATCGAGGTTTATGAAAAGGCAGTGGCGGGATACGTGGATTTTCTCGGCAAGCTCATGTATTTTGACCGGGAAGGCATAGTGGTGGAGAGCTCGGATGAGGTGATAGAGGGAATACCCTATGTGACGGGGCTGAAATTCGACCACTGTATCGTCGGTAAGCCGCTTCCGGTGGAAGATCCCGGCATCTTTAATGAGATCCTTTCCCTGACCCAGCTATTAACCAAGTACAGCATCGATACCGACGGGATCTACTTTGCAAATGACGGCTCCATTACCCTTTATATGGGAGACGTAAGGGTAATGCTGGGGGATATGTCCTATATTGACGAGAAAATGATGCGGCTTAAAAATATCTATCCGGAGCTTGAGGGTAAAAAAGGAGTGCTCCATCTGGAAAATTATTCCGAAAACCGGGACGACACATTTGTAACATTCGAGGCGGACTAAGGTTTTATAAGGCTTTCAGAGTTTTTTTAAAATTTTATTGATTTATGACTGAAATAACTATATTATAGTAACAGACTTTTTTGGGAGAATAAGGAGGATCTAATCCGTGCTTGAAATAAAGAATAACGGGCAGACGAGCGCATGCCGTATGCTTGTCATCGGGGTAGGAGGCGCAGGAAACAACGCCGTTAACAGAATGATCGACGAGAAGATCGGAGGGGTTGATTTTCTCGCGGTGAATACAGATTCGCAGGCTTTACAGCTCAGCAAGTCCCCCAGGATACTTCAGATCGGCAAGGACGGATTGGGAGCCGGCGCCAATCCCGCAAAGGGACAGAAGGCAGCAGAGGATTCCCAGGACGAGATAGCCGATGCACTGAAGGAAGTGGATATGGTCTTTGTGACCTGCGGAATGGGCGGCGGAACCGGAACCGGAGCAGCTCCCGTTATCGCAAAGATCGCCAAGGACATGGGTATCCTTACCATTGCTGTTGTTACCAAGCCTTTTAAATTTGAGGGAAAGAAGAGGATGGAGAACGCAATGGGCGGCATCGAGAGGATGTCCGAAGGCGTGGATACCATGATCGTCATTCCCAATGAGAAGCTGAGAAGCCTTCCCAATAATGATGAGATGGACTTCAAGGAAGGCATGAAGAAGGCTGATGAAGTGCTGCAGCAGGCAGTACAGGGCATTACGGATCTGATCGTACATGCCGGAGACATCAACCTTGACTTTGCAGATCTCCAGACTGCCATGAAGGATAAGGGCGTGGCCCATATCGGTATCGGAGCAGCAGACGGTGAGGAGAGGGCGAAGAAGGCCGTACAGCAGGCTGTGGAGAGCCCGCTTCTGGAGACCACCATAAAGGGTGCTACAGACGTAGTTATTAATGTTTCAGGTCATGTGACACTGAAGGATTCAGAGATAGTCGGAGATTATATACAGGAGATCACCGGAGAAGACGTAAACGTGATCTACGGTGTCTATTTAGACGAGTCAAAGGGCGACCTTATGCAGGTTACAGTTATTGCAACGGGTATGAAGGATCCCGCAGCAGCACCCCAGGTGCAGGCGAAGGCTCCCCTTCCTGTTACATCAGGAGTAAAGCCTTATCCCGGCTTTATGCAGCAGGATACCCAGACCAGGATACCTACACCCGCGGTAAGACCCCAGGCAGGTGCAGCAGGGAATCTCAATATCCCTCCTACGGCAAATATTCCGATCACATCTCCTCAGGCCCAGCCTTACGACTCATTAAGGAGACCCGGCGGCAGAAAGACCATAGATGTGCCTGATTTCCTTAACAGATCAAAGAAAAAGTAAGGATAGAGTATGAAGTGTCCGTTTTGTTCCAATGAAAATACGAGGGTAATTGATTCCAGACCTGCGGATGAGAATAATTCCATAAGGCGGAGGCGTATCTGCGATGAGTGCGGGAAGCGTTTCACCACCTATGAAAAGGTGGAGACCATCCCCCTTATGGTGATTAAAAAGGATAATAACAGGGAAACCTACGACAGGACAAAGATAGAACACGGTGTACTCCTTGCCTGCCACAAGAGACCCATTCCGGCAGAGAGGATAACCAGCCTGGTAGATGAGGTGGAGACAGAGATCTTCAATATCGGAGAGAGGGAGATCAGGTCATCCGTTATCGGAGAGCTGGTCATGAAGAAGCTTAAGGATCTTGAAGCAGTTGCTTACGTACGTTTTGCTTCCGTATACCGGGAATTTAAGGATATTAATTCATTTATGGAGGAATTAAAGAAGGTGCTGCAATAAGCGGCACCTTTTTTTAGATCATCAGTGTTTCTCAGAACATTCTTCCCCGACGAGTACTACAATTCCACATACGATATAGATTATGATAAGCTCTATGCTTCCGGCATGAGAGGCATTATCTTTGATATCGATAATACCCTGGTGCCCCACGGAGCTCCGCCGGATGCGAGATCAAAGGAGCTTTTTTCTAAGCTTAACGATCTGGGTTTTAAATGCATTCTGCTTTCCAATAACAGGGAGGGGCGTGTAAAGAGCTTTGCCAAGGGAGTGAAATACACGGATTATATTTATAGAGGCGGCAAGCCCTCCCGCAAAGGGTATCTGAGATCCATGGACATGATGGGCACGGACCGGAAGAATACTGTTTTTATCGGAGACCAGCTCTTTACTGATGTCTGGGGAGCGAAGAGGACCGGGATAAAGAGCATCCTGGTGCATCAGATAGATAAAAAAGAAGAGATACAGATAGTGTTAAAGAGAATACTGGAAAATATAGTGCTGCATTTTTATTTTAAGGAGCAGGACAGTGCCGTACAGAAAGCGGAGCCGGAGCAAAGGAGGTAAGGCATGAAGATAGACGGAAGAACAAAGGTATGTGCCCTCCTGGGTGATCCGGTGGAGCACACCCTGTCGCCTCTGATCCACAACACTTTTTCGGAGATCGAAGGAGTTGACTCGGTTTATACGGCTTTCCGGCTGAAAAAGGGAAATGTGAAGGAGGCTCTGGATGGTGCTTTCGCGCTCGGCATACAGGGCTTTAATGTAACGGTTCCCCATAAGGAAGCGGTTCTTCCCTATTTATCCGGGATCGATCCCATGGCTGAAAAGATCGGAGCAGTAAACACCCTTGTAAGAAGCGAAAACGGATACCGGGGATACAATACCGATGCTTCCGGCATCATGCGTGAGATAAAGGAGCTTTCCGTTGATCTGGACGGAAGGAAGGTTATCATGCTGGGAGCCGGGGGCGCTGCCAATGCAGTGCTGCATGCCCTTTATTCACTGGGGATCTCCGGAGCTTATATCCTGAACCGTTCAGCAGAGAAGGCAAAGGAAAAATTCGGGGAAGACAGGAGAAATACGATACTCTCCATGGATCAGTACGGAGAGATAGAGGGAGACGGATATTTCTGCGTACAGTGCACCAGCGTGGGTCTTCATCCGGATACGGACCGGGCTCCGATAGAGGATCCGGAATTCTATAAAAAAATCGGAACCGCCGTGGATATAATCTATAACCCGGGAGAGACCAGGTTCATGAAGCTGATCCGGGAAAACGGAGGAAGAGTGGAAAACGGCCTTAAGATGCTATTATACCAGGCAGCTGAGAGCTTTAAGCTGTTCCACGGAGTGAATTTAAGCGATGCCGGCATAGAGGCTGCGGCAGAAAAACTGAAGGCCTTTCTGGAGGGCAAATCCCTATGAGCAGGATAATACTGGAGGGCTTCATGGGAGGCGGCAAGAGCACCTACGGACGTGTGCTGTCAAAGGAGTTTCTCCTGCCCTTTGTAGATACGGATAAGGAAATAGAAAAGAAGGAAGGCATGAGCATCAGCAGCATCTTTGAAGAAAAGGGCGAGGGGTGTTTCAGGGATCTGGAGACAGAATATTTAAGGATTTTAAGTACTTCCGACATCTGTAAGGACGGAGTGGTTTCCTTAGGCGGCGGAATGCCTGTCAGGGAAGAAAACCGGATCCTAATGAAAAAGAGCGGAATAGTCGTCTATATCAGGGGATCCCGGGATCTGCTGAAGGAAAGGCTTAAAGGAAGAAGCGATAAGCGGCCCCTCTTAAAAGGTGAAAATGTTGAAGAAAAGGTGGACCGCCTGATGGATGAGAGGGAAGAACTCTATATAGATGCGGCGGACTGCATAGTGGATATAGACGGTAAAGAGATTTACGAAGTCGTAAACGAGCTAAAGCGGATATATAACAGAGGAAAAAAGGGAAAATGAAAATACTGGTGATAAACGGACCGAATCTTAATTTTTTGGGAATAAGGGACAGGGAGATATACGGCAGCGAGTCCTATGATTCCCTTGTCTCCATGATGCATAAGCATGCGGAGGAAAAGGGATATGATCTGGAGTGCTTCCAGTCAAATCACGAAGGAGACATAATAGACAGGATACAGAAGGCCTATTTTGACGGCACGGACGGCATAGTAATAAATCCCGGAGCCTATGCCCATTACAGCTACGCCATCAGGGATGCGTTGGATTCCTATCACACCATCCCAAAGGTGGAAATCCATATTTCGGACATATCATCTAGGGATGAATTCCGGAGGACATCAGTAACGGCGCCTGTCTGCGACAGGATGATAGCAGGAGAAGGACTTAATGGTTATCTCCTTGCGATGGATGAAATGGAGTTGTTGAAAGAAAAATATTGAATTATTTTCTGCTTTAGGGTAAAATAATTTCTGCTTTTAATTTTCAGTAGTTATTTCAGGAGGTTTTTAATGATATCAGCAGGTGATTTCAGAAACGGTCTTACACTTGAGATAGAGGGAACCGTTTATCAGATAATTGAGTTCCAGCATGTTAAGCCCGGAAAGGGCGCGGCATTTGTCCGCACCAAGATAAAGGACATCATCAACGGAGGCGTTGTGGAGAAGACCTTCCGTCCTACGGAGAAGTTCCCCACAGCCAGGATCGACAGGAAGGATATGCAGTATCTCTATGCTGACGGAGATCTCTTCAATTTCATGGATCCCGAGTCATACGAGCAGATCTCAATAGGCAAGGATATTGCCGGAGACGCAATGAAGTTCGTAAAAGAGAACGAGGTATGCAAGGTTAATTCCTATAACGGTTCCGTATTCGCAATCGAGCCTCCCATCTCTGTTGAGCTTGAGGTTACCGAGACTGAGCCCGGATTCAAGGGCGATACGGCTACAGGCGCTACCAAGCCCGCTACCGTTGAGACAGGCGCTACCGTTATGGTTCCTCTTTTCGTAAATCAGGGCGACAAGATAAAGATAGACACCAGGACAGGAGAGTATTCTTCCAGAGCCTGAGTGTAAACATTCGAAGGACATTTTTAGATCTGACCGGCATGCGGAGTGCGTTTCCCGCATCCGCATGACCGGAATCTTTATTCTATTTTCTTTTATTTTCCAACAATAATTTAAGCAGTTTTCCAAAGAGTCTTTTTTGCTGTTCAAAAAGACTGTCCGTTTTTCTTTTGTTATCCATATTTACGGCAAATGACAGAGTCGTTTGCTGAATAAAATAATATTCGGCAGAAGCCGGGAAAGGAGAAAATTATGGATATACAGCTTAGTTTCAGGGAAAGGGAGGCCGGATACTTTATTCATGATCTTGATGAATTCAGATCCGAAATCATTGAGGACCTTAATGAGGTCTGCGGTCCGGGGTTCAAGGTAGAGGCCAGGGATGTCACGAAAAATAACGGCGTGACGCTGCACGGCATCACGCTTGCGGAATCGGGATCAAATATCTTTCCAAATATTTACCTGGAGTCTTTCTATGAAGACTACAAAAGGGGCAGTATCAATGTGAAGGAGGTATCAAACGAGATCCTGAAAGCCTATTCAAAGGAGAAAGGGGCCCGCAGCGCGGATATGTGCTTCTTAACGGACTTTGAAAAGGTAAAGGGAAAGCTCATATTTCGGCTTATCAATGCGGAGAAGAATGATGACCTCCTCCGGGACATACCCCACAGGCGCTTTCTTGATCTGGCCGTAACCTATGCCGTTCATATTGATGATATCTTCCCGACCTCCGGCAATGTGATGGTGGGAAAGGACCTCATGGAAAAGTGGGGAACCGATGAAGAGGAGCTGTACAGGCTGGCGCTTAACAATACCCCCAGGATAAAGCAGCCCGTGATAAAGGAGCTGTCGGAAATGTTGGGAGATCTGGTGTCTGACAGCTGCGGCATGGACAGCGGGGATAAAATTCCCGCCGGAGGGATAAGGATGTTTGTTCTTACCAATATAGACGGGTATTACGGAGATTCCATCATTCTCTATCCGGGACTCTTAAAGGAAGTGCGGAAGACCGTGGATAAGGACTTTTTCCTGCTGCCCTCGTCGGTGCATGAATTCATTATGGTGCCGGATACCGGTGATATAAAGGAGGATGAACTGGCGGAGCTGGTAAGGAGTGTAAATCAGTCTTCCGTAGGAGCCGAAGATTTCCTGTCTGACAATGTGTACCTCTTTAAGGATGATACGGTAGAGATCTGCCGTTAAACTTATCTGAAATTAAATCAAAAAATCCATCAAAAAAATTCACATAATATTCAAAAGAAAAATGTATCATCTTATGGCAGCGGAAAAGCCCTTAGATACGCATTCCAAAGGCAGATAAAGGCCTGATCCCTGCCATAAGATTTCGTTTGCCTAAGATTTAATACTGTGGTATTATCTTTCATACCGCAGATTTTTTGAGGTTTATTTTTTGCGGCAAGCGTTTGTAGCTCAGCTGGATAGAGCTCAGGCCTCCGACGCCTGGTGTCAAGGGTTCGAATCCCTTCAGACGCATCACATACAGCTATGGTTAACATAATATTTAATTCGGAGGGTAGATATTTGTCATGAAAAAAATGAATACGGAAGACATCAAGGAATTTATCATAGATCATTATCAGTATTTTGCGGTTGGAGTACTTTTCGTAGTGCTGGTCATAGTGCTGGCGGTATTCAGTATTCATAAGAAGGATTCCGACAGCAAGGCGGATGCTTCGACAGAGGAGAGCGTGGAAAGTGATGCTCTCGGGACAGAGCCCATACCTGTTCCCGAAAATGCGAAGCTGGAGCAGAACGCCTATGAGGATATTAATTCCTTCTTTAATGAGTACTATGAAGCCGTAGCCGAGGGTGATACGGATAAAATGGCGGAAATGGGCAATACCCTCGACGAAGAGGACAAGGCGAAGATACAGGTTAAGGCCGGATATACCGAGGATTATGAGAATATGTCCTGCTATACAAAGCCCGGTCCGGAGGATAATTCCTACATAGTATTCGTATATTATGAGATAAAGTACAAGAACATAGATTCCCTTGCACCGGGACTTTCCACCTTCTATCTCTGCACCAATTCCGACGGTTCGTATTATCTGAAGGATATAGGGTCACTGCCCCAGAACATGAAGGATTATATTACAGAGATCGCAAATCAGAGCGATGTGCAGAACCTTTTAGCAGAGGTGGACAAGCTCTATGCCACAAATACCGAATCCGATCCTACGCTTGCTGCATTTATGGATTCCCTGCAGACCAAGTCGGAGTCAGCTGCGGCGAAGGTACGTGACAACGGCGGTACCGCAGAGGAAGTGGCGGAAGAGAATGCAACCGATACCGGAGCAGAAGTCAGAGTAAAGACCACAGATGCGGTACGTATCCGTTCAGGCGCCACCACCGATGAGGACAATGTCATCGGAAAGGCTGCGGCAGGAGATACCTTTGTCCGCATAAGCGAGGACGGCGAGTGGAGCAAGATCAAGTATAAGGACGGGGAAGCATACATCAAGTCCGAGTTCCTGACAACTGCCGAAGGCGATACCGTTGTGGGCGGAGAGGTTCAGAACGCTGACAATGCCGGCGGAGAAGAGAACGGCGGAGGTGCAAATGCCGAAACGGCAGCTCCTGCGGCAGAAACTGCGGCCAGCGGCAAGATAACGGTCAACGAGGCTGTTACCATAAGAAGCGGTGCCAGCACGGATTCCAACAAGCTGGGAAGCGCATACAAGGGCGATACCTATGAGCTTACAGGAGAAACAGACGGCTGGTACAAGATCAATTACAATGGGCAGGCAGCTTATATTAAAAGTGATTACTGTACTAAAAAATGATCGGCATTGACATTTATATGATTCGGGTTTATTATTTTTGAGGCAAAGGCGCCGGAACATGCAGAGCGATCTGCATGGTTTCGGGCGCCTTTTTTGGTAAGAGAAAAGGAGGAAGAAAGCCATGTCGTATGTTGATGAAGTATTTGAGGCACTGAAGAAAAAGCATGCCGGAGAGGACGAGTTCCTGGAAGCTGCAGAGAGGGTCATGGAGACCATCAAGCCTGCAGTAGAGGCAAATGAAGATGCTTACAGGAAGGCCGGTCTTTTGGAGAGACTTGTGGAGCCTGAGAGGATCATTACATTCAGGGTTCCCTGGACAGATGATAACGGAAAGAATCACATTAACCTGGGATACAGGGTACAGTTCAATTCCGCTATCGGACCCTACAAGGGAGGTCTTCGTTTCCACCCTTCAGTAAATCAGTCAATATTAAAGTTCCTCGGATTTGAGCAG
The DNA here is from genome assembly GCA_024683935.1 of Lachnospiraceae bacterium. The sequence goes on along the minus strand of JAIKXV010000123.1, from coordinate 15,011 downwards.
ATCTTTAAGAATTCCCTTACAGGACTTCCCATTGGCGGAGGTAAGGGAGGATCAGATTTCGATCCCAAGGGAAAGAGCGATGCAGAGGTTATGAGATTCTGCCAGAGCTTTATGACAGAGCTTTTCAAGTATATCGGAGCAGATGAGGACGTTCCTGCCGGAGATATCGGCGTGGGCGGAAGAGAAGTGGGCTATCTCTACGGACAGTATAAGAGGATCACAAACCTCTATGAAGGAGTGCTTACAGGAAAGGGACTTTCCTTCGGCGGATCCCTTGCCCGTCCCGAAGCTACCGGATACGGCCTTGTTTATATTACAGATGAAATGGTTCGTGCAGCAGGCAAGAGCCTTAAGGGTGCTACCGTTGTTATCTCCGGATCCGGAAACGTGGCACAGTATGCTACCCAGAAGGCACAGAGCCTTGGCGCAAAGGTTGTTACATTATCCGATTCCAACGGATATGTATTTGATCCCGATGGCATCAAGCTTGACATCGTAATGGACATCAAGAATGTTAAGCGCGGCAGGATCAAGGAATATGCTGACAGGGTTCCCGGTGCAGAGTATCACGAGGGTGAGAGACCCTGGAGCGTAAAGTGCGACGTTGCACTTCCCTGCGCTACCCAGAACGAGATAAACGGAGCTGATGCAAAGATCCTTATCGACAATGGATGCTGGGCTGTTGCAGAAGGTGCTAATATGCCGAGTGATGCTGACGCTATCGACACTTACCTCAAGGCAAAGATCCTCTACATGCCCGGTAAGGCAGCTAACGCCGGCGGCGTTGCCACCTCCGCACTGGAGATGAGCCAGAACTCCGAGAGACTTTCATGGAGCTTCGAGGAAGTTGACGGCAAGCTCAAGGATATCATGGTGGGTATCTACAATAAGGTTGCAGAAGCTGCAAAGAAGTACAGCTACGAGACAGACTTCGTGACCGGTGCCAATATAGCAGGCTTTGAGAAGGTTGCGGACGCAATGATGGCCCAGGGACTCGTATAATCAATGAATTAACATAGTGCTCCAGGCATTTTTCAGCCCTCGTAAATCATGTATTTACGGGGGCTGAATCTTTTGTCCCGGGATGCGGTTTCATCAATTATGTGGTATAATCAGTATAACCATCATCGGCGGCGGTCAGGCACGCTTCCGAGGAGCCATCAGAGCCTGAAGCAGGGGACAGAACATGCAGGATTACAAGAAGATTGATTTCCACAGAAATAAGGACGTTGTGCTTCGTTACATTCCGGGGCATTTCATCACTCCCAAGTCCCATGTTAATTTTTATATGGACTTAAGTGATATGAAATCACGTCAGAGAGAGGCCAGAGCCACCGGAGAAGAGCTGGCGGAGATGTATTTTTCCACTAATGTGATAGATACGATACTCTGTCTCGACAATATGGATGTGGTTGGATCATATCTCGCAAACAGGCTTACGGAAGCGGGAGTGCTTTCCGCAAACGCTCACCAGACCATGTATATCACCAGTCCCGAGTACAATACCAGCGGACAGATAATGTTCAGGGAAAACACAAAGCATATGATAAAGGGAAAGAAGGTGCTGGTGCTTATCGACTCGGCATCCACAGGATCCCTTCTTCACAGCGCGGTAAGGACGGTTAAGTTCTACGGTGGAGAGGTTGTGGGAGTATCTGCTATATTCTCTCTTGCAACTCAGGTAGGGGATATTCCCATCCGTGCCCTGTATTCCCAGAGGGATCTTCCCGAATACAAGAGCTATGAACCTGACAAATGTCCTTTATGCCAGCAGAATATCCCGGTAGACGCCATCTGTAACGGTTTCGGTTATTCGCTGATCTAAGATGATATCCCGCACCTCCGGAGAAAGGTTCCGGAGGTGTTTTTTTATGCCTGATTTTTTTCTGCTTTGATCTATTTTATCTTGGCATATTGATTTTTTTTTGCTATACTGTCTTTTTGTGAGGTTATCGGAAAGCATGGGAAATTCCGTGTTTTCTTACCGGTAACATCATAAAGGATTCAAAGTATCAGTGTGAAGCACTGATAATGCACTAAGGAGGTTTAGTTATGAAAAAGAAGTTGGTCAGTTTATTAATGGCTGCCGTATTTACTTCTACAATGCTGCTTTCGGCCTGTGGTAACAATTCCGGTGGCGCAACCATCGAGACTGTTAAAGAAGAAGCGCCTGCAGCTGAGGAAGAAAAAGCGGAAGCTCCCGCAGCAGATGCCGGAAGTGACACAGCAGAGGCAGCTGACAGCGGTTCAGAGGAGTCTTCAAGCTCAGGTGATTACCATATCGGTATCGTAACCGGTTCTGTTTCACAGTCAGAGGACGACAGAAGAGGTGCCGAAGCTTTCCAGGCTATGTACGGCGAGGACAGGGTAACTCTTGCAACCTACCCTGATAACTTTACAGAAGAGCTGGAGACAACCATCCAGACTATCGTAAATCTTTCCGATGATGAGAAGATGAAGGCCATAATCGTAAACCAGGCTATTCCCGGAACCACAGAGGCTTTCCGTCAGATCAAGGAGAGAAGACCTGACATCCTCTGTATCGCAGGTGAGTCCCACGAGGACCTTCCCGAGATCGGAAGCGCTGCAGATCTGGTATGTAACAATGACTTTGTGGCAAGAGGATATCTTATCATCCGTACCGCTCATGAGCTCGGATGCGATACCTTCGTACATATCTCATTCCCCCGTCATCTTTCATATGAGACAATGAGCCGTCGTGTAGCTATCATGAAGGCTGCTTGTGATGAGTTCGGAATGAAGTTCGTTATGGAATCAGCTCCCGACCCCACCACTGACGTAGGTGTTCCCGGTGCGCAGGCTTATATCGCTGAGCATGTTCCCGAGTGGGTAGAGAAGTACGGACAGAACTCCGCATACTTCTGTACAAACGACGCTCACACAGAGCCCCTTCTCCGCGGACTTATCGAGAACGGCGGATACTTTATCGAGGCAGACCTTCCTTCACCTCTTATGGGTTATCCCGGAGCTCTCGGTCTTGACCTTACAGAAGAGGCAGGAGACTTCGAGAAGATCCTTGCAAAGGTTGAGGCTGCTGTAGTAGAAAAGGGCGGCGCAGGCAGATTCGGAACATGGGCATTCTCATATGGATACACTGTTTCCGCAGGTCTTGCACAGCATGCAATGAACGTTATCGACGGAAAGAGCGAGCTTGCCAACATCGATGACATTTCCGCAGCATATGAAGTATTCTCACCCGGAGCAGCATGGAACGGCTCCAACTACACCAATGCTGATACAGGCGTAAAGGCTGACAACACATTCCTTATCTATCAGGATACATACATCATGGGTGATCCCGGCAAGTACATGGGTTCAACCGAGGTTCAGGTTCCTGAGAAGTACTTCACAACGAAGTAAATTGAAAAGAATCCGCTTCATCTAAAGGGGCGGGTACTATCACAGGAGTTTTTTCTCTTAAGTGGGGAGACGGAAGTCTCCCCACATTTAAGGATTTAAGGATTAGAATTGAAAGGTACGAAGTAAGAAATGGAAAAAGCACCTCTTCTGGAAATGAAGAATATTAAAAAGGACTTTTTCGGAAATCAGGTTTTAAGTGATATTAACCTTACTCTTGAAGAGGGGGAGGTAATAGGACTTGCGGGAGAAAACGGAGCCGGTAAGTCCACTCTTATGAAGATCCTGTTCGGAGCCGATGTCATCAGGGAAACCGGTGGATACGGCGGGGATATTCTGATAAACGGTGAAAAGATTAACTTCGAATCTCCTTTTGACGCCATTGCCGCAGGTATAGGAATGGTGCATCAGGAGTTTTCGCTGATACCCGGTTTTACCGCTACCGAAAACATACTGTTAAACCGTGAATCGAAGAAAAAGAGCGTTCTGTCAGAGCTTTTTACTGACCGTATGGATACGCTTGACAGGAAAGATATGGAAAACCGCGCCCGGGAAGCAATACAGAAAATGGGCGTAAACATAGATAGCGGCATGATGATAAGCGACATGCCCGTGGGACATAAGCAGTTTACCGAGATTGCGAGAGAGCTGTCAAAGAAGCAGTTAAAGATCCTGATACTGGACGAGCCCACAGCGGTTCTCACGGAAAAGGAGGCGGAAGCGCTTCTGGATTCCATAAGGGGAATGTCAAAGCGGGGTATCGCTGTTATATTTATCACTCACAGGCTTCACGAGATCCTGGATGTATGCAACAGGGTTGTGGTCATGCGTGACGGACTGATCGTAAGCGACGCTTCCGCAAAGGAATCGAGTGAAGCGGAAATAACCCGTTTTATGGTCGGAAGAGAGGTTACCGGCCCGGCAGTGCCGTCGGATCTTCATGAAAGGATTGTGGATGATGAGCATGAGGATCACGAAGTGATAATGTCCATAAAGAACCTTTGGGTGGACATGCCGGGAGAAACCGTAAGAAATGTAAATCTTGACGTCAGAAAGGGAGAAATACTGGGAATAGGAGGCCTGGCGGGCCAGGGCAAACTCGGTATCCCGAACGGCATCATGGGTCTTTATCAGGCCGGAGGATCCGTCACCTTTGAAGGAAATGACATATCCTTAAATAATCCCAGAAAATGTCTTGATTCCCAGATAGCCTTTGTATCGGAGGACAGACGGGGAGTAGGACTTCTCCTTGACGAGACTCTGGAATGGAATGTATCCTTCCCCGCCATGCAGGTACAGAACAAGTTCCTGAAGAAGTATCTCGGCGGCCTTGTAAAGTGGCGTGACGACAGGGCTATCAGAAAAGTTACCGAAAAGTACGTTGACGAGCTGAAGATAAAGTGCATGGGGACAACCCAGAAAGCTAAGGAGCTTTCCGGCGGAAACCAGCAGAAGATCTGTCTTGCAAAGGCTTTCGCGCTGGAACCCAGGTTCTTATTCGTATCCGAACCTACCCGTGGAATTGACGTGGGAGCAAAGGCACTGGTGCTGGAAGCTTTGAAACGGTTCAACAGGGAGAACGGAGTTACTGTAGTTATGATATCATCGGAGCTCGCGGAGCTCAGGTCAACCTGTGACCGTATAGCGATCGTTTCCGGAGGAAAGGTGGCAGGCATACTTCCTGCAGCCGCATCACCGGAGGCCTTCGGAACCTTGATGATAAGCGGGGTGTGAGAATATGGAAGAGAATAAGATTACCTTTAATGAACGGGTCCGGGATATTTTCAATGATTTCGGACTTCCGAGACTGATAATAACCGGTTTCCTGGTATTGCTGATCGTTATTTCCCCCTTTGTGGGAGCTGATCTGCCGACCCAGTTATCCAATATCATAAACCGTTTCAGCTGGAACGGAGTGCTGGTGCTGGCAATGGTGCCGATGGTTCATTCCGGCTGCGGTCTGAATTTCGGACTTCCCTTGGGGATCATTTCCGGACTTTTAGGTGCCACACTTTCAATAGAGCTTGGATTTACAGGGCCTGTATCCTTTGTTATGGCAGCGCTCCTTGCCACGCCCTTTGCCCTTGTATTCGGAATGGGTTACGGCTGGCTCTTAAATAAGATAAAGGGCGGAGAGATGATGATAGCCACCTATGTGGGCTTCTCGTCCGTTTCCCTCATGTGTATGATGTGGCTCCTCCTTCCTTACCACAGCCCCAACATGGTATGGGGTATGGCCGGAAAGGGCCTCAGGACTACCATAAGCCTGGAAGGCTACTATACACAGGCTCTTGCCAATATACTTCAGATAAATATCGGAAATCTCATGATACCCACCGGAGCCATTCTTTTCTTTGCGCTCCTTGCGCTTGCCATGTGGGCCTTTCTGCATACGAAGACGGGAACGGCCATGACAGCGGTGGGATCTAATCCCGATTTTGCAAGATCAGCGGGAATAAACGTGGACAAGATAAGGCTCATATCAGTGGTGATGTCCACCTGGCTTGCAGCTATAGGCATCCTGGTTTACGAGCAGGGCTTCGGATTCGTACAGCTTTATATGGCTCCTTTTTACATGGCGCTTCCCGCGGTTTCCGCGATCCTTATCGGAGGTGCTTCCGTAAACAAGGCATCCATCATGAACGTTATAATCGGAACGATCCTTTTCCAGGGTATCGTGACAATGACGCCTACTGTAATGAACAATATGATCCATCTGGATATGAGTGAGGTAATAAGGATAATCGTTTCCAACGGAATGATCCTGTATGCGCTTACAAGAAAAACGGAGGGAGCAAAATGAAAAAGATCAATACCGGAGAACTGATAAGAAGATTCTCCGTCCCTCTTATGTTTGTGCTTATCTGCGCGGTATGCGCACCGATCTCGGGACTGTCACCGAATTATCTCGCAAATGAGATAGTGACACGTATGGGAAGAAATGCCTTCCTGATCCTGAGCCTTCTGATCCCCATTATGGCGGGAATGGGTCTTAACTTCAGTATGACCCTGGGAGCCATGGCGGGTGAGATAGGACTGATACTGGTATCTGACTGGCAGATCGTCGGGATACCGGGAATGGTTCTTGCAATGATAATATCCATTCCCATATCAGCGCTTCTCGGTTTATTCTGTGGAAAAGTGCTGAATATGGCAAAGGGACGCGAGATGATCACCAGCTATATCATTAGCTTCTTCATCAACGGTATCTACCAGCTGGTGGTGCTCTATCTCATGGGACCCGTGATCCCGATAAAGCACGGCAATATCAAGCTTCCCAGAGGCTACGGAATCAGAAATACCGTGTCACTTCTCAGCATGAGACAGAAGCTTGACAACCTGATACCCCTTACGATAGCGGGAGTAAAGATACCTGTTGCGACCTTTATCGTTATTTTCCTTCTCTGCCTTGTGATCGTCTGGTTCAGAAAGACAAAGCTGGGACAGGATATGCGTGCGGTAGGCCAGGATCTTGAGGTCTCAAGAGACGCCGGTATCGACGTTGAGGGCACCAGGATAATATCCATGGTAATATCTACTGTATTTGCAGGCGTAGGTATGATAATATATCTTCAGAACATGGGAAATATCGCGACCTACAGTTCCCATTCCCAGATAGGAATGTTCTGTATAGCGGCACTTCTCGTGGGAGGCGCTTCGGTTGACAAGGCATCCATCGGAAATGTATTTCTGGGGATAATCCTTTTCCACACCATGTTCATCGTGGCACCCAAAGCCGGAACGGTGATAACCGGAGATTCCATGATAGGAGAGTATTTCCGTGTATTCGTTTCCTATGCGGTCATAACTGTTGCTCTCATAATGTATGAGACCAATAAGAGAAAGAAGAAGAGTGAGGCCGGAGCGAAACTGGCAACCGAGCAGGAGGAAGAAAATGAAGGCGCAGCTTGATAAGAAAAAACTGATCATACGTACTGCCGCCATCATACTCGTTATTGCCCTGGCGGCCCTGATGTTTGTAATAGGAAGAGGACATACGGTATATTTCGACAATAAGGCTATGGAGTATAACGGAAAGAGTTATGAAGGGCCTTACAGCGTGGAAGTTCTGGTGGACGGTGAGAAAGCTGCCAAGCTGAAAGACGGAGAGCGCGGCATGGCGGCCACCATGGGACAGAATTTTTCCATGGAGCTCCTTATCAAGGAGGAAAAGAAAAGCGATCCGCAGAAGATAAGAGTCGGGCTTCCCCTGCCCTATAATATGGACGGGATCATAATCAACCTGCCGGCTCTGCTTGCAGGACTGCCTGAAGATGCTTATCTGTCCGAATTCATTCCGGTTCCGTCGGAAGAGGAGCTGGCTGATGAAGAAGTTGTTACGGATGAAATGGAAGGCCTCATGGACTTTGGGGAAAGTGAAGAAAACTAAGGAGGTACGGAAAATGAGCGTAAAGAAGATCCTGGGATTTATCGGCATGACTGCCATGACGGTGATCATGTCAGCCGGCGTGATACTCGCTGCCGACGTGCATGTAACCTATGTTACAGCCAAGGGAGTGACCACCGTGGCAGCACCGGAGGGTTCCAACATGACCTGGATGGGACCTACGGATATCAATGTTGACGGCTATGCCTTCTGCGGCTGGGATGTTTCCCTTGCAAATGTAAAGAATGACACAGTGGCAAGGGCGGTATATCTTCCCAAGGGAGGAACAACCGAAACATCAAATATCTGCTATACCTGGCAGACGCTTCCTTCCGGTGTGCTGAGCTACTCAAATGTGACCAGCGCCACCCTGCCGAAGGAGACCACCAATCTGAAAAATCCCGCGACTCCCATGTCAACTCCGGGAACCCTGACAGCGGCTCAGGTTATCGCTCTTAACCCTGTGGGTGTTCCGGGCAAGACCTGTGTTGTAAAGTGGTATAACGGTTCCACCGGAGAGCTCTGGAAGGCGGATGTGGTACGCTACGGCGCATCCCTGCCACAGCCCGAGGATCCCTGCATTAACGGTCTGGAGTTTACAGGCTGGGACGGCAGCTGGACCAATATCACCGAAGACAGGAATATCGTAGGAAGTTTCTATAAGAACTATAAAGTAAAATATATCTGTGAGGTATGCGGAGAGACCCTCGGAGAAGTCATGATACGTGAACATGATGAGGTTCCCAGATTCGCACGCCAGCATATCCTTCATGACCACAACAAGGAGGATCATCACTTTAAGGGCTGGTTTGATCCGGTGCTTCAGAGTGACGGATATACGATAGTTGTCCTTGCCGACTATGACCACATCGAGCGTCACAGGGATTACGGCATAGACAAGGATGAGGAAGTAGATAAGAATTCGAAGTACAACCGTGAAGAAAAAGACTGATGACCGTCCTGTTTTCGTAATAGGACATAAAAATCCCGATACAGATTCCGTATGCGCAGCTATTGCGTATGCGGAATTAAAGAGGGAGATAACCGGCGGCAATTATATCGCTGCACGTTGCGGACACCTGAATGAGGAGACCCAGTATGTGCTGAAGCGGTTTGGTGTTCAGGCGCCGGTTTATATTACTGATGTCCGCTCCCAGGTGAGGGACATGGAAATGCATACTGTTTTCGCTGATTCCGGGCTGCTGTCCTTAAAAAAGGCTGCGTCCCTTATGCATGAAGCGGAGGTGGTGACTCTCTGTATCACAAATAACGGAAAACTGTCCGGACTCGTTACCAGTGATGACATTGTAAGAGCTTACATGGATGTCTATGATGACGGGATCCTTTCAAAGGCAGGCACCCCCTATTCAAACATTATAGAAACCCTGGAGGGTGAGCTGATCACAGGAGACAGCAGCGCTGCCATGGACAGGGGAAAGGTGGTGATCGCCGCCGGAAATCCCGAGACCCTGGAAGATTCCATTGAGCCGGGAGATTTTGTGATACTCGGAAACCGCTATGATACCCAGCTTTGTGCTATCGAGATGAACGCCGGCTGTATCATAGTCTGCGAAGGCGCGAAGGTTTCGGAATCCATCACGAGACTTGCGGGAGAAAAGGGCACGGCGATCATTGTGACACCGCATAACACCTTTACAGCCGCGAGACTTATTCATCAAAGCCTTCCGGTAAAGGCTATAATGAAAAGGGAGGGTCTTATTTCCTTCCGTATGGATGAGCATATAGAGGAGATCGAGTCCACGATAGTAAAGCTCAGGCACCGGTATTTCCCTGTTCTCGACAAGAGAGATAATTATGTGGGCATGATATCCCGCAGGAATTTCCTGGGGGTAAAGAAGAAGCAGCTGATCCTCGTCGACCATAATGAAAAAGGCCAGGCGGTTAACGGCATGGAGGATGCGGAGATACTGGAGATCATAGATCATCACAGGCTCGGCACGGTAAATACCCTGGCTCCCGTATTCTTCAGGAATCAGCCCCTTGGATCCTCATCCACCATTATCTGGCAGATGTATAATGAAAACGGGGTGAAGATAAGGCCGGAGATCGCGGGACTCATGCTTTCCGCCATCCTTTCGGACACGCTGATGTACAAGAGTCCCACATGCACGGAAATAGACCGTGTTGCAGGGGAAGAGCTTGCAAAGATTGCCGGCGTGGACTATATAAGCTTTGCCCGGGAAATGTTCAGGGCGGGAGCTAACCTTGAAAAGAAGACAGCCGACGAGATAATAAGGCAGGATTTTAAGCGTTTCTCCGTCGGGGAAAAGACTATCGGTATCGGGCAGATAAACGCCATGGATACGGAGGAGCTGAGAAATATCAGGGAAAAGGTGCTTCCTGAATTTGAAAAGATGAGGGAAAAGACAGGCCTCGACATGATATTCTTCCTTCTTACCGACATAATCGGGGAAAATTCCGAGGTATTATTTGACGGAAAGGAAGCAGAGTGGATAGTGGAAAACGCCTTTCCGTGCATTCCGGAGGATGAACGTTCCGCAATGCTGCCGGGAATAGTATCCAGGAAAAAGCAGTTTCTGCCGGCGGTGCTGGAGGTAATGCAGGGATAAATTAATATATATGGAATAGATTTTTGAGAGGAGAAAAAATGAAAGAAAAGAAAAGAAAGTCTCTGAAAAAGTCGCTGCTTATCAAGATAGTTCTCTTTGTAGCGGTCATGATCATTGTTATCACACAGCTTACGATAAAACTCGCTGTGGATAATATCCAGTCTCTTACCAACAAGGTTCTGGCCCGTGAATCCATTTCATATGCAAATGAAGTTTATTCCTGGTGGAAAAACGTGGAGGAGCGGGTAGCCCAGACAGCATTGGTGATCAAAAATTCACCTGCAGCGTCCCATGAAGATCAGCTGAATACGCTTATGGCTCTCACAGCCAATGATCCCGACTCCCACGACATCTATATGGCGTATGGGGATGAGAATGTATTTCTTGACGGATCAGGATGGGTGCCGGATGAAACCTTTGATTTCAAGGGAAGAGGATGGTATCAGGGAGCCATAAACAATAAAGGAGAAGTATATACCTCCGATCCTTATCTGGATGCCGCCACAGGCAAGGTCAGCATTGCCTGCTCCATAATGACGGCTGATAATACCGTTCTCGGCAGTGATATTGATTTTGACAAGGTCGAAGAAAAAGTCCAGGGCTTTGAGTCCATTTCACCGCAGGCTAAATATTACATTGTTAATAAAGAAAGCAGGGATATCATTATCAGTAACAATCCCGACTGTGTAAGTGAAAAGATAGGAGAGTCCGCGGATCCTGTTGCAAATGAGATAGGCCAGGTTTACAGCAGCCTGGATACCAGCGTGAAGGCTGATGAGAGCAAGGTTAAGACCGTAGGCTCCGTCATGGTCACCGCTACGGATATAGAGGATACCGCCTGGGTTGTTATCAGCGCGGTTCCCACAACGATACTCAGCGATGCCATCTGGAAGGTTATAATAATCACTTCCGTTAGTGCCCTGATTCTGCTGCTGATCCTTTGCATCGTCATGTATATCATAATAAGCAAGGCGATAAATCCGGTTACCACCATTACCCAGAGGATCACGGACATCAGCAGGGGAGACTTTACGATCAACATAGTCCCTGAAGGGAATAATGAGATCACGACCCTTGCCGAAAGCCTGAATGAATATATCGATAAGATGAGATCGACCCTGAAGAGTCTTTCCGATATATCCGGCGCCATGAACAGCAGGGCGGGAGAATGCTTTGATATATCCCACATTCTTTCCGACGCCAACAATAATCAGGGAGAATCCATAGAGAAGCTGAATACCACCCTTGGTGATATGAATACTTCCATAGAGGATATAGCCAATGCGGCTGCGGATCTGGCTGCTACCTCCGGTGAACTGGCGGTCAATGCCGAGAACGTAAGAAATCTCTGCAATGAGACCCTGGAGGCTTCCGGAAAGGGCAAGAATGAGATGGAAAGCATGACCAGGAACGTCCGGACGCTGAATACCACCATTGGAGAGCTTACCGAGCTTATCCGTGCCACCGCGAAATCCATTGATGAGATCACAGGCATTACGGATACTATAAATGCGGTATCTTCGCAGACAAACCTGCTTTCCCTTAACGCTTCCATAGAGGCGGCGAGGGCCGGAGAGATGGGAAAGGGCTTTGCGGTAGTGGCGAGTGAAGTGGGAACTCTTGCCACCCAGTCATCTGAAGCTACAGAGACTATCAGAAGGCTTATTGAAGAAGTTACGCACAATATTGAGGAGATCAACAAGAAGGCTGATATCTGCGTGAAGGATATGGAAGCCTGTCTCAGCGGAGTGGAAGGTGCCAATAAGTCCTTTGATCTTATTTACGATGATGTTGCTAAGGCTGCGGACGGTATGACGGAGATCGCAGGCGGCATTGAAAAGATCAATGAAGTCGCTGCCAGCAACGAGATCACCACAAAGGAACAGGCTGAAAGCATTAATGATGTATTCAGTCTCAGCGATATGATCGTTTCCGAAAGCAATAAGCTTCGTGATGAGACGGACAATATCACAAACATATCCGAGAATCTGAATAAGTATTCGGATGAGATCAATCTGGATCTGTCACAGTATATGGTGTGACGTAGGTAAAAACGGCGTTTTTGCCTGTTAAAACCGGAAAGATCATTATATGCAGAAATGTGTTGACTTTTGGAAGTTGTAATGATAATATATCCATTGTGCCGCGCGGCGGAAGCCATAGCGGCACGTAAGCGGAAGTGTCGGAACTGGCAGACGAGCAAGACTAAGGATCTTGTGAGCGCAAGCTTGTGTGGGTTCAAGTCCCATCTTCCGCACTTGGTTTATTGTTGTGAAACCCTTGAGAATTTCCGGTTCCCAAATTCCTTGGTAATGAAACGCTTATAATCCGCCCGGTGGTGCGCGATTGTCTGGGGATTATTGTTCTCCGTGCGTTCCTTTTCCTTGACGGCAAGCTCGAAGATGTGCGAAAGCTTGTTGTCGCGGGGCATGATGCCGTACCATTCGAGAATCTTGTCGTAGAGGATATCCTTATCCCTCGCGGTACGCTTCTTTCCGTCGGGCATCTTCGTCTCCCATCGTCCCCGATCTTCGTGATAATTGATTTCCCGTAACTTTCCTCCCCTGCCTACATGGACCCGTTGCAGGAGATCCTCTTTTATCTTCCTTTCCTTGCTCTTGATCAAAGTTAGCTCATTCGTGAAGCCGATGTAGTCAATGATACCACATCTGTACTGCTTTTGTAAGGAATTCTTTGAGAGTTTCAGTTCCTTCAATAGATCTATCTGTTCCGTTATGCTCATGACAGCCTCCTTCTCCGCCCGCGGGGCGGTTCGGGAGAAAATATGGGAGGGGTGCCTGGGAAGTAATTTGTGAAGAAAGGGAGCGGGATGCCAGATTGAAAGGGTGCCATATATGAGGTAGAATAGATGGCGGTAGGCGATACGGTTTCATGATGGTACTGATATGACGGATATTGAGAAGAGAGAGGCCGCGAGGCAGTTCTATCAGAGATGGGTCGGCAAGGGCAAGGAAGACGAAGATGCTTTTTTCTTACTGGATCGAATTCCTTCAGAACATCATAGGGATCTGTGAAATATAAAAATAATAAAAATGTTGGAACCTGTACAGTAACTCTGAAAAAGATTAAGAAGAATAAGTCAGCAACTGCATTGATTAAAGGAAAAACAATCACCTTTGAGATACTACCTATAACGGTATCTGACAACAACATGAAGCCTACCGTTAAGAACGGCACCGTAAAATCCGTCAAGGTTCTCACAGGCGGCAAATATAAGAAAGTAAAGAAGAGTATCGTGTTGGAAATAAGAGCTTAGAGGATATCACGAGAAGCGTTGTAAGCTACAACGGGCATCTGGCTCATGGGCATACGTGGAAGCTTCGGAAGAAGGTGATGGGTTCATTTGTACTGACTCATGCGCCGAAAGAAGAAGCGAGTGATGGGTTGTAACGGAGAGCAACAAGGCTTTCCTTAAGTGACTGTCATGTGGAGGGAATTTTGCCTGAACATGGCTGCCAAATACAACAGGGACAGAGTTGCATGGTGGCTCTGCTCGCAGGGTAACAACGATAACAATGCGGCGTTCGTGAACGGCGATAACGGTAATGTGAATGACAATGGCAACAATGTGAATAACACGCTTGGTGTTCGTCCCGCATTGCCTGATTGCCAGAAGAGTATGGAAGGTTCCATGCGCCAGTGTATCGGGCAAAGGAACCCGGTTCCTTTTCTGCGGAAGTTTCCGCGGGAAAAACACATGCTGTCGGAGACTTTGGACACAAGAGCTTTCAAGGCGTTGGGAGTGAGGGATGCCCCATTCCCCCGGAAGCCGATTGGAAGAACAAAACCAAGGAGGTTAATGACAGATGAGACAGAAAATGAAACAGTTGATGGGCATCCTGCTCAGTATATCGCTGATGCTGGGATTGATGCCGGGGATGAGCCTGACGGCGTATGCGGATGGTACACCCCCCTATGCAAACCTCAAGAACACCACAACAGTAATAACTTTTGACGGCAAGTCCTGGTACCTGACCGATTACGATGATACTACTGTAACCCTGCTTTCAAAAGAATGTGTTGCTTCTTCACAGTATAATGAAAGCGGAAGATTTGTTGAGTATAGCCAATCTACAGTGAAAACAGCAGTGGATAATTGGTATAACGTAAATATCACAGCTGACGCACAAACAGCAGTAAGCGGTGGCGAGATGTTTCTTCTGACATTTTCTAAGGCTAGGGCAATAACAAATGCAGATGTCAGGAAGTGCACGAATGCATCCAACGGCGGCTGGTGGCTCTGCTCGCCCGGCTCCTTGGTGGCCGTGCGGCGTGCGTGTACGGCGATCACGGCCGCGTGTTCGGCATTGGTGACGATGTGCCCGACACGCTTGGTGTTCGTCCCGCTTTAAAGTAAAGTGAACCCCTTTGTCAAGACAAAAATTTTAAATTTTTAAGTTGGAAACAGGTGTTATTTTATACCTGTTCTCCCAATGAAAAACAACGGGGATCATCTGCACTTTGACAATGATTGTATATTCTTCCTTAACCGATTAGTTAGCTTACACCTGTATGGGTATTATCTGTCAAGGATGCGAAGCACGGAGCCTGTCCTTGACAGATAATACCCATACAGGTACGATCCTGCGGCGGTTAAGGTATCCGTTCTACAAATAGTATACGGCTTCCGGTGT
>JAIKXV010000116.1 GCA_024683935.1 Lachnospiraceae bacterium | reverse complement strand
GCCCAGGATCCGCTGGATAAAAGGGATGAGTCGAGGCTCATGGTGCTGGACCGTGAAACTGGCCTTGTTTCCCACAGAACCTTTAAGGACGTGGGGGAATACCTGAAACCGGGAGACTGCCTGGTTCTTAATAATACAAAGGTCATACCGGCAAGGCTTCTCGGTGTAAAGGAAGATACCGGTGCAGCGGTGGAGATCCTTCTTCTGAAAAGAAGGAGTGACGATACCTGGGAAACCATAGTGCGGCCGGGAAAAAAGCTTAGGCCGGGTGCCAGGGTAAGCTTCGGGGACGGAGCCCTTAAAGCTGAAATAACAGATGTTCTCGAAGAGGGAAACCGGCTTGTACGTTTTGAGTATAAGGGTATTTTCGAGGAAATACTGGACAGCCTCGGTGAGATGCCCCTTCCTCCCTATATTACACATAAGCTTAAAGAACGGGACAGATATAATACCGTTTATGCAAAACATGACGGTTCAGCCGCCGCGCCGACGGCAGGGCTCCATTTTACCGGGGAGCTGCTGGACAGTCTGAAGAATAAGGGGATAAAAACAGCATATGTTACCCTTCATGTGGGGCTGGGTACCTTCAGACCCGTTAAGGAAGAGAAGATCCTGGATCACCACATGCATAAGGAGACATATTTTATCAGTAAAGAAACGGCTGATATTATAAATGAAACAAAGAAAAACGGCGGCAGAATAGTGTGTGTGGGAACCACCAGTGTGCGTACCTTAGAGTCTGCAGCTGATGAAAAGGGAGTGGTCAGTGCCCTTGACAATGAGGAAACGGATATTTTCATATATCCGGGCTATAAGTTCAGGGTTACGGACTGCCTCATCACCAATTTTCATCTGCCGGAGAGTACACTTCTCATGCTGGTTTCGGCTCTTGCCGGAAGGGAGAAGGTGCTTAAAGCCTATGAGGAGGCGATACGCGAGCGTTACCGTTTCTTTTCCTTCGGGGATGCGATGATCATAATCTGAATCGGATTTGTTATTTTTTCGCTGATATATTATAATTAAAATCGTTCTGAAAAAAGGTGAAGGGATTTGGGGTGAAAGATCCTTCGCCATTACCCAGGATGACAGAGAGAAGGTGGCTGTATTTCAGCCCGGAGGGTATTATGGGCGATATTAATCTGAACAGAAGAAGGTATAAGAGGTACACTCTTAACGTTAAGCTTTTTATGACCAGGGTCGATGACGATAAGGGCATCGGTATCCCGGTTGAAGTTCTTGATATCTCTACTGCCGGAGTAGGCTTTTTCTGCGAGCAGGAGCTTATGAACGGCGTGATCTACAAGGCCAATATAAAGATCTGGACCGGAGACGTGATCCCTGCCTTTATCAATGTGGTGAGGGTCAGCCGTCAGGAAGACGGATATATCTACGGCGGCATCTTTATCGGCATGCCGGAATCGGATTCCTGCAGGATTGCAGTATATGAGACCTATCAGGAGAATACGGATGGGGCAGGCAATCCCCCGAAGACCGAGGAAGAAGAGCGGGATGAGCTGATGAGCATTATGGATCAGGCGCTTAATTTCGAGATGTGAGGAGACTGAAATGTTAAATACAGGAGTAGTTGTAGCGTTATCGGCTTTTGGCGTTATGGTACTGATCGCGGTGGGAATAATGATAGCCGTGGTTGCCAGCGTTGCATATGTCGAGTCCAGAAGGGATGAAGAAGAGAAATGAATGCCCCTCTGAAGGTAGGCTTTATCGCACTGGGGCTTATCGGTGGTTCCATAGCAAAGAACATCAGGAAGGTGTTTCCTGACGCATATATAACAGCATTGAACAGATCCAGGGGAACGCTGGATCTGGCCTTTGAAGACGGAATAATAGATCACGGAACACTGGAGCTGGATGACAGTTTCATGGACTGTGATCTTATTTTTTTATGCGCTCCGGTGGAGACCAATATTTCATATCTTACAAAGCTGGAGCCCTATCTTACGCCGGATACGATACTTACGGACGTGGGATCGGTAAAGAACGTTATTCACAGTGCTGTTTCGGAAAAGCTGAAGAATGCGGTATTTATCGGAGGGCATCCGATGGCCGGATCCGAAAAATCCGGGTACAGGAATTCCAGCGACCGCCTGATAGAGAATGCCTATTATATCCTGACCCCGGGAGAAAATGCGGGGAAAGAACATATAGATCGTTATGAAGGCTTTGTGAAGGCGCTGGGAGCCATTCCCCTTGTGCTGGAGCCTTCGATGCATGACAGGGTAACGGCGGCAATAAGCCATGTTCCGCATATGATAGCCTATACCCTGGTGCGGCTTATCGAGAAGGAGGATTCCCCGGAGCAGTATATGAAGGCCATTGCGGCCGGAGGCTTCAAGGATATCACCAGGATCGCGTCTTCAGACCCCGATATGTGGGAGCAGATCTGCCTTGAAAACCCGGATCACATGCTGGAGCTCATGGATAAGTACATGGAGATGCTGGGCGAACTCAGGAATAAGATCAGCCGGAAGGACGGGGATGCACTCCGCGCCACCTTCGAAGAAGCAAAGAATTACAGGGATTCCGTGCAGGATGCACCTCTCGGACCCATTAAAAATACATATGTTATCCATCTTGATGTGGAGGATGAACCGGGAGCCATAGCGATAGTTGCGACCATTCTTTCTTCACACGGGCTGTCGTTAAAGAATATCGGCATTGTACATAACAGGATCTATGAGGAAGGGGCACTCCGTATTGAATTCTATGACCAGGAGTCCATGTCCCTCGCCATAGCGGATCTGATGGAGAAGGGCTACAGGATCTTCAGCAGGACTTAGGACTGCAGATAAGGGATTTACGATCATTCATGAAAATTACACGTGCATTTAACGGGCTCCGGGGTGAACTCACGGTTCCCGGAGACAAATCAATCTCACACAGAAGCATAATGTTCGGCGCCATCTCCGAAGGTGATACCCTTATCCGGGGCTTTCTTAAAAGCGCTGACTGCATATCGACGATGGAGTGTTTTAAGGCCATGGGCGTCGCTATCGAGGAAGGCAGCGACAAAGAGGGAGATTTCATACTGGTGCACGGAAAGGGACTGCACGGGCTTTCCAGGCCGGAATCCGATCTCTACTGCGGTAATTCCGGAACCACCACAAGGCTTATTTCAGGGATACTTGCGGGACAGGACTTTGAAAGCAGGCTGACAGGGGATGAGTCCCTGTCCAAACGCCCTATGAAGCGTGTGACGGAACCGCTCACAGCCCTCGGAGCTTCCATAAGATCCGAAAAGGGAAACGGCCTTCTGCCGCTTATCGTAAGCCGAGGAGAACTGCACGGAGGAGAGATAAGGACGAAGGTGGCCTCTGCCCAGGTGAAGTCCGCAATTCTGTTATCAGGGCTTTATGCTGATAATGAGACGGTTGTTATTGAACCTGCTCTTTCAAGAAACCATACCGAGCTTATGCTGTCTGCCTTCGGCGCGGACATAACACCCGGTTCTTTTTCTGAACCGAAGGTGTCGCTGAGACCCGGAAATACCCTGCGCGGCATGAATATCAGTGTTCCAGGGGATATTTCCAGTGCGGCTTATTTTATCGGTGCAGCTCTTATAGTTCCCGGTTCGGAGGTTCTGCTTAAAAACGTAGGGATAAACCCCACAAGGGACGGTATCCTCCGGGTATTTAAGGAGATGGGAGCGGATATAAGTTTAGAAAACGAGCGTTATGAAAGCGGTGAAAAGACCGCTGACCTTATTATAAAGCATTCTCCTTCCCTTAAGGGGACGGAGATCGGCGGAGATATCATTCCCGCCCTTATCGACGAGATCCCTCTTATAGCCGTTGTGGCGGCCCTTGCAGAGGGAGATACCGTGATAAAGGACGCTGCCGAGTTAAAGGTAAAGGAATCTAACAGGATAAACCTTACCGTAAATAATCTGAAGGCCATGGGTGCGGACGCTGAGGAAAGGGAAGACGGCATGGTGATACACGGGGGTAAGCCCTTACGCCACGCAGTTATTGAGACCGCGAGAGACCACCGCATCGCGATGAGCTTTTCTGTTGCCGCATTGGCGAGCTCCGATGTCAGGCCGGTTGAAATAAGGGATTCTGCCTCTGTCGGTATTTCCTATCCCACATTCTACTCTGATCTGGACAGTCTGAAATAAGGAGAGGGGTTCTGTATCCGACCTCTCCCTGTTATCATCAAATTCACCAAAATCTATTGTTTATCTCCATTTTATTTGGTACAATGTTATGAAAGTGCGCGGCGGAAATTAACCGACCGCGGGCAATAATTATAATTTTGGAGGTATTTTCCGTATGAAGGTTTACACGACAGAGAAGATCCGTAACATCGTCCTCCTGGGCCACGGCGGCTCCGGTAAGACCAGCCTTGTGGAAGCAATGTCGAATCTTTCGGGGCTTACAACGAGACTGGGAACCATCGATGATGGCAACACCATCAGCGATTATGACAAGGAGGAGCAGAAGAGGAAATTCTCCATCAGCACATCCCTTATCCCTGTAGAATGGGAAGACACAAAGCTCAACATCATGGATACTCCCGGATTCTTCGATTTCGTGGGAGAAGTTGAGGAGGCAGCAACTGCTGCAGCTTCTGCAATTATCGTGGTTAACGGCAAGGCAGGAGTTGAGACAGGCACAAAGAAAGCCTGGGATCTCTGCGATAAGTATAATATTCCCAGAATGATCTATGTTTCAAATATGGATATCGACAATGCTTCATTCAAGAATGTTCTTGAGGAGCTTACAGACCTCTACGGAAAAAAGATAGCACCTTTCCATTTCCCCATCAGGGAGAATGAAAAGTTTGTAGGATATGTAAATGTGGTAGCTGAAAAGGCTTTCCGCTGGAACGACAAGGGACAGGCCGAGGAGTGCGAGATCCCCGATTATTCCAGGGAAAATCTGCAGGCTTACAGGGATTCCCTTATGGAAGCTGTTGCAGAGACCTCTGAGGAATTCATGGACAGGTATTTCGGAGGAGATACCTTCTCTGAAGCAGAGATCAGGGCAGCTCTTCATACCAGCGTATGCGACGGCACGATCGTTCCGATCACAATGGGCAGCAATACCCTTGTTCGCGGCGTATACACCCTTTTGGATGACTGTGTTAAGTATCTTCCCAGCCCCGAGGGCAGGAAGATGGCAGGTATTGATACCGCCAGTTCCGAAGTATTTGAAGCGGACTACGATTTCAAAAAGCCGAAGACAGCCATCGTATGGAAGACCATCATCGATCCATTCATCGGTAAGTATTCACTCTTTAAGGTATGTTCCGGTGTTATCAAGAGCGGAGATGCTCTGTATAACGTAAATGAGGACACCGAGGAGAAGACAGGAAAGCTCTACACCCTTTGCGGAAACAAGGCCATTGAGGTTCCGGAGCTTCATGCCGGTGATATCGGAGCCTTTGCGAAGCTCGCTGTTACAAAGACAGGAGATTCCCTGGGAACCAAGGCAACTGCCATCAGATTCGGAAAACCGCTTATTTCCACACCTTATACGGCAGTACGCTACAGGCCTGTAAACAAGGGCGACGTGGACAAGATCTCCCAGGCACTCGCAAAGATGTGTGCAGAGGATCTCACCTTAAAGAATGTCAATGATTCGCTTAACCGCCAGACTCTGCTCTACGGCATAGGCGACCAGCAGATAGACGTGGTTAAGGCAAAGCTTGAGAGCGAGTACAAGGTTCAGATAGAGCTTTCAACTCCCAAGGTTGCTTACCGCGAGACGATCAAGGGCAGATCCGATGTTCAGGGCCGCTACAAGAAGCAGACCGGCGGACACGGACAGTTCGGTGATGTTAAGATCATATTCGAGCCCAGCGGAGATATGGAAAAGCCCTTCATCTTTGAAGAAAAGGTTGTGGGCGGAGCCGTTCCGAAGAACTTCTTCCCCGCAGTTGAAAAGGGTCTTGCCGAGTCCGTTGAAAAGGGACCTCTGGCTGCTTACCCGGTTGTGGGCGTTAAGGCTACACTGTATGACGGATCCTATCACCCCGTTGATTCATCCGAGCAGTCCTTCAAGACCGCTGCAAAGCTTGCTTTCAAGGACGGTTTCATGAAGGCTACGCCTATCCTCTTAGAGCCCATCATGACTCTTAAGGTTACGGTTCCCGATCAGTTCACCGGAGACGTAATGGGAGACCTGAATAAGCGCCGCGGCCGCGTTCTCGGAATGAATCCGATAGAGGGCGGAAAGCAGGTTATCGAAGCCGAGATTCCTGAGAGCAGCATCTTCGGTTACAATACGGATCTCCGTTCCATGACAGGAGGTATCGGAGAATACGCATATGAGTTCAACCGTTACGAGCCCGCTCCGGCAGACGTTCAGGCTAAGGAGATAGAAGCAAGAAAGGACAAGATAGAGAATATAGAAGAGTGATTTTCTTTATTTCTTTATTAAAAGAACCCGGGTGCGGCTTACGTGCCCGGGTTCCGTTTACTTTATATGAAAAACCTTTCAGTTAAGAGTGTAATAGAATACCTGCTGGTGTCGCTTTCCGGGATACTGTTTATCCTGCAGTGCAGCAGCTGGACAAGCCCTCTGTACCCCTATGCCTACGGATATGACAGTTCCTGGTATTCCCTTATGGGAAGAGCGATAACCAAGGGAAAGGTGCCCTACAGGGATTATTTTGACCTTAAGGGTCCGGTCCTCTTTTTCTACGAGGCCTTCGGACAGCTTTTTATAAAGAACAGGGGCGGGATCTTTCTGATACAGTGCATATCCATATCCCTGACCGTTATGTTACTTTGGAAAGCTGCGGGGCTTTTCCTTAACCGTTTCGGATCCGCGCTGGTTCTCGCTTTATATTACTATGTTTCATACGCCCTTATTTGGGGCGGAAACTCAGTGGAAGAGCTGTTTATGCCCTTTTCAATGGCAGCGGTATATCTTACCCTGAACTATATCAAAAACAGGGAAAAGGCCTTTTTCCCTCCGGGCCGCGCTGCCCTGATAATGGGGCTCGGTTTCGGAGTCTGTCTGTATTCCAAGGTGACCGTGGCGGCGGTCATAGTATCCTCTGCCCTGACGGTTATTATCATACTAATAAGGGATAAGGAATATAAGGCTATAGGGACCTGTGCCCTGCAGTTCATGGAAGGGATCCTTATCGTTTCGGTTCCGATCTTTATTTATTTCATCGTGAACGGAGCCCTGTATGATTTTATATACTGTGCCTTTCTATTTGCCTTTAAGCGTTCCACCGACTACTATGAACCCTTTTCCCTCCATTGGGAATTGAGCCTGATGATCTGCTATGCTGCGGTGTTCTACGGTCTATGGATGAAGCATGTAAACAGGAGCGATGATGACAGGAGGCTCTATATCATTATCCTTGGGATCATACAGTTCCTGCTTCTGCATCTCGGAACCCCCTATCTCTATTACTTCCTGGTACAGCTGCCGGTGTTCACTGTGATGGCGATATACTTTTTCAAGGATGTGGGAGATAAAATAACAGAAGTTTTACAATCTGAAGTGCGGATCTATGTCCCTGAGCTTCGTGATCTTGCAATTTTTCTTGCAATATCAATAGTTATTGTAAATTACTGGGCGCTTACCTCAGATAAATTCCTTGAGAACATAATGATCTATGAGGATGATCACGGAAAAAACCAGGTGCTTGACTGCCGGGAGATCTATCAGCTGGTTCCGGAGTGGGAGAGATCCGATATCTTTAATTTGGAATCCGGAATGATCTACTATGAGGTGACGCAGACGCTGCCTACCAATAAATATCCCGTGAATCTGCCTTATTTTCTGCACCTGGATCCACAGATAAAAACGAATGTTATGGAAAGATTGGAGCGTCATACGCCCAAATGGATCATCTCGGAACGAATGTGGGACTTTGATGATGAGGATGTGAAAAACTTTGTCTTTTCAAATTACGAGCTGGTCGCGGATAACGACGGAGAAGAACTGTACAGAATGAAGGATTAGGGAGATGTGGCATACGTTGTGGTTAACATATCTCCCTTGACTTTAGTTAGTGTCCGCATTAAACTTGTAAAATTAGACTGGAAAAAATATGTGTTGGTTTAAGGAGAATATCATGGCGGAGAATTATAACCATTCCGAAATTGAGGATAAATGGACCAGGGTCTGGGAGGAGCACCCTGTAAATACTGATGATGGGAAGAAGCCCAAGTACTATTGTCTCGATATGTTCCCGTATCCCTCCGGAGCAGGACTCCATGTGGGACACTGGAGAGGCTATGTGATAAGCGACGTATGGAGCCGCTACAAGATGATGAACGGCTACTACATCGTACATCCGATGGGCTGGGACGCTTTCGGTCTCCCTGCGGAGAACTATGCCATACAGACAGGGCAGCACCCCAGGATTTCCACCGCTGAAAATATCAGGAATATAAAGCGTCAGGTAAAGCAGATTGGCGCTATCTACGACTGGGACATGGAGCTGGATACGACGGATCCGAACTTCTACAAGTGGTCCCAGTGGATATTCGTACAGCTCTTTAAGCACGGTCTTGCTTATGAGAAGGAGATGCCGTTAAACTGGTGTCCCAACTGCCGTGCCGTTCTTGCCAACGAAGAGGTTGTGGACGGTAAGTGCGAGCGCTGCCACAGCGATGTTACGAAGAAGAATCTCCGTCAGTGGATGTTAAAGATCACGGAGTATGCCGACAGGCTTTTGGACGGTTTGGACAAGCTTGACTGGCCCGAAAAGGTTAAGAAGATGCAGACCGACTGGATCGGAAGGTCCTACGGAGCCGAGGTTGACTTCAAGATAGACGGCAGGGATGATGCCGTTACCGTATATACGACAAGACCCGATACCCTTTACGGAGCAACATTCATGGTTCTTGCTCCCGAGCATGAGCTGGCTTTGGGTCTCGCAACTCCCGACAAAAAGGCGGATGTTGAGAAGTATATAGCGGATTCCGCAAATAAATCCAATGTGGACAGGCTTCAGGGCAAAGAAAAAACAGGTGTTTTCACGGGCTCCTACTGCATAAATCCCCTGAACGGCGCAAAGGTTCCGATCTGGCTTTCCGACTACGTTTTAGCCGATTACGGAACAGGTGCTATCATGTGCGTTCCTGCCCATGACGACAGAGACTTTGCCTTTGCAAAGAAATTCGACCTGCCCATCATTCAGGTTATCGCCAGGGACGGTAAAGAGATAGAGAACATGGAGGAAGCCTATACAGAGGCCAGCGGCACCATGATCAATTCCGGTGACTGGAATGGCATGGAATCAGCCGATCTGAAGGTAAAGGCACCCCACATTGTTGAAGAAAAAGGCTTCGGAAGGGCAAAGAAGAACTTTAAGATACGTGACTGGGTATTCTCCAGGCAGAGATACTGGGGCGAGCCCATTCCCATCATTCACTGCCCGGACTGCGGAGCTGTGCCCGTGCCCGAAGAAGAGCTTCCCGTTCTGCTTCCCGAGGTTGAGTCATACCAGCCTACGGACACAGGAGAATCACCCCTTGCGGCTATCGATTCCTGGGTAAACTGCAAGTGCCCGAAGTGCGGAAAGGATGCGAAGAGGGAGACGAACACGATGCCCCAGTGGGCAGGTTCCTCCTGGTATTTCCTCCGCTATGTGGATGTGAATAATGACAAGGCTCTTGTCAGCCGCGAAAAGGCTGATAAGTATCTGCCTGTTGATATGTATATAGGCGGCGTGGAGCATGCGGTGCTCCATCTCCTTTATTCCAGATTCTGGACCAAGTTCCTGTACGACATAGGAGCTGTGGGCTTTGAAGAGCCCTTCCTTAAGCTCTTCAATCAGGGAATGGTACTTGGCCCGCAGGGCATCAAAATGAGTAAGTCGCTGGGCAATGTAATAAGCCCTGACGATATGATAAGGGATTACGGCTGTGATTCCCTCCGTCTCTATGAGCTCTTTATCGGACCTCCCCAGCAGGACAGCGCCTGGGATGACAGGGGTATAGACGGTGTGTTCAGATTCCTCTGCAAGCTCTGGAATCTTGTAATGGACAACAAAGACAAGAATGTGACCGCCGATACCGGACTTATACGCTTAAGACATAAGCTCATAGATACGATAACCACCAGACTTGAGAGCTTCTCCTTAAATACGGTTATATCAGGCTTTATGGAGTTTAATAACGCCCTTGCAAAGCTTGACGGCGTGGATAAGGAAACTTTGGAAACATATGTTATCCTGCTTGCTCCCTTTGCCCCCCATATGGCAGAAGAGCTGTGGCAGCAGCTGGGACACGATACTTCAGTGTTCAAGGCTGAATGGCCGAAGGCAGATAAGGACGCCATGAAGGATGACACTATTGAGGTTCCTGTACAGGTTAACGGCAAGATGAGGGCTACGATAAGTGTTGCCGCCGATGCCTCGAAGGAAGATGTGCTTAGTATCGCGAAGGAAGCGGTTAAGGACAGGATGACCGGCAATCTCGTTAAGGAGATATATGTGCCCGGAAAGATCGTCAATTTAGTGGTGAAGTGAGGGTAATTACGAGAGGGTTCTGCCATGTCAATAAGAAAAACTCTTTTGATGCTGACCCTTAATTACATAATCATATTTGCCTGGATGTTCTGGTTCAGGCTGGAAGTGATCAGCGCACTTATCATATTTCCGATCACCATGGGGATAGCCTTCCTGGACACTTTCTTTGCCGAAGGGCGCTTGAGCGCATATCTCTGGTGCGGAAATCTTCTGATCGCATCCATTGTGGGAATACTGCTTCAGGCTTATCTCTATATCAGGGCTACCGGGGATTCGGGAACCGCATTTTTAAGGGTTATCATAGAGATACCGGTAGCGGTGCTGATAATAGCCATAGTGGCGCTTGTTTCAGGCCATGAAGCCGCAAAACTGCAGAAGCGGAGATTCATAAAGAAGAGTCAGAATGAAAAACACTCGTTCTTTATGCGCGGAAACGACGGCGATACGGATGAGGATGATTCCGGGGAGGATCTGGATACGGGGAGAAGTTTCAGGTCATCCATGGATCTCTCTTCAAAGGAAATTCATCAGGATTTCGATGAAGATCTGTATGAGGATGAGGATATTTTAGATACGGAAGAGGACAATGAACCCAGATTCAGGGTTATAAAAAAGTCATAAATTCTTATAATGGACTAATGAGGGTAGGAGGAGATTCCATATGAGATTGATCAAAAAAATAGCGCTTATAGCTTTTATTGCAATGGCGCTGCTTCCTTTAACTGGATTAAAGGAAACAAGGGCTGAAGGGGAAACGGTAACATATGTTTTTTCCGGGCTGGCAATACCTGAGGGACAGAGCGATATATTCCCGGTGGATGCGGCTACTATCGAGCTTTTCCGTCAGAATCCGGCGGTTATAAATGTTTTCGTATCCGCGCTGGCTGAAAGGTATAATACTCCGGTAGCGGTTATCGATCAGATGAGTGAAGTAAATTATCTCCTCGGAGTGGTAAACGGAACAGCGGCTCCGGGAAATCATATACCGGCTTATGTGGCAGTAGCGCCGGCGGCTCCGGCTGTGCCCCAGTTTGTACCCCAGAGCGTGCCTCAGGCGGCAGAAGTACCTGCGCCCCAGCCGGCTCCGGGAACATCAGGAGTTATTTCCACACCTGTTAATATGGATATCAATAACGGTAATTACATTGATATCAATATTACAACCCAGACACTTACTCTATACCAGAACGGCGCAGCAACCTATGCGGTGCCTGTTGTTACCGGAAATGTACGTGCGGGACACAATACGCCCCAGGGTCTTTTCGCAGTTCAGTACAAGCAGCTGGACAGAACCCTGAAGGGAGAGGATTACGAGTCCTTTGTACACTACTGGATGAGGATAGTAAATAACGTTGGAATACATGATGCTAACTGGAGGAGCGACTTCGGTGGTAGCATCTATCAGAAAAACGGATCACATGGCTGTATCAACGTACCTCCTTCACTGATGCCGCCTCTTTATGAAGCAGTTCCTGTGGGAACTCCCGTGTGGGTACATTCCTGATGGTTAATAACGAAATAGAAATATTAAAAACAGTTGATATTGATAAAAAGGACGCTTTTGTAAGACGCCTTGTCAATGCAGGTATTTCCTATCTTGAAAAGTGGGAGAAGGTGCCCTTTTTCAAGAGACGCGAATATAACGGTGCAAAGGAAGTATGTGTTATCATGATAAATGATAACCAGAAGGAGAGGGCAGGCGAGATCCTCGGAGAAGTAGAGCGCGGGGAGGGCGATGTCTCCCGCCACAAGTACAAGATAAAGGCTCTGAGGGACGGCGAGAAAAAAAGCGGATCAGGAAAAGAGGATATTGAGTTTTTTGACGAGGAGGACTGAGGAAGACCATGGCAAACGAAGTATATGAAAAAGTAAAAAGCTGCTTTGACGATATACGGAAAAAAACGGATTTTGAGCCGGAGATAGCTCTGGTCCTGGGATCAGGTCTCGGTGACTTCGCAGACAACATAAAGGTCGAGGGAGTGATCGATTATAAGGATATCAAGGGCTTCCCTGTTTCCACAGCTCCGGGACATGCCGGACAGTTTATATACGGAACCCTGGGCGGAAAGAAGCTTATCTGCATGAAGGGCAGGATCCACTACTACGAGGGATATCCCATAACGGATGTTGTTTTACCCTTAAGGATCATGAAACTCATGGGAGCAAAGGTATTCTTCCTGACCAACGCATCAGGAGGCATCAATCCTTCCTTCAAGGCAGGGGATTTCATGCTGATGACGGATCACATATCATCCCTGGTTCCCAATCCCCTTATCGGTCCGAATATAAACGAATTCGGGGTAAGGTTCCCGGATATGTCCTATGTATATGATCCCGAGCTCAATGATGTGATACGTGAAAAGGCAAAGGATGCGGGAATAGACCTTAAAGAGGGCGTATATATCCAGACCACCGGCCCTTCCTATGAATCTCCCGCGGAGATACAGATGTTTAAGAGCTGGGGAGCCGATGCGGTGGGAATGAGCACCGTTGTGGAGGCTATAGCTGCTAACCACGCCGGAATGAGGGTAGTAGGAATATCCTGTATCGCTAACCTTGCGGCAGGCATCTCCGAGCATAAGCTTACCGAGGAAGAAGTTCTGGAAGCCGGTGCAAATGCCGCTCCCAAATTCAAAGAACTGATAATCAGATCAATAGAGGGCTTTAACGTATGAATACCTTATTTACAAATGGAAAACTGATAACATTTGCGGGTGCCCCTGAAGTCATAAATAATGCTGCTGTTGCTGTTAAAGGCAGCAGCATTGTTTTTGCAGGAAAAGCGGACGATCCGGCATATAAAAGCGCCTGTTCTGAAATAAAATTCGACAGGGAGATAGATCTTAAGGGCAATCTGATCCTGCCGGGATTCAAAAACTGCCATACACATTCAGGCATGACTTTTTTGAGATCCGCAGCTGATGACATGAAGTTGGATCAGTGGCTGAATAAACAGATCTTTCCGAGGGAAGCCCTTCTTTCGGAGGATGATATCTATTTCGCCACAAAGCTTGCCGTAATGGAGTATTTAACAAGCGGTGTTACTGAGATCTGCGATATGTATCTGACGCCCCCTTCCATTGCCAGGGCAGTGGAGGAGACCGGAATGCGCTGCGTGCAGTGCGGATCATTGAATGACTTTTCACAGACTCCGGAATTGCTCATTGAATGGTATGAGAACCTGAATAAGGAGAACAGCCTTAATTCCTTCAGGCTCGGTATCCATGCGGAATATACCTGTTCTGAGGAACTTCTGAAAAGGGTAGCAGGGATCAGCCATGATCTGAAGGCTCCGGTATATATGCATATGTCCGAGACTGCTCACGAGGTAGATGGCTGCCGGGAAAGGCACGGCGGACTCAGTCCGGTAGAGTATTTAGATTCACTGGGACTCTTTGACTATGGCTCGGTATTCTTCCACGGAGTACATGTAACGGATAATGACATAGATATAATAAAGAAGAGAAATATATCAGTTGTTACCAATCCTGCTTCCAACGCAAAGCTGGCAAGCGGCATAGCACCTATAGACAGGTACTTAAAAGAGGGCATCACTCTCGGCATAGGAACCGACGGCCCGGCAAGCAATAACTGCCTGGATATGTTCAGGGAGATGTTCCTGACAACAGCTATGGCAAAGCTTCGGGAAAATGACGCGGCTGCCGTGGATGCGGCCGATGTGCTTAAGATTGCCTGCTCTGACGGTGCAAAGGCCATAGGCACTCCTGAGTGTGACAGCCTCGCACCCGGAAAGAAAGCGGATCTCATTGTCATAGATCTTAAACAGCCCAATATGCAGCCGGAAAACAATATTGTAAAGAATTTAGTTTATTCCGGTTCAAAGCAGAATGTTATCTTCACGATGATAGACGGCGTCGTAAGATATGAGAACGGCAGCTTCAATATCGGAGAGGATGAGGAAAAGATATATAAAGAAGTGCAGAACATAGTGGAACGTATCAACAGGGAGATCAGTATTGACTGATAATAAATATCCGATAGACGACATCACCTGGAACGACCTGGATCTTGATATCTTTTTCAGGAACTTCGATAAGACTTGTTCACGAAACGGCGGGGAATATCTTTATGATATGCTTCGCCGTCCGCTTATTTCCGGAGAAGGCATAGAGGAATTAAAGGAAAGGGGCAGGGTTTCGGAGCTTTTCCGTAAGGATAAGGATCTGCGGGACAGGTATATAAAGGCTCTGTCGGGGGATGAAGAATTTAAGAACGACCGTTTTCGAACAAGGCTTGAAGGCCTTTTTGAGGCGGAGACCGACCCGGATATCCTGCACTTTCTGTCGCTATTCGCAGGCGTCATTTCACTTGCCTTTATCTTTATCTATCCTCCGGCGGGCTTTGTGCTTTTTATAATAGCAGCCATATTCAATGTATTTTCCTACTTTAAGAGAAAGAATGAGATCGACTGCCATATACCGCTTATCAGGTATCTGCTGAGGGAAATACGGGAAGTGAGAAGGCTTGCAGTGATCGACACACCCGGTCTTTCGGAATACAGGGAAAGGCTCATTAATGCGGTTACCGCCTTAAAAAGCCTGGAAAACGGAGTATTCCTGATCTTAAGCGGAAAGAACCTTACCGGCGGCATAATGGAGCTGCCCCTGGACTTTATCCGGATCTTTCTTCATCCGGATCTCATTAAATATAACAGCATCATAAGGCTGGTAAAGAAAGAGAAGGCAGCAGTTAAGGAGCTCTTTGACGTAACTGGCTTCCTGGACTCCATGATTTCCCTGTCATATTTCAGGGATTCCCTTCCTTATTTTACGGAACCGGAATTCAACGAAGGCCGCGGAATCACCATCACCAAAGGATATCACCCGTTACTTGATAATCCCGTGCCCTATGATATCAGGGATGTTTCCCATATGCTGCTTACCGGCTCCAATGCCTCCGGTAAATCCACCTTCCTGAAAAGCGCAGCCCTTAATCTGATACTTGCGGAAACCGTATATACCGTGCCGGCGGAAAGCATGAGTACGGAGCCCGTGGAGATATTCTCCTCCATGTCCTTAAGGGACAATATCACGGAAGGGGATTCCCTCTATGTGACAGAGATCAAGTCCGTAAAAAGGATAGTGGAGAGAAAGAAAGCGGGAGTAAGGATAGCGGTATTCCTGGATGAAGTATTAAAGGGCACGAATACGGTTGAGAGGATAGCCTCCCTTTCCGTACTCTTAAAGAACTTTTCAGACTGCGCCCTCTGCTTCGCGGCGACCCATGATACGCCGCTTACGGAGATTCTGCAGGACATATACGATAATTACCACTTTGACGAAAAGGTCACGGAAGAGGGCATATCCTTCCCCTATGAATTAAAAAAGGGGAGGAGCGATTCAAAAGATGCTATAATGCTCTTATCCGTAATGGGCTTTGATAAGGAGATAACCGGGGAAGCATTCCGCTTAAGCGATTCCTTCCTGAAAGAGGGCGTATGGGAGAAACTTTAACGGCCGTAACACTTTTTTCCGACGGATCCAGCAGGGGAAACCCGGGACCCGGAGGCTACGGCACCATTTTAAGATATGTGGATCAGAAGGGCGAGGTCTTTGAAAGAGAGTATTCGGAAGGCTTTCCCGACACGACGAATAACCGGATGGAGCTTATGGGTGTGATAGCGGGGCTTGAAAAGCTTACAAAACCCTGTAAGGTTCATATTATATCTGATTCCCAGTATGTGGTTAACGCCTTTAACAAGCACTGGATAGACTCGTGGCAGAAGAATAACTGGAAGGGCTCTGACAAAAAGCCGGTAAAGAACGTGGATCTCTGGCAGAGGCTTATAAAGGCCGCCGAAGGACACGAGCTGGAATTCACCTGGATAAAGGGCCATAACGGACACGAAGAAAACGAAAGATGTGACAAACTGGCCACGGAGGCTGCGGATAAATCCGGTGAGGGAATAATCGGATGATCTTTAGGAAAATTGCCGAATTCAATAAGAGGATCGTGGAGCTGGACAAGGCGGAGGAATACGGTAATTTCAAGAAACACCGTATCTTTATAATGAGTATCGGTATCAGCATCCTCCTGCTTTTCTGTCTTATTTTCTGCATTTATCCGATGCTGGACGGGAATTATTCACTGTTCATGACCTATGCCTTCCTCATATTCTTTCTTGGAGTGTCACTTATACTCCTTTACCGCACCGAATCCACAGGCACCGCGGCAACGATCGCGGGATGCGGATGTTTCCTGGTCTTTGCGGTGAGCTTCTATATTAATCCCTATCCCGAAAATGGCGGACTTGACGCTTTCTGGCTGTGGATGCTTTTAATTCCCTTTATGGCAGACTATTTTGCCGGACTGATAACCGGCTTCCAGATATCCCTGGGAGGCTTTATCCTGTCCGTTATCTATATGTGGATCCTGAAGGATCATTTCAGCGGCTACGGAGAAGACATACTCTTTTTTTACCCCATAATTTACCTGGTTTCCGTTTTCATTGCCTGGATACAGCAGTATGAGATAGTGTATAACCATAATGAAGAGCTCCGGGCTGAGGAAGCGGAAAAAATGCGGCAGCAGGACCGGCTTAAAAATATGGAGAAGGAACTCCGGGCCTACGAGGAGAATATAAAGCTCGTAAACCGTCACCAGCATGACATGCGCCATTATACGAGGGTGCTTCGGCAGATGCTGAATGAGGGCGACAGCGAAAAGGCCTTAAATTACCTTGAAGATCTGGACGACAGCCTGTCAAACGTGCCGTCCATGACCTACTGTGATAACAGGCTGATAAACGGCATACTTTCCGTATATCATGAACGGCTCCGTAAACTGAACTGCCATATGAAGATACGGGCAGGAGTGCCGGAGAAGCTGTCTATCACGGATTTTGACCTTTCCGCCCTGATATCAAACATACTGGAAAATGCCGCCGAGGCCCTGGAAAAGCTGCCGGAATATGAGCGTACGATGGACGTGAAACTCGATCACGCAAACGGAAAGCTGAAAGGAATGATAGTAAACAGCTGTGTGCCCGGCACGAAATTCAATGAGGAAGGTCTGCCGGAGAGCACAAAGAAGATAAAGAGCGGCATCGGCACAAAGAATATCAGGATGGTGGCGGAAAAGTACGGCGGAACCGTGGGCTTTGATGAAAAAGATGGCTGTTTCACCACAAAATTCGTGCTGGCCTGCTGATAAATCGTTTTTATTGCACTATTTTTAATACATGACTAAACTATAATAAAAAAATGACGATAATAATATAAACATGAGTATCGTTAATTGAGCGTAAGCTCATAGCAATCTTACACAGGGAATAGTGGAAAAAAGGAGGTTCAGGGAATGAACAATGTAAGCGGATTTAACTTTTTGAACAATACCGGAATGGTTGGTGAAAACATCCGGAAATTCGGCGGAAAGAGGCCTGAAAACGACAATGCTGTAAAGGATCAGGGACCTGCTGCCGAGTATGTCAGGGATAAAAAGACAGATCATGTAAACGGCGTGCAGAACGGCGTGGAGCTGTCTGACGGCGCAAAGAAGATCCTGGAGGAGCTGAAGGAAAAATACGGAAACAATACCGATTTCTTCGTAGCCAATTATTCCTCCGATGAGGAAGCACAGGAATATCTGTCCAGAGGAACAAAGGAATACAGCGTTCTGATCGAGCCCGAGCTTTTGGAGGAGATGGCAAAGGATGCCGAAACCAAAGAAAAGTACATGGGCATCATAGAGAACGGAACCAAGCAGTTAGATGAGATAAAAGAGCAGTTAAAGGAGTCCGGAAAAGAAGGAGAAGTAAAGAATATAGGCTTCTCCGTAAATAAGGACGGCACCTTAAGCTTCTTTGCAAAGCTTGAGCAGTCTTCAAAAGAGCAGGCTGAGCGTATCGAGAAGAATAAAGAAGAGAAGGCAGAGGAAGCTGCCCGGGAAGCAAAGAGAAGAGAGAAACGCCTAAAGGAAAAATACGGCGGAGAGCATGATTATAAGGACTTCGGCAAGGATCAGATCAAGAAAGCCGAGATCAAGGCGGACTCCGCAGAAGAGCTTCTTGAAAAGATAAAGAACTTTGACTGGGACAGCGTTCAGAGTGAGCAGAAGCTCATTGTAGGATCCAAGGTGGACTTCACGGCATAAATATAAATTGAAGCCGGAACGGCATCGGAAATAAAAATGAAAAATGCAGTAGTCACGGGAGGAGCCGGTTTTGCAGGATACAGTCTCGTAAAATCCCTTTATTTAAGAGGATTCAGAGTCATTTGCCCTGTGAGACCGGGCTCTTCGCATAATGAAAGACTTGAAGAATTAAAAAATAATAGGGGCAGTGAAGCAGGTGAAATCATTACCTTTAATCTCGATATGAAGGATATGAGAATGCTTCCCAACTGGCTTAAGACCAAGGGAATGGATGTCTCCGGCTGTCTCTTCTTCCATCTCGCCTGGACCGGAGGGCGGGACGATTTTGATGCCCAGTATGCAAATGTAACGGCCTGCGTTGACACCGTGGCCGCAGCCTCCAGAATAGGAGCATCGAAAATAATAATAACCGGCTCCCAGGCGGAATACGGCCTGAAATCCGGCGGTATCGAGGCCGCTGACGGCACATTGACACCAGTAACAGAAGATGCCCTTCCGGAGCCTGTAAACGCTTACGGCGCAGCCAAAACAGCTGCCATGTATCTAAGCCGGGATCTGGCCCGGCATCTTGGCATGGAGTGGAACTGGGTCCGTATCTTCAGCCTATACGGCGAGTGCGAGCATGATTCCACAATGCTTTCTTACCTTAGGCGCTGCCTCTTAAAGGACGTAACCCCCTCGCTGTCATCCTGCGAACAGACCTGGGATTATCTGGATGTAAAGGATGCGGCGGAGGCTCTTATCGCCGTGGCCGAAAAGGGAAAGAACGGAGAGATCTATAACCTCGCTTCCGGGGATTATAAGCCCTTAAAGGACTTTACCGAGGATATAAGAAAAAGGATCAATCCCGGCATGGAAATAGACTATGCAGAGACTGATCCCGGAAAACCGCTGCTGTCACTCCGTCCCTCAGTCGAAAAGATAAAAAGGGACACGGGCTGGGAAGCGCAGATCCCCTTTAGTTAAATAACCTTGTAACCTTTGCAAAAGGTCCTACTGCATCTTCCAGATCTTTAATCGCCTTATTAAGACCTTCAAAGTCGATATTTGACATACTTTCCACCGCCTTAGAGAGCTCCTCGGAATTCTCGATCACCATATTGTTCATATTGTTGCTGGTAGCGGTAATGCTGCTGGTCATCGTGTTGATGTTGTCCATCTCTTCATCGATCTTTGCCAGCGCATCCTGGGCAATGACGATCGTCGCATTTGCTGTTTTAAGGGTCTCAACCGCAACGGGAACTATCATGAAGGAAACGATACCCATGATAACCACCAGACAGAAGATAAGGAGAGAAGTAACCTTCTGATACCTGGCCTCCTTCTTTTCAAATTCCAGCAGCTCCTTCAGGATTTCCTTTGCTTCCCTGTCATTAAGATCTCCGGCATTTTTGATTTCTTCACTCATTTTTTCCTACTTCCTTTCCTTTAATTTTTCCTTAACCCCTTGGGGTAATGGTTCTTTAACATACGGCCGTCCGACTTTCCCCAGCCGAGGCTCATTCCCATAAATTCCATTATACACCAGCCCCTGCCGTCAGCGTTTGTTAAATAATCGGCGGAAAGAGACTCGCCTTTAAGATAGCGCAGGGCGGTTTCCGCATCCGGAATATGGGCCTGCAGCGCGGCATCATCCGGTGAAAGGAAAAGCGCGAGAGCGTGTCCCGGCTCAAAACGCTTATTCTTCAGGGTTCCGAGATGCAGTCCGGGACGGAGGACCTTAAGTCCCTTTATTCCCGGCATCATGCTGTCCGCAAGATACAGCTGATCCCCGAATTCATGAAGTATAGACTTACCGCTGATAATACCGTTTTCCACAGAAATAAATTCCCAGACAAAATCGCTAAAAAGCTTTTTCGCAGACTGGGAAGCCTCTTTAAGAAGGCCGCTCGCTGCGGAACGTATTCCGCCTTCCGGAGAAAAGCCATCCCTCTTTAATACCGCGAAAAAGTGCCCTTCTCCCCTGATTTTATGAGGGAACAGCCTGATCCCGTATCCGCTGCTTCCGTTCGGGATATCCGCCCGGACAAAGCCGTCGGGAATGTTCCTGATACTGTCCGGAGAAATGAGGCAGAAATCCTTTTCTCTGTTAAGGAATCTCTCAATGCTGCCCTCATCCTCCTCTTTGGAAAAGGTGCAGGTGGAATACACCATTATACCCCCAGGAACCAGCATTTTTGCGGCACTTTCCAAAATGCCGTCCTGTCTCATGGCGCACATGGAAACGTTTTCTTCGCTCCACTCCTTCACCGCCTCCGGGTTCTTTCTGAACATGCCTTCTCCGGAACAGGGGGCGTCCACCAGAATACGGTCAAAAAAGCCCGGGAATAACTCCGCCAGCTTATCCGGCATTTCGTTGCTTACAAAAGCATTTCTTATCCCCAGTCTTTCAATATTAAGGGACAGGATCTTTGCCCTGTTTCTGTCGGGCTCATTGGCAACGAGAAAGCCGGTATTTTGAAGAAGCTCAGCGATCTCGGTGCTTTTCCCTCCGGGAGCCGCGCAGAGATCCAGAACCCGCATGCCCGGCCTGACATCCAGCCACTTGACCGGAGCCATGGCGCTCGCTTCCTGAATATAAAATGCCCCCGCCTCATGCAGCGGATGCTTTCCCGGCAGGGTGCTGCCGTCATAGTAAAAACCGTTTTCACACCATTCTACCGGCTCCAGCCCAAATAAGGTTTTGCAGTCCGGCGCAGGAACCCCGGCAGAGTGCTTTTTAAGAGGGTTAATACGCAGTGATTTGCAGGGCTCTTCATTATATGAAGCCAGAAAGGACGCGAAATCCTCTGCCTCCATGCTGCCCC
This sequence comes from Lachnospiraceae bacterium, assembly GCA_024683935.1. Next base: position 40,465 of record JAIKXV010000116.1, on the reverse strand, counting down.
TCATGCGTATCTTAAATTCTTCCGGCAAATTTCCTTCAAACACCTGTTTATTTTACCACATTATTGATCTTTTTTTGACTTTTACCGTCATCGTCATTAATATATTATAATATGTGCCGCTGACCCTAAGGATGACAAAGACTGCTGTGATGCATTTAAGGGCAGCAAATAATAACGGCATAATAAATTAGACATCATAAATCAGAATAGTCATCTTTCACAACGGACTAAATAATTTACTTGGAGAGTATAAAATGGAGAAAAAAAGAAGTTCATTTTCAGGTTCGGTGGGGTTTGTGCTGTCAGCCGCAGGAAGCGCGGTAGGACTGGGCAATCTGTGGAGATTCCCGTACCTTGCGGCAAAAAACGGAGGCGGCCTCTTCCTTATTACATACATAGCCCTTGCCCTTACCTTCGGCTATACCCTGCTGATAACAGAGGTGGCCATTGGCCGGAATACCAGAAGAAGTCCCTTAAAAGCATACGGCTGCCTGAATTCAAAGTGGAAGTGGATAGGAATCTTTGAAGTCCTGGTACCGTTCATAATACTCCCGTATTACTGCGCTATCGGCGGATGGGTTATGAAATACTGTACCGTCTTCCTTGCGGGACAGGGCAAGGCTGCGGTAGAAGAGGGTTATTTCGGAAACTATATCTCGGATGTAGCTCAGCCCGTGATCTTCATGGCGATCTTTGTATTTCTCACCTCCTTTGTAATATACAGGGGCATAAATCAGGGCATTGAGCGTCTGTCAAAGATAATGATGCCCATATTGGTGATTATTGTTGTAGTTCTTGCGATATTTTCAATAACCCTGAAGTATGACGACGGAACAACTGTCAGAACCGGAGTGCAGGGTCTGATGATATACCTTATTCCGGATATCAGCGGCCTTACCTTCAAGGACTATATGAGAGTGCTCATGGATGCCATGGGACAGCTCTTTTACTCCATAAGCGTGGCCATGGGAATAATGATATCCTACGGTTCCTATCTCGGAGATAAGGATGATATGACAAAAGGCGTTTCACAGATAGACTTCTTTGACACTATGGTGGCAATGCTGGCCGGAGTCATGACCATACTCCCGATCTATGTGTTCATGGGAAGAGAGGGCATGGGGGCATCCGGTCCTTCACTTCTGTTTGTTTCAATGCCGAAGGTATTCGATTCCATGGGAGGAGCGGGAGTTGTTCTCGGAGCACTATTCTTTGTAATGGTATTTTTAGCAGCGCTCACCAGTTCCATATCCCTTATGGAGGCGGTGGTATCATCAATAATGGAGAAATTCAACTGCTCCAGGAAAAAGGCCACGATCATAGAGGGAATCATAGCGTTTTTAATAGGCTTGGCGGTGTGCCTCGGCTATAATCTGCTGTACTTCGAGATTCCCCTGCCGAATGGATCCGTGGGACAGGTGCTGGATGTAATGGATTACCTGAGCAATAATATACTGATGCCGGTGGCTGCCATAGGCACCTGCATTCTGATAGGATGGTTCGTAAAGCCGGAAATGGTAATAAATGAAGCCACCAAGAACGGTGAAGGGTTCGGGAACAAGACCATTTATAAAGTGATGATACGCTTTGTGGCCCCGGTGCTGCTTTCCATACTACTCATTGAGTCATTCGGGCTGTTCTGATAAGGTAAAACCCCGGCTGTCATTCTGAAAACCATTGTCATTCAGAAAAATATTGTCATTCTGAGCGAAGCGAAGAATCTTTATTAGAATAAGATCCTTCGCTAACGCTCGGGATGTCTTTTTATTTTCACTATTTTAAATTTATAGTATTGACAGAAACCGTACCATGGTATACTATGTGTATTAGTCGAACTAATACAGATAGTAATGTATGACAGTCCGGCTCTCAACAGAAAGAGAGGAACAGCGTATGACACTTATAGACTGGCGGGACAGCCGCCCGATCTACGAGCAGATCGTAGACAGGATAAAACGTCTGATAATAATGGACGTTTTACAGCCCGGGGAACAGCTTCCCTCTGTCCGGAGCCTGGCCATGGAAAACGGCACCAACCCGAATACGGTACAGAAAGCCTATGCGGAGCTGGAACGTCAGGGCGTAACATATACGGTCCGGGGAAGGGGAGTGTTTGTTTCGGAAACCTCCGTACTGAAGGATAAGAAGAGAATGGAGCTTATAGAAAGCGCCGTACAGATATTCAGGGAAGGAGAGGAGCTGCATATAGGACATAAGGAGATATATGACGAAGCCGTGTCGAGACTGCAGAAAAAAGATCTTTCCGGAAAGAAGGTGGGAGAGGATGATTAATATTGAAAATATCACGAAATCCTTCGGGGAAACAAAGGCAGTGAACAATGCTTCCCTGACGGTAAAGGAAGGGGAAGTCTTCGGACTTATCGGTACCAACGGAGCCGGCAAATCAACCCTCATGCGGATGATGACAGGCATACTGGTGCCGGACAGCGGAACCATCAGCATTGATGATGAACCGGTATATGACAGGCCGGATGTGAAGGAAAAGATATTCTTCATTTCGGATGATGCGTACTTTTTCCAGAACGCAACACCGGAAACGATGAGAGATTACTATGCTTCACTTTATCCCGGGTTTGATAAGGAGAGATTCATGAACCTCCTTAACGGCTTTAACCTGAAGCTTACGAGGAAGATCGCCGAGTTCTCCAAGGGAATGAGAAAGCAGCTTTCCGTACTCCTTGCGGTATCAAGCGGTGCTAAATACATACTCTGCGACGAGACCTTTGACGGCCTAGATCCGGTGATGAGACAGGGGATAAAGAGCATCTTCTCCAGCGATATGAATGACAGGGGCATAGTTCCCGTGATAGCATCGCACAATCTCCGGGAACTTGAAGATATCTGCGACCATATAGGACTTCTCCATCAGGGCGGAGTGCTCTTGTCGGAGGATGTGGCGGATATGAAGCTGAATCTCCAGAAGGTGCAGGTGGTATTTAAGGAAGATGCGGATAAGGATCAGATCCTTTCAGGACTGAACGTGATCCTTTCCGAGCAGAGGGGAAGACTCCATACCTTCACGATAAGAGGCGGAAGGGATGAGATAGAGTCCCATTTCAGGGGAGCGGAACCTGTATTCTTCGAAGTATTGAAGCTCTCCCTTGAAGAGATATTTATAAGTGAAACGGAGGTGGTTGGATATGACATCCGCAAATTCATCCTTGGGTAAAATCATAAAAGAACAGAAGGCCATGCTCTGGAGAAGGCTCCCCCTTCTCGCACTTTCAAGCATTATGTATTTTCTCTATGACGTATTCGGAACCTTTATGATACTGCAGATACAGAGATCACAGTTCTTTATGGACGATGACTTTGCAGCGAGGGGCGCTTACGGTATATCCGCATTCATGGGAATGAGGGGCTTTAACTGGTTCATAGGATCTGTGGGAGCGATAATCCTTGCGATCCAGGGCTTTGCCTATCTGTATAAAAGCCAGACCGTGGACTTCTACGAGAGCCGCCCGGAGAAGAGGAGCACGAGGTTTGCAAATATCACAGTGAACGGCTTCTTTATCTACTTCCTGCCGTCCTTTATCTGCATGATACTCAGTATGCTGATAGCCGCGGCAAACGGCTGCCTGCTGCCCTGGCTGATAGCCGATATGCTGCTAGGTTACTGCCTGCAGACCATTATCTTCCTTGCGGTGTACGGAATGAGCATACTGGCTTCGCTTCTGACCGGTACAGTGGTTACGGCGGTACTTATGAACCTCTTTATATTCGCTTTCGAGTTTATCTGCCGCTTCACGCTCTTAGGATACAGGGCAGCCTACTATGCCACCTTTGACAGCGATAAAAGCGACGGGATACTGTCCAATATATACACAGTGCCGGCTTATAACTATATTAAAGGGATAATGGACTCTAATCTCGGCAATCTGCTGGATAACGGCGGATCCCACACCGTGGCAGACATACTGTCCTGCGCCGGAGCATATGCGAAAGGCACGCTGATAAACCTGCTTTTATTTGTAATAAGCATAGTCATCGCATATCTCGTATATAAGAACAGAAAGGCAGAGGCTGCGGGAAAGGCGGTAATATACAGGCCGCTGGAAGTGTTCATTAAAATAACTACGGGAGTTCTTTTCTCCCTGGAAGCCGGACTCTTCATATACTGGATCTTTAATGAAAGCCGGGCGGCAAATCTGGGGCCGATTATAATAACCATACTCCTTACGGTATTCATCACATCGCTGATCCTGGAGTCCATATTTGCCCAGAATGTCAGGATGGCCTTTCACAGAGCCTGGCATATGCCGGTAACAGCGGTGATATCCATTGCGATACTCTTTATCTTCAGAACCGGCGTGACGGGCTATGACAGATATCTCCCCGCAGAAAGCAGCGTGGAAAGCTCCTGGCTCTTAAACTACAACTACAATACGGATAGCTATGATGATTACGATAATTATATTCCCACCACGGCCTATATGGAAAAGAATATGTTCCTTAACTGTACCGCAGATATGCTGAAGCTTGCGGAAATAAGCCAGGCTAAGGCGGTTGAGATCAGGAAAAACTCGATAGAGGAATGGAATTCGGGATGCTTTTATGCGATCATCGGCTGGAGATTAAAGGACGGCCGCATTGTCACCAGAAAGGTGATGATCCCCGAAAGCATCGACCCCGCCCTTATGGACAGGATAGTTGGAACGGAGGAATTTGTTAAAGGTGTTTATCACATAGATGATGTGGTTCCCTTTATGGAAAAGTCCAGAAATGCAGATCCGAAGAGAACCTTCACGATAAGCACGACTACGGAGCACGGCAGCATCGAAACAAAGAAGGATGTGGCGGAAGCCTTCCTGGATGTTTATCGTAAGGACCTTCAGGAGCACTATAATTACACTCTGGCATCAGAGCATAATCCCGAGGGATATGTAAATCTGTACGATAACAAAGCATACAATGTGACCTGGCCGATCTACGAGAACTATGATAACAGCATAGCCTTCCTTGAGTCGGAGGAACTCTGGAGTGGCGGATTCCTGACACCTTCGGAGGTGGATAAGGTAGTGGTCCAGTTTAATAAGCATGATGAGGAAACAGATGAATTTATCAGTGACACTCAGGAGTTTACCGAGGCTGGTAAGATAGAAGAGCTGATGGACGCTTCCATTTCAAATGTAAGCTACAGTGCATGGATGAAAAACTCTATTTTGGATAACGATGCTCATTCGGTGGAGATATATCCGAAGGAAGGAACCCAGGCAGACGGCAATAATACCATGACCTACTTCAGAAACTTCTATAAAGGAAAGATACCGTCATACATAACACAATAGTAAATAGTACAAAAAGGGGGCAGCGTTTGCTGCCCCTGTTGCTATTAGATAAAATAAGGAAAAACCTGAAACAAATAACTTATTTAATATCTCACTTTGAAATCCTGGCCTTTATGAAATCCACCATGTTGTTGCCGCTTTCAATACCGAGAGCGTAAGCCAGCTCACCGTAAAGCGCATGCTCTGCGGACTTCAGGAAATGCTCGTCCACTGTGGTGGCGGTGCGTCCCTTCTTCAGCCGCTCATTCTTTCTCCTTAAAGTAGTCTTTATAAGGCGCATGAGCTCTTTAGCATCATTCTGTACAAGAGCCTGGGAATATGCGTTCTGGCGGTTCTTTTCGCTTTCAACGGATATCTCATCCAGTTCGTTATATGAATCGATGACATCAAGTGCTTCTTTTTCGGTGAGGGGATCCCTTAAAGATCCTTCTCCCGTGCCCACTGCCACATAGACCTTGCTGGCGGGGGATTCCGTGGGGATCAGATAATAATACTTGATATCAGCGTCGCAATCCGGGATGTCGAGACTTGAAATATCAGTGATCTTACATAATCCGTCTACCTTATGAACAACATAATCTCCGGTTTTATACATGAGAGCTCCTTTCCTAAGATAACGGCTGTTTCAGCCGTCTGTAACCAAATTTAAACCGTGTAAAAGAGATTTTATCACTTAAAAATCAAAAATGTAAGATATATTTTTTGACAAATCTTGTGATATTTTTTTGTTCTTCTTTGATAAAAATCACATCAATCGTCAAAATCCTTCAGTCCTGCGCCGCTCTGCTGGGATTCATATACATCGCGGTAAATCTCGTTTACGGCCATAAGCTCTTCATGATTTCCGAAGCCGGAGATCCGGCCTTCGTCCAAAACTATTATGCGGTCGGCGTCCATAACGCTCGATATTCTCTGGGCGATTATCAGCTTTGTAACACCGGGAATGGCTTCCCTGAAACCTGATCGTATCTTTGCATCTGTCGCGGTATCCACGGCTGAGGTGGAATCGTCAAGTATCAGTATCTTCGGCTTTTTCAGCAGGGCTCTTGCAATACAGAGCCTCTGTCTCTGGCCACCGGACAGGTTGCTTCCGCCCTGCTCGATCATAGTGTCGTACTTTTGAGGGAATTTCTCAATAAATTCATCAGCACAGGCAAGGGCGCAGGCTTCCCGGCATTCATCAATGGTGGCGTCCGCCTTGCCCCAGCGGAGATTGTCCAGAATGGAACCTGCGAAAAGCACGTTTTTCTGCAATACATGGGAAACATTGTTCCTTAGGGCAGTGAGATCGTACTCCCTGACATCCCTTCCGCCGACCCTTACGCTGCCGGAACCCACATCATAGAGCCTGCTTATCAGGTTGATAAGGCTGGTTTTTGAACTGCCGGTACCGCCGATTATTCCTATGGTCTCGCCGCTTTTAATATCGAGGCATATGTTTTCCAGAACATTGCCGCCCTTTTCGCCGTAGTAGGAGAAGGAGACATTATCGAATACGATGCTGCCGTCTGCAACCTCAAATACGGGATTTTCGGGATTTGTAATAACGGGTGTTTCATTTATGACCTCGGTGATCCTTTTAGCACTGGCTGAGGACATGCTGACCATTACAAAGATAAAGGAGAGCATCATGAGAGACATCAGGATGTTCATGCAGTAGGCGAGGAGACTCATCAGCTCTCCGGTGGTAAGGGAGCCGTAAACTATCATGTGGGCTCCAAACCAGCTGAGAAGAAGTACACAGCTGTATACGGTGAACTGCATGACCGGCATGTTCAGTATTACCATGCGCTCGGCCTTAACAAACATGCGGTAAATATTCTCCGTGGCCTTGAAGAACTTATCCTTTTCGTAGTCCTCCCGCACAAAGGCCTTTACCACCCTTATGCCGGATACGTTTTCCTGGACGCTTTCATTAAGATCGTCATACTTCGTAAATACTTCGGCAAAATATTTTGTTACTTTCCTCATCAGTCCGAAGACAAAAAGGGCAAGAAAAATGACTGCAACGAGATAGATCGTTGACAGCCGGGCATTTATTGAAAAGGCCATTACCATGGCGATCACTATGGAAGACGGAGCCCTCATGAACATGCGCAGTATCATCTGATAGGCATTCTGCACATTAGTAACATCTGTTGTGAGTCTGGTCACAAGGCCTGCCGTGGAATATTTGTCAAGGTTAGGAAAGCTGTAGGTCTGAATCTTTTCAAACATGCGGTTCCTTAAGTTCTTTGCCAGCCCCGCGGAAGCATAGGCTCCGAAATGGGCTCCGACAAGGCCGCTTAAGAGACCGAGAATGGCTATAATAACCATAATTCCCCCGGTGCTCCTGATATGAGCCGTATCACCGGGGGTCACTCCCTTATCAATGATGGAAGCCATCAGATAAGGTATTATCATTTCCATTATGACCTCTAATACCATAGATATCGGAGTCATAACGGAAGCGAATTTATATTCCTTAATTTCAGCTCCAAGGGTGCGGAAGACCTCACCCATGGAGATATTGTCATATGATCGTTTCATTTATAAAACAAGTGTTATTTACTGCGTTTATACGGTGATCATCAGCACGTCTCCGTGCCCCTTAAGCTTGTATTCACCGTGATCCGCGCTGACAAGGATACCGTTGCCCTTCAGGAGCTCCATTCTGGTATCGTCGGAGGTGAGGATCATGTCACCGTCGAGGATAAGGAGATGGTGGAAGGTGCTGCCGTCTGTCTTCAGATCGGTTTCTCCGTTGACGTGAACCTTGTCGATCGTAAAGGTGTCGCAGTCGCATAGATGGCCGTGCATATCCTTTGCAGGGATATTCTTTTTAAGGATAGCGGCTTCCCTTGCCTCATCTATCATGAGCTCTCTCGGGCTTCCATCGGGCTTAACCCGGCCGAAATCGTAAACCCTGTATTTCACCTGCTTGATCTGCTTTACTTCAACAACCAGCACGCCGGCTCCGATGGAATGAAGGAGTCCGGGGCCGCAGTAGTAGAGCTCGCCCTTCTGGACGGTCTGGAAGTGAAGCACCTTCTTAAAGGTGTTGTCGCGCACCATCTTTTCAAATTCTTCGGTGGTAACATCCCTGTCCACGCCGTAGAATATGCCGGCGTTGGGGAGAGCGTCGCAGATATACCAGCACTCGTCATTTCCCTTGGGAAGACCCTTTTTCTCCGCATATTCATCGGAAGGGTGCACCTTTATGGAGATGTTCTGGTGGGCATCGATAAACTTAACGGAAAGAGGCCACTCGTCAAAACGGCTGTAGTTGGTGCCGAGGGCGCGCTCGCCTTCGGAATCAAAGAATTCCTTTAAGGTCTTGCCCTTATAGGAACCGCTGTCTATCATCGTAGGATGTTCTTCGTCACAGGATAATTCCCAGGTCTCGGAAAGCACATAGCCGGGATATTCGGACTTGTTGTATTCCTTCTTCAATCTGCTGCCGCCCCAGATATCGCTGAAATAGGCGGGTTTTAAACGTAAAATGGACATTACTTGTATCTCCTTAAAATATTATTTTCTTATATATGTCACAAAGTGATAGATCTGGTCAAAATAGGTCTGTTCCTCGCTGGTCTCGACTATTTCCCATTCGGGCATTTCATCCAGATTCGGGAAGAAGGTATCAGCCTCGTATGCCTCATCTATCCTGGTGATCAGCGCCTTGTCGCAGTAGGGCAGCAGTTCCTTGTAAATAGAAGCTCCGCCTATGCAGAATACCGAATCCTTCGGATATTTATCGATCTCATGTAAAAGACTGTCCACATCATGGAAAACCGTAACACCTGCTTTTTCATAGGAAGTGTTCCTGGAAAGAACTATATTTGTGCGGTTTTTCAGGGGTTCCCCCTTCGGAAAGCTTTCCAGGGTTTTTCTTCCCATCACTACCACGTTTCCGGTGGTAGTCTCCCGGAAAAACTTCTGGTCTGCTGGAATATGGGTCAGAAGCTCATTATCCTTGCCTATGCCCCAGTTACGGTCTGCAGCCGCTATTAATATCATTAGTTATTTCTCCCATTTATCGCAGAGAGCATTGATCTGATCCGCAAATTTTGCGATATCCTTGTTTGCTCCGTGCTCGTATTTCTTAATGACTCCGAGAAGCCGCTCACCTGCCGCCAGAAGCCGCTCAAATACAGTACTGATACGTGCTGTGACGGAGGTCTTCCTGACAACGGGAACGCCCTTGGTCTCGGTAATGAACTCATTTGTAATCAGGTCGAACTTCGTGCCGCTGTAGGGCGCATATGCTTCAAAGCCGTAGTCCTTATTAAGAAGGGCGGCAAAGCTGTCAGTCACGTGATCGTCGCCGTGAACCACGAAGATCTTCTTTGTCTTTTCGGGATCAAAGCTGGCCCTCGCCCAGTTGATAAGACCCCTCTGGTCAGCGTGTCCGCTTAAGCCGGACATCATCTCTATATTGGCATTGACCGAGATCTCTTCACCGAAGAGCTTAACGGTCTTGGCGCCCTCGATAAGGGCACGGCCCAAAGTGCCGACCGACTGGTATCCGACAAAGAGTATCGTGGATTCTGCCCGCCAGAGATTGTGCTTCAGATGATGCCTGATACGTCCGGCGTCGCACATTCCGGAAGCGGAGATGATAACCTTCGGCTCGTCATCAAAGTTAATATTCTTTGAATCATCAGGTGTTATTGAAAGATTCAGATTGGTAAATGAAAGGGGATTCACGCCCTTATTAAGAAGAGCCGTGGCCTCCTCGTCATAGCATTCAAGAGAACTCTTTCCGAAAATACTGGTGGCGTCCACCGCAAGAGGAGAATCCACATAAACCGGGAAGTCCTCAAAACCATGAACCAGACCCTTTTCCTTTATCTCCCTTATGAAATAGAGAAGTTCCTGGGTTCTGCCCACAGCAAAGGAGGGGATAACAACATTGCCTCCCCTTTCAAAGGTGTAGTTAAGAATATCGGAAAGCTCTTTCACATGATCCGGCTTTTCGGCGGAATGAAGCCTGTCGCCATAGGTGGATTCGATGAGGACGTAGTCCGCGCCCTCCACAGGCTCGGGATCCTTGATGATAGGCTGGTCGATATTACCCACATCCCCGGAAAAAACGATCTTTCTCGAAACTCCGTCCTCGTTCAGAAAGACCTCAATGGCCGCAGAACCGAGGAGATGTCCCACATCAGTGAACCTCACATCGATACCGTCGGCGATATGAACCATTTCCCTGTAATCGACGGGATGCAGAAGCCTGATGGCACCGTCCGCATCCTCCATGGTATAGAGGGGAACGAAGGCATCGATATTGGCATTACGCCTGGCCTTCCTGTTCCGCCACTCCGCTTCAAAGGTCTGGATGTGCGCGCTGTCGCGGAGCATGATGTTGCAGAGCTTCGCGGTGGCGTTCGTGGCAAAGATCTGTCCCCTGAAGCCCTTTTTGTAGGCCAGAGGCAGAAGCCCGGAGTGATCAATGTGGGCGTGGGTGAGAAGGATGTAGTCGATCTCCGCTGCGTTCACAGGAAGATCGGCATTCTCGTAGAGCTTCCTGCCCTGCTCCATGCCGTAATCAATGAGAATATTCTTACCGTTTACATTCAGATAATGGCAGCTTCCCGTAACCTCGTGGTCAGCTCCTATAAATTCTAATATCATGCCTGATATTTTACCAAATCCTGTCTGAAATGTCACGCTGCCCGAAACCACCCCGTCACAGCCAAAAAACTCTCCGCCCTCATAACCGCTCCAACTTGACACCCACCCCAAAAAGAAAGAAAATTATATGATTAAAGCGCCAAAAGTTCTTAGCGAAAGCGTCTTGCTATGAGAAGCCGCTTGAGCTTAGAACTTTTGAGCGCGAAGAAATATAATATAGCCCCTTTCGCAGCCAACAACGCAGCCAAAACATATAAATAACCACATGGCAGAAGAAAAAGTAAGACAATTTCATGGCAGGCGTCCCCCTATGCCCGGCGTCAAAGTAAAAGACCCCGGCAAGATCTTCAAACGCCTCATGACCCGCATAATGGGGAAATACAGAATACGGCTGATAATAGTCATAATCTGTATCTTTGTAAGCGTGCTCTCCAGCGTGCAGGGAACACTGTTCACCAAAACCCTGATAGACGGCTACATCCTCCCCATGGTGCAGAATAACAGCCGTGATTTTACACCCCTTCTGACGGCAATGGCAAAGGTGGCCGTTATCTACCTGCTCGGAATAGCAGCAACCTTCATACACCAGAGGATAATGGTGGAGATCTCCCAGGGGACATTAAGGGACCTCCGGTTCGAGCTCTTTGAAAAAATGGAAAGCCTTCCGATAAAATATTTTGACACTCACGCTCATGGGGATATAATGTCAGTATATACAAATGATATCGACACCCTGAGGCAGATGATCAGCCAGTCCCTGCCCCAGTTTCTGAATTCGCTGATAACCATAGTGAGCGTACTGATCGGAATGATATTTTTAAGCATACCGCTCACTGTTCTCACGCTTTTCATGGTGGGGATATCTTTTTTTGCATCAAAGACCGCAACGGGCATTTCGGGCAGATTCTTCAAGTCCCAGCAGAAGGCCCTGGGGTCTGTAAACGGCTATATTGAAGAAATGATGACCGGGCAGAAGGTTGTAAAGGTATTCTGTCATGAAGACGAGGCCGTAGAGGAATTCAAGAAGCGTAACGAAGAACTGTTCCAAAGTGCTTTTAACGCTAACCGCTATACCAATATACTGGGACCGATAAACGCCCAGCTCGGAAATTTAAGCTATGTGGTATGCGCTATAGCCGGCGGTTTCCTGGCGGTATCGGGCATATCAGGACTGACCCTCGGAGCACTGGCATCATTTTTAACCTTCAATAAAAGCATAAATATGCCGATAAGCCAGATAAGCAACCAGCTCAATTTTGTTATAATGGCTATGGCAGGGGGAGAGAGAATATTTGCACTCCTGGACGAGGAACCGGAAAAGGATGAGGGCTATGTAAGCCTCGTCAATGCAGTAAGGAAGGAAGACGGAACCTTAACGGAAACCGATGCTCATACCGGACTCTGGGCATGGAAGCATAAGCACAGCGCCGACGGATCCGTCGACTATGTGGAGTTAAAGGGGGACATCACTCTTGACGGAGTAGACTTCGCCTATGACGGAGAGCACTTCGTACTCCATGACGTAAAACTATATGCGGATAACGGACAGAAGATCGCCTTCGTGGGCTCCACCGGTGCGGGAAAGACCACGATCACGAATCTTATAAACCGTTTCTATGATATCCAGGATGGCAAGATCCGTTTTGACGGTATCAATATAAATAAGATAAAAAAGAAGGACCTTCGGAGATCCCTCGGCATGGTGCTGCAGGACACAAACCTCTTTACAGGCACCATTATGGAAAATATCCGTTTCGGGCGGCTTGACGCCACGGATGAAGAAGTGATAGCGGCGGCAAAGCTCGTAAGTGCCGACAGCTTTATCAGGAATCTTCCCGAAGGATATGATACGGTTATAACCGGAAACGGCGCTTCCCTGTCCCAGGGACAGAGACAGCTCCTTTCCATTGCAAGGGCTGCAGTGGCAGATCCTCCGGCACTGATACTGGATGAAGCCACCAGCTCCATAGATACCAGAACAGAGAAAGTGATACAGGCAGGCATGGACTCTCTGATGAAGGGGAGGACAAGCTTTGTTATAGCGCACAGGCTTTCCACCGTTAAAAACGCGGACTGCATCATGGTCCTCGAAAACGGACGCATCATTGAAAGGGGAAGCCATGACGACCTGATCCGGGAACAGGGCAGATACTATCAGCTCTATACCGGCTTAAAGGCCGTTTGACAAAAAATAAAAATTTTCTTAATTAAAATTTAAAACCTTTTTCTCCGATGGCTGTACTATTGTATAGCCGATTAAAAAGGGTAATTTCCGGGGACGTCCGAAACGGCGTCCGGGCAGCTTTTGTTTTTTGATATGTAATGTGCCTTGCATTGAGGGAAATGGGGGCCGTTTGGACAAAGGGACGGAAGTTTTCGGGATGAAACCTCATCTCACGGTGCCGGATAATGGCACTGTGAGATATCAAGTAAAGGAACCGTAAGGAGGAAAAGGTAATCGGAGCGATAGATGGAAGTAGATCCTAAGCTCAAATCGGCTGTTGAAAAACTTAAGAGCGGGAATGACGAAGCCTTTAACGAGGTTTACCAGAAGACTTACAACTATGTATATTTCCGTGCGAAGCAGGTCATGAAGAATGAAGATGATGCAATGGACCTCATGCAGATCGTATACATGGAAGCGTATAAGTCGATAAAAAGTCTCGACAAAGCAGAGAGCATTTATTCCTGGCTCAGTTCGATTACCTTCAGGCAGGGAATGAAGATATTCCAGAAAAAGAAAGAAATATTGCTGGACGAGGACTTCGAGAACATCTTTGACAGTGTGGAGACCTCTGACATCGATTCCAGGCCGGAGCTCTCATTCGAGAGGAAGGAGCAGCAGCGGCTTGTTGCATCGCTCATTGACTCTCTTCCCGAAGTACAGCGTGCCACAATGGTGGCTTTCTATTATGACAATATAAAGATCGAAGAAATCGCCGAAGTTATGGACTGTTCAGTAGGAACGGTCAAGAGCAGGCTCAGCTATGCGAGACAGGCGTTAAAGAAGAAGCTTGAAGCCGCAGAGAAGGGCGGAAAGACCGGAGCAGGAAAGATGGCTCTTACCGGTGCCCTGATCTTCGGTGCGGTACAGATCCTTTCCGAGGAGACGGTTCTCGCAGCACCCGTTGCTGCAGGAGTATTCGGAAATATCTGTTCAGGACTCGGCATAGCGGCTACAGGCGCAGCTATAGCAGGAACAGCACTTGCAGGCGGAGCGGGCATATCCGCAGCTACCGGAACGGTGGCCGGAAGCACAGCCATCGCAACAGGTGCGGCAGTAGCAGGTACCACGGCGGCAGCCGGAACAGCAGCAGCCGGAACAGCAGCAGCCGGAACGGCAGTGGCAGGTACCGCAGCAACAGCAGCAGCCGGAACGGCGGCAACAGCAGCAGGAACGGCAGCAGCAGGCGCCGCAGGAACAGCAGCGGCAGGAGCCGGAGCAGCCAAGGGCCTGGCAGTAGCAGTAGCAGTTGCAGTTGCAGGAACCGGCGGTACGGTCGGAACTACTATATACAGAAGCACTGTTTCGTCAGCGGATAAGGTATCTTCCAATGAAGAAGGCAGCACCTATGATGAAGCTGAAACAGTTGAGAGCACTGCGGCAGATGAGATCATAGAGACCGCAGATACTGCAGAACCCGCCACAGAGATCGCAGAAGAAGCATCCACAGTTGCATCTCCCGAGCATGAGGGAGTTGAAAATGCGGGAACAGAGACCGCAGCTGAAGAAGGTGCCCATGACAGCACAGCAGAGAGCACAGAGGCTGCACCTACTGTCGAAAGCGCAGAGGATGAGGTTGACCGTTACGGCATGTCCAAGAAGCTGAAGAACCACATAGCTTCTGCTGTGGCATCACTCTTCATGACATCCGGCAGCGTATACAGTGGCAGCGTGAATAACGAGAACCTGGAAGCTGCATATATACTTGAGCACAGTCTCTTTAAGTCAAAGAAGGAGATAAAGGCACTTTCGGTAAATTCCGTATTCTTAAGCCATCCTTCAGTTGTGAATTCCGTTAAGGAAGGCGATGTGATAACGATAGAGGGCAGTTTCGATGTCGGAAAGACAGAGGAGAACGGCAGTCTCGTCTATGAGAATTACAACTTCGTCCTTCACGGAAACAGGATCGACAATAAGGGCGTATTCGGACACTTCAATGCAACCGACCTGGAGATAAGCAAGGCAGGAGAGACGAAGACCGAGAATACCAGCAAGAAGGATAAGAAGAAGGAAAGCACTTCCGCAAACGAGGCGGCAGAGAAGCAGGAGAAGAACGAAAAGTCCGAGAAGACTGAAAAGACGGATGTAACTCCTGCAGAAAGTGCGGTACCCGTGCAGGAGACCGAGATAGAGGTCCCGCTACCCGAGTTTTATGAAGCGGAACCCACGGCAGTATCAGAGTCCGTGATCGCAACGGTTTCCGAAAGCGGTTCGTGACTAAGGTATTAAAAGATCCTTCGGGCTTTGCTTCCCGGAATGGGGAAATGCAAAGCAGCAGGAAGGATCTTCGGAGAGAGTAAATATGAGAGATATAGAAAAAGCGGTCCTTTGATCAAAGGATCGCTTTTTCAATGCAGTCAAGGAGCCGTACATTGTCCTCATGGTTCATGAAGCAGATGCGGATATACCTGTTATCTAAGAAGGGGAAGGTGCAGCAGTTCCTTATCATCATCTTTTCCCTGATGCAGGTATCGAAAATGGTATCGGCGTTCGCATGATCCGAATCCACCCGGAAAAGTACGAAGTTCGCTGAGGGCTCGTAAACGGTGACGCCCTTAAATCCCCTCAGACGTTCCGTCACGTATTTCCTTTCATTCCGTATAAGGGATACCGTGTTTTCTATATATTCG
Organism: Lachnospiraceae bacterium; assembly: GCA_024683935.1. The sequence goes on along the minus strand of JAIKXV010000116.1, from coordinate 24,686 downwards.
CTGTCCTGAAACATTACCTTCCCGGCGGTTTCCGCCAGGGTATTTATGCTCCAGGGATTCATCTTTGCCTTGATCTCACGGAGAAGATCCCGGTTTCCGGTCACTGCGTAGCCGAGCCGGAGCCCCGGCGCCGCAAAGAATTTGGAAACACCCCTTATGATAAAGAGGTTGTTATAGTAGTCGGTGAGGGGGATGCCCTCCTTCTTTTCCTTGTCATCCACGAATTCTATATAGGTTTCATCCACCATCACAAAGATATCCCGCTCCTTGCAGATATCCATAATGCTCCGGAGAGTGGAGCGGTCGAGGGTGGTAGAGGTCGGGTTATTCGGATTGCATATTATCAGCATATCCATATCCGGCTTTAATGCTTCGTCAAAGCGTTCAAGTCCTAATAAGAATCCGTCCTTTTCCTTTAACTGGAAATAGTAGGATTTGCCGCCGGCCAGGGACAGCTCCCGTTCGTACTCCGAATAGGTGGGCCCGACTATCAGGCTTTTTTTAGGCTTCTTAATGTCTATTATCATGGAGATCAGCTCCGTAGAGCCGTTCCCGGGGATTATCTTTTCGGGATCCGACATGCAGTAGGAAGCAAGAACTGACTTTAATTCCCGGTATTCCCTGTCCGGGTATGACGATATGCAGTCGATCTCATCAGCAACTGTTTTTTTAAGAAGCGGGGAGATCCCCAAGGGATTTACATTTGCGGAGAAGGAGATTATCTCCTCCTTTTTGATCCCGTAGATACTTTCTATCATCTCCAGATCGCTTCCGTGAAAATGGTCTTTATGTTCAAGCATTATAAGTCTCCGTTCAAAGTGACGTTATATATGGTATAATAAAAGTTGATATATTCACAGCGGTCACTTGCGATCACCGCAGGTGACGAATGAAAACCCGGATATCAGTATATCACTATCTTCCCACGGGGGAAATATGGAGAGCCACATTGAACGCATATTAAACGGAGAGTTCGGTTACGGTCATTCGACCCTTGAATTTCCCGAGCAGAAGCTGGAGCTTGCGGTTTATCCCAATGAGGATACCGAAGGCGTTTTTCATGTGCTCTCGGAAGATAAGGGCGAGATCAACGGCATGGTGGCGACCTCGGACCCCCGTATGGTCTGCGATAATGTCACCTTTTTAAAGGGCGAGGCAGAGCTCCACTATATCTTCCGATCCAAGGGACTTGTCGCCGGCACCGTGATAAAGGGGGATATTTCCCTTGTCACCGAGGACGGCGAATACCGCCTTCCCTTTACGGTAAGTGTTGTAATGAAGTTCCCGGAAAGCTCCCAGGGAACGATAAAAAACCTCTTTCATTTCACGAATCTTGCCAGAAACCGCTTTGAGGAAGCGGTGAACGTCTTCTATTCCCCGGAAATGATAAATATCTTCCAGACACCGGACAGGAGGTTCAAGAATCTCTACCGGTCCTTTTCCGTGTATCCGGGTTCTGCGGTAAACGTAGAGGAATTTCTGGTAGCGATACATAAGAAATCCCCGGTGATCTACACCCTTGACCAGGAAAAGGTGGAGCTTACGGAAGAAGGGGATCTTGCAAACCCGCCGGAGATCAGGATAAGGAAAAGCGGCTGGGGCTATATAAGGCTTGAAGTTTCATCGGCTGAGCCTTTTATCCACCTGAAAAAAAGCGTGATCACGGATGCGGACTTTAACGGTGATATAGCTGTCATTCAGTTTTCCATCGACAGGGATTCTCTGCACAGAGGGAAAAATATCGGACAGATCAGACTGAAGTCCCATAGCTCTGTCCTTAAGATAGAAATAAACGCCGGAGCATCCGAAAGGAAACTCAGGGAAGACAGAAAAAATGAGTTGCGGCGGCAAAGGAACATATCGGATATTACGGAGCTCTATGTGGATTTCCGCCTGAAAAGGACGGATCCCGATACGGTCTGTGAAAAAATGTCAGTGATCTGCAGCAGGATGACGGACGATAATGACAGGGATATACTGCCGAGGCTCGTCATGACCCACATCTATCTCATGCAGGGGAGGGACAATGATGCTGATATGATGCTGTCCCTTATAGGCAATGAGTTCATGCTGGGACAGATTCATGATGAAGCGGAAGGATACTATAAATACCTGAAGGCCCTTCACAGAAAGGACAGGGCCTACGCCAGGGAGATATCCCGGGATGTAAAGGCTTTGAGCCACAGCATGCCGGATTCGCCTATCCTCCTCTGGCTTTTGATATACCTTGATGAAGAGCTGGAAAATCACCCGGATCAGAGAATAGAGCTTTTATCCGGACAGTTTGACCTGGGAGTCCGGAGCCCCTTCCTCTATATCGAGCTCCTCAGGGCCATGACAGAAAAGAGTGACAGATACCGCCTTAACGGCCTTGCAGAGGTTTATGCCCTGCACTGGGGCGTAAAATACGATATTTACTATGATGATTTCGTAACTGCCCTGATATCCTTAAGCTACAACATAAAGAGCTATTCCCCGATACTTCTGGCAGTGCTGAAGGCTTATTACAATAAGACCGGATCCGTGGAGCTTTTAGAAGAGATATGCAGGATGCTGATCCGGGAGAGGGGCGAAAGAAAGAGGAATTCAGACGATTTCCGCTGGTTTGAAGCCGGGGTAAGGTACGGGTTGAAGATCACCCGTCTCTATGAGTGTTATCTGAACACGGTTCCATCCGACCGGGAAGAGTTGATGCCGGAACCGGTACTTATGTATTTTTCCATCGGCGCCGGAGTGGGCGATGACAGGATGTCTTTGTTCTATGCGAACCTGATAAAGCATAAGAACGAAGTCCCGGATATCTTAAAGGATAATGAGCAGCGGATCGCGGCCTTTGCGGTAAAGGAAGCGGAGAAAAACCTGATAAACAGGGATCTCGCAGTGATATACGAATATGTGGCCACACTTAATATTCCGGAGTTTTCAAACCGCTTTCTGCTCGCGGTGGGACCCCTTATATTCTGCCACGAGATAAGCGTCAGGGACAAAAAGGTTACGATGGTGTCCTCGGTGGAGAACGGCTTTGTCAGGGAAAGAAGCGGCAATGTGACAAATGGCAGAGCCCTTATCACCTTCTACGGCGGGGAATACGATCTGATATTCGAATACGGCGATATGCACCGCGCCATAGGCAAAAAGGGCATAGAGGACAGGATACTCCTTAATCCCGTGAAGTTTACAAAGGCCATCAGGTTCGGCCTTGAAAGAGATGTGGGACAGGCCTTCTATGTCTGCGGCAGCGGACGTCATACCATACAGGTAAATCAGGTAAATGAGAGCAGCATCCGTCTGATATCCTCGTCTCCCGAGATTGAGAGGAGCATACGGGATGAGTGCTATTTTGCGCTGATAAGATACTTTTCGGATCATGACCGGTTTGAGGAACTGGACAATATCCTGGACGACCTGGATATTTCTCTGGTTTCACCGGATGTCAGGGCAGAGCTCTCCAGGCTCTATGTGTCCCGGGGCATGCACCGGAAGGTCTATGAGCTTATAAAGGAGTACGGCCCTGAGGGCGTGGATCCCGTGATACTGGTGCGGCTCCTGAGCCGTATGATAGGAGAGGGGATAAATACAGAGGATCCCTGTCTCATAAACCTCGCCTGGGAAGCGCTTAAAAGGGGCAAGTACGATGAAAACATACTTACCTATCTCTGTGCGGAATTTCAGGGCACGATAAAGGATCTCCGGGATATCTGGAAAGCCGCCCACGAATTCAATGTGGATACGGTGAAGATAGAAGAGCGGATCCTCTCCCAGATGCTCTATGCAAAGTCATTCACATCCGACAGGGATGAGATACTTTTAAGCTGCATAGAAAACGGCGGCAGGGACAAGATAATAGACGCGAGCCTTGCCTATATCTCGCATGAATACTTTATAAATAAAAGGATAGTTGACCGGAAGATCTTCAAGGCACTGTTAAAGAGATACAGGGAATACGGGGAGCTGGATGATGTTTCGGCGCTTTCCCTCCTAAAATACTATTCCGATTTCCGGGATTCGGATGTGAAGAAACAGCTCTCACCCCTGGTTGACAAGCTTCTGGAAGCAGGCACCGTCTTTGATTTCTTCAGGGAATACAGGGAGAATGTGCCTGCCATGAGCCTCTATCACGACAGGACCTTTGTGGAATATATGACAGACCCGGAGAAGAAGGTTATGATAAATTACCGCATCTCCGATGATATGGATGACGTAGGCGAATTCCGCGCGGATAATATGGATGAGAATTACCAGGGTGTTTACAGCAGCGATTTTGTGCTATTTTACGGGGAAAAGCTGCAGTATTACATCACGGAGGAGAACGAAAACGGGAGAGAACCTGTCCGGAGTGAGCTTCTGGAAAGAGATGTGACCCGGGGCGGAAGGACGGATTCCAGATACGATATGATAAATGACATGCTCCTTTCAGAATCGGTGAATGACGATCTGAGTCTGAATGACCTGATGGAGCAGTATATGAAATTAACCGAGACCGTGGAGGAGTTCTTTGAATAGCAGGGCAATGGTCATAGGAATAGACCTGTCGGAAAAGTTCACACTTATCTCCATCTGCCACGATCCCGCGGAAGGAGTATCCACCTATTCTCCCGATGAGGAGAATGAGAATTTTAAGATCCCGGTGGCAGCCTTCAGGGTTCCGGGCAGCGGAAGGATCCTCTTCGGAGAGGAGGCAGTCAGTACTGCGACCTCCTTTAACATGGGATATGAGAGCGGCCTTCTGAAGAAGGCTTTAGATTCCGCGGAGAAAAACGGGGTCAGCAGGGATGATCCGTGGATCGTGCTGCTCGGGAAATTTTTATCCTATCTCCTGAGGCTCCCTCCGGAAACCTCAATGGCAAAGGTAAATGCGCTCTGCATTACGGAGAGAAAGGTTCACCCCTTATCCGAGAAGGTGATAGCCGCCGCGGTACAGTCTGCGGGTATCGGCATTCCCTCCATAAGGGTTATCAGCTACGGCGAGAGCTTTTTCTTCTATTCCCTGAGCCAGCCGGTGGGACTTTGGCAGAACGGGGTGCTCTTATACGATTACAATGACTCCATCTTTCAGTCCGGCTGTCTTTCGATAGACCATTCCACCAGCCCGGCGCTGGTAAGGAATACGAGTAAGATCCGGGAAGACATGATACCCTTTTTCGGAGCTGACAGGAGAAAGTTGGATGAAAAGCTCCTGATGATAGCGATGGAGGATCTGAAAAACGGGGTCAGCGGCACCTATCTTACCGGCGAAGCCTTTAACGAGAGATGGGAGCAGAAGACCCTAAGATATATCTGCAGCAGATCCAGGGTGTTTAAGGGCCAGAACCTCTTCAGCAAGGGCGCCTGCTACGCTGCGGCCGACATGGTGGACCTTATCAGGATCAGCAGGAGATATGTATATATAGGGAGCGATTCCCTGACCTCCAATGTGAGCATCCGGGCTCTTTCGGAGGGGAAGGAAGTTCTCCTGTCTGTAGCTGATGCCGGGGAAAAATGGTACAGTGCCGGCAAAAGCCTGGAAGTCATGCTGGGTCATGACAGGGAGCTTATAATAGTAATTAATGATATTTATGATAAAACCGAAAGGAACAAGGTGATAAGGCTCGACTGGCTGCCGGCCCGTCCTGACAGGGCCGGCAGGATAAGGGCCGAATTCCGCTTTGTTTCTTCGGAAAAGATGATCCTGAAGATCAGGGATATGGGCTTCGGGGAGATATTCAGATCAACGGATGAGGAACGGGAAGAGGAAATACTGCTTTGATCTATCAGTGCATAGGGGAAAGAAGTGAAAAACCGTATATCATAAAGGATACAGGCACCGGCATCTATTCGATGGAGGAGCTTCTCTACTATGTCAGGGAAAATGTCTTCATGCTGGACCCGAAGGATTTCGGAGCTTCTCTTGCCCGCTTCATAAGAAAGCGGCTGAACCTGCCGGATATCGCTTCGAAGTACGATGAGATGCTGGACCGGGGATTGGATTTCTCCGACAGGATCTGCATGCTTTTTTCCGAGACCCGATTTGTTTCCGACAGCGAGCTTGAAACGCTGAAAAAGGCCCTTAAACTGGGAGAACGCATGAGCAGCAATGACTCCCACAGGGTAAGGGGCGACTTTTACTTTAAGAGCGGCCGGATACCGGAAGCCGTTATCGAATACAATGCGGCCCTTAAGACTATCAACAGGGACGAGGATCCATCGGATGCCGCCAGGCTCCTTACGGGCATGGGCAATGCTGCCGCGAGGAATTTCAAGTTCGGCCGGGCCTTAAAATATTATGAGGAAGCTTTGAATCTGTCTCCCGGCGAACCCGCGCTCCTCGATAAACTGATCGTGGCCGCCAGGCTGGAAATGAATGATGAAGCCTTTTCTGCCTATATGGAAAGGCGGAGTATCCCGGAGAGCATATACTCCGTCTGCCTTAACCGCATGAAGGAAGCGGAGAAGAGGGCACTCAGAAAAGATGACGCAAAACGACTTAAGGAAGCTCTTACGAAAAAGCAGGAGGGCGATTACACCGGCTTTACTGCCCTTAGACGGAGCGTGCTTAACGACTGGAAAACGAGATACAGGAATAAAGGGTGAATATTATTTCTTGGGTAAAAAACAAAATATCTGCGCTCCGGCGTGACGACGACTATGATGATGAGTATTACGGCGATACTATACGGGAGGAAAATGCTCCCCTTCGCCGGGATTCCATCAATATCCGCGTGAAGGACCAGAGGGACCGCTATATCGAGAACTGCTGCGAGCAGATGATAGAAGCGGATAAGGAGATAGAGCGCTCCAAAATGGAGTACCGTTTGGTCACCGATTACCTGACGGATATAGAAGTGATAGAGGCTCTTCCTGATGATTCCAAGAGACGGATAGAGCGGATCGCGGACAAGATCAATAATCTGAACCGCCAGACCCACGCCAATACGAAGAGCATAGGGCGGATCTCGGACGAGCGCTACAGGATCTTTTCCCGCTATGAGAACGAGGTTCCTGACGACATCAGGAATATGAAGAAGAATGAGGATTTTAAGGAGCTGATACGCTCTGACCTCCAGAAGCTTGAAGGGGAAAAGGCGGTAAGCGAGTTCAAGATAAGGGAGCTTCGCGGCACGATGCGGAATATGAAGAACATGGTTCTGATCACCTTCCTTTTCGGCCTCCTCCTTATAGGACTTCTTTCCTTCCTGCAGTTCGGTCTCTTTATGCATGCAGAGATAGGTTTTCTCGCCGCGGCCTTTATTGCGGCGGGAGCCTTTATCTACGAGTATCTGACCTACACTAAGGCCACGAAGGAGCTGGAAAGGACAGAGAGATACTTAAATGCGGTTATCGCGGAGCTTAATAAGGTAAAGATCCGCTTTGTGAATACCAGTAATCTTTTAGAGTACGAATACAGGAAGTATTCCGTCAATGCTTCGGACGAGCTTTCATACCAGTGGGATACCTATATAGAAGAAAAGCAGGCGAGAATCGCGGTGGAAAGAGCCAATGACGATCTCTCGGCAGAGCGTACAGCCCTTCTTAAGGAATTAAGGAGTCTCCGAGTCAAGGATCCCACCATCTGGCTCAATCAGTGCGAAGCCCTTGTTAATCCCGGGGAAATGGTGGAAGTCCGCCACGAGCTCTTTGAACGCCGTTCTTCCATAAGGAAGCGTATCGAATACAATACCCAGACCAGGGACATTTCAAGGGATGAGATCAATTCCATAGTGCATGACTACCCCGAATACGGGCAGGAAGTCTTAAACATTGTTTCAGGCTTCGAGCCGGTGTAAGGGGGGATATAACAACTTATTGTTCTACCGGCTTTTTTGCTTCTTCTGTCTGCTGCTGTAACAGTTCCGCCTGCTGCTGTAACTGTTCTGCCTGCTGGCTCTGCCCTGTAAGCGGCAAGCCTTCTGTCAGCTGCTTTGAATTTTCACCTTCGCCTGAAACAGAGTATTCAAAGCCTTTGAGATGGGGATAATAGCCATACGATTGCCCCGGTTCACTTTTCTGAGCCCACTCTGCCTGCTGCTGTGGCTGCTCCTGCTGCTGCGGCTGACCTGCATGAATTAAATAATCTTCTCCGCCGGAAGTGTCCTGATCAGGAGAATCGTTCCCTGACTGCTCGTTCTCTGGAGACTCTCCTTCTAAAGAATAAAGCGGGGATTCACCCGTATTGTCGTTCCAACTCCAAGCAGCGGCTATAATCGCATCCGCTTCCGCTTCCGAACTATTTGCAAAATGTGACCCGGCGGCAGAGTTTTCAGAACTAAATACTCTATACATCGGTACACCCTCGGCATCACCGGAATTATGAAACGTACCTTCAACCAGCCCACCCATAGCCATAGCTAGCGCTGCTGCTATCTTCTCTGTTTCGGTCGTAAAATAGTGTTCTCCGCTGTTAGGATTATATGTATTAGAAATCAGAGTTTCTCTTTCCTGAGGAGCCTTCCATGCCGTACCTTCTCCGCTCCAACTATTATTCACCAGACCCTGATACTCCGCTTCTTACGTTGTGTAGTGATGTCCTCCGTTATCAGGATTATAATTCATATAAAACGAATCATCGTCCAGTCCGGCCTTAACCTGCACGTTCTGACCGGTTGTCACAGGAGTTTCCTGCTGTGGCTGCTCAGCCTGTTGCTGCTGTTTAGCCGGTGCTGCCTGCGGTTTTGAGGTCTTTATCAGGGATCCGTTCGAGTAAAGCTCTATCGAGTTATCATTTTTCAGGACAAAAGAAACAGGGAAACCAGTCTGCAGATAAGACTGCAGTTCCGAAACAGGGATAGTTACCGAACCATTTGGAGTATGTATAGTATAATTTTCCACACCGGCCGAAATGAACTGCTGTATGTCAGCTAGATTTAATGTGAATCTGTTAGCTCCGTCCGGGAATGAAAGCTGAATGTTTGTACCGATCAAGCCCATTTCAGGTTTTGCATCGGTTGTCCCGGAGGCTGTGGCCGCCGGAGTTTCCGTAAGCAGCTGCATAAATGAAGTTATCTGTTCTCCGTTGTCTGAATCGCCGGATGAACTTTCCGACGAATCCCCGGATTCCCTGTCATCTCCATTATCCTCATTATTACCGCCATCCTCATTATCTCCGTCTTCCCGATCATCGGAAGAGTTATCAGGGGTGTCAACAGCAATGCCCGGTTCATCTGCCATCACCGGTACGACAAGCGTTGCAGCAAGCAGCGTCGACATTATCAAACATAAAAACTTCTTTTTCATATCTATTTACCTCTCTGCGGCATCCATAAAAAGGACTGCCGGATCATCGTTTTGAACTGCTTCCATAAGGATAACACGGGGCGGTATCCAAATAAAGAGTGGAAATTGACCATACAATTCTCCTGTGATACATTTATCTCGCAGGAGTTATGATTTATTAAAGAGGAGGAAAAACATTATGATGGCCACGGATCAGGACAGTAAATTCAAGGCAGAACTCATGATCTATGCAATTGGAGTTATGGATCAGCTGAAGCTCCTCTCCAATTAGAGAAGCCAGAACCGGTACCCTTTATCTCGGGGACGTGGTTACGATGAAACCGCTTATCGAAAAGGTCGACGCGGTTCACGTCCGTATGCGCCAGAAAGTATTATAAATATCAGTTTTTGATTCTTAGGTATACTTTTTGTATGTTTTCATTTCTGCCGACAGTTCGTAAGTTCAGTGCGGACTGTATCCGGTTGTGCTGTTTCCATGATCTGACTGCCATTTTTCCTGAATAAATAATTGTTTATTACATTTTTCAACAGCTGCTTGCCTGTGAGGGTGTCATACGATATAATCTATGATTTGGGTGGAGGATATAAGGAGAGAGACAGGAGCGTTCTTTATGCCAAAAGACAGATATATCAGTCCGCTGTCCGGGCGGTATGCATCAAAGGAGATGCAGTACATTTTCTCCCAGGAAAAGAAGTTCAGGACCTGGAGAAAGCTCTGGATAGCGCTGGCGGAAACAGAAATGGAGCTTGGACTTCCCGAGATCACGGAGGAAATGATCCGGGAGTTAAAGGAGCATGCGGACGATATCAATTATGAAGTAGCGGAGCAGAGAGAAAAAGAAGTCCGCCACGACGTAATGAGCCACGTTTATGCATACGGCCAGCAGTGCCCGAAGGCTGCGGGAATAATACACCTCGGAGCCACCAGCTGCTATGTGGGCGACAATACGGATATCATTTTAATGCGTGAAGCCCTGGAGCTTACGGAAAAGAAGCTTGTGGGCGTGATAAAAAAGCTCCGGGATTTTGCGGATAAGTATAAGGCCCAGCCGACTCTGGCATTTACGCATTTCCAGCCGGCCCAGCCCACCACCGTGGGAAAGAGGGCAGCACTCTGGCTTAATGAGTTCATGCTGGACATAGAGGACCTGAGGTATGTAAAGTCCACGCTGAAGTTACTCGGTTCCAAGGGAACTACCGGCACCCAGGCCAGCTTTAAGGAATTATTCCACGGGGATCTGGAAAGAATAAAAAAGATAGATCCCATGATAGCAGAGAAGATGGGCTTTGATTCCTGCGTACCGGTTTCGGGACAGACCTATTCCAGAAAAACGGATACCAGGGTCATGAATGTGATAGCGGGTATTGCCGAAAGCGCCCATAAGATGAGTAATGATATAAGGCTTCTGCAGCACCTGAAAGAGGTGGAGGAACCCTTTGAAAAGAGCCAGATCGGTTCCAGCGCCATGGCCTATAAGAGGAACCCCATGAGGTCGGAACGTATAGCGAGCCTTGCCCGTTTTGTGATCTGCGACGCACTGAACCCGGCCATCACGTCATCGGTGCAGTGGTTTGAAAGAACCCTTGACGATTCCGCAAATAAGCGTCTTTCCATAGCGGAAGGCTTCCTTGCCTCAGACGGCATACTGGATCTCTGCTTAAATGTTGTGGACGGTCTCGTGGTCTATCCGAAGGTCATTGAAAAGCACATGTGGGCAGAACTTCCCTTCATGGCAACGGAGAATATCATGATGGACTGCGTTGAAAAGGGCGGCGACCGCCAGGAGCTCCACGAAGTGATCCGCGAGAACTCCATGATCGCGGGAAAGCATGTGAAGGTAGATGGAGAGGATAACGATCTCCTTAAGCTCCTTGCCGAAGACGAGAGGCTCGGAAAGAAGTTCGGCCTCAGCGAGGAAGACTTAAAGAAGAATCTGAAACTGGAAAATTACACGGGACTTGCAAAAGAGCAGGTTACCGACTACATAAGGGATCATGTGGATCCCCTCATTAAGGAATACGGCGATCAGGCCGATATAAAAGCGGAAATATCTGTTTAATGAAAGGACACAAAGTATGGTAAAAGCGGTTGTTGGCGTTAACTGGGGCGATGAAGGAAAGGGTAAGATCACGGATACCCTCGCGGAAAAGGCGGATATTGTCGTTCGTTTTCAGGGCGGAGCAAATGCGGGACACACGATAGTAAATGACTATGGAAAGTTCGCGCTGCACCTGCTCCCTTCCGGAGTATTTCACCAGAATATAATGAATATCCTGGGTAACGGCGTGGCCTTTGATATCGAAAAATTTGTGAATGAGATCAACGATATCACGGGAAGAGGCGTGCCGAAGCCCAATATCATGATAAGCGACAGGGTTCAGGTAATGATGCCCTATCACGTACTCTTTGATACCTTAGAGGAGGAGAGGCTTGCAGGCAAGTCCTTCGGTTCCACAAAATCAGGTATCGCGCCCTTCTACTCCGATAAGTTCGCAAAGGTCGGCTGGCAGATAAACGAATTCTACCAGGATGACGATGCCCTTATGGAGAAGATCAACAGGGTTGCGGATCTTAAGGATCCCCTCCTTACAAATCTCTATAATAAGGAAAAAATGGACCGTAAAGGCCTCCTTGACTGGATAAAGGAAAAGAGGGAATTCGTAAAGCCCTACATCGGCGATGTTTCTCTCTATCTCCATAAGGCTCTTAAGGAAAATAAGACTGTTCTCCTGGAGGGACAGCTCGGCACGATGAAGGATCCGGATCACGGTATCTATCCCATGGTTACGTCCTCCAGTCCCATTGCGGGCTACGGTGCTATCGGCGCAGGCATTCCTCCCTATGAGATAAAGGAGATAGTTGCGGTTTCAAAGGCCTATTCTTCCGCAGTGGGCGCGGGCGCCTTTGTTTCCGAGATCTTTGAGGACGAAGCAGACTCCTTAAGGAACCACGGCGGTGACGGAGGTGAGTACGGTGCCACCACCGGCAGACCGAGGAGAGTCGGCTGGTACGACATTGTCGCATCAAAGTACGGCTGCCGCCTGCAGGGCGCAACCGACGTGGCTCTTACGGTTCTCGATGCCCTCGGATATCTGGATGAGATACCCGTATGCGTGGCTTATGAGCTGGACGGCAAGGAGATTACGGATTTCCCTGTTACCAAGGATCTGGAGAGGTGCAAGCCCGTGTTAAAGACCTTCAAGGGCTGGAAATGCGATCTCCGCGGAATAAAGAGCTTTGAAGAGCTCCCGAAGGAAGCGCAGGATTACGTAAACTTTATAGAGGAGAAGCTTGGCTATCCCATTACGATAGTAAGCAACGGTCCTGCCAGAACGGATATCATCTACAGGAAAAGTCCGCTTAAATAATGTTTTTTAACTTTGCTATACCATATCTTGTAAAAATGTGGTATGATTGTCAAAGTATTGTGTTATAAACCATTCAGATTGGAGATTATTATGAAAAGGAATATAAGTATTGCGATCATTGCAGCATTGACAGTTTCCATGCTGCTTGGCGGCTGTAAGAAAGAGGAAGAAAAGCCTGCTGCCGCACCTACGGAGGCCAGCGAGGAGCCTATAATCGCCGTGAAGCCGGAAGAGCCCGCATCAGAAGCACCTTCCGAAGAGCCCGAAGCGGAAGAGGAAGAGCCCGAGGTTGCTCCCGACGGAATGTATGCCAGCGAGCTCACAGGTGAGTGGATAGATCTTTCCTTAAAGGATCAGAGACCCATCGCGGTAATGGTGGATGATGAAAAGACCGCCCTTCCCCACTATGGTATCTCTACTTCGGATATAGTATATGAAATGATAAATTCCACCCAGAACGAGGGAGTTACCCGTTTCATGGTAATGGTTAAGGACTGGGGCGCTATCAAGCAGCTCGGTTCCATCAGAAGTACCAGACCCACAAACCTGCAGATCTTCCCAGAGTGGAATGCAGTTCTCTGCCACGACGGCGGACCCTTCTGGAATGAAAACTTCTATGCAAACAAGTTCGTTGAGCGTTTCAGCGGAACCTTCTCCCGTGTGGATAACGGCAAGCCCAGGGAGTTTACCGAGTACATCCTTCCCGGAGACCTGGAGAAGAACTTCAAGAATACAGGATACAGCACTACATATAATGAGTTTTATTCGGGACTTCCCCACTATCAGTTTGCTTCCCATACGAAGCCGAACGACCTGTCCCAGTACTCAGATGCGAAGAAGTGCGAGAAGATAACCCTTCCTTTCCACCACAACAACCCCTGGCTGGAGTACGATCCTGAAAGCAAGACCTACAAGTACTTCCAGTACAACCAGAAGGAAGTGGATGCAGGAAACGGAAACCAGCAGATCGCCTTCACCAACCTTCTTCTTCAGAATGCAAGGCTTGAGCAGCTGGATGACCACGGATACATGATGTACTATCCCAGCGAATCCAACCGTGACGGCTGGTTCATAACCCAGGGCAAGGCTATCCCTGTTAAGTGGACAAAGCTGAACGACCTGGATGCTACCCGTTACTATGATATGGACGGCAATGAGATAAAGATCAATGTAGGTAAGTCCTATGTAGCCCTTATCCGCGAGGAAGAGTGGGACAATATCAAGATGGAGTAAGCAACAGTCTGAATATGACCTTAAAGCCCGCTGTAACGGCGGGCTTTTGTAAATAGTGAGTATTATGATCGACAAGATACTGAAATGGCTGGTAAAAAAGGAAAAATGGTCTGACAGGAGCAGGGATCCCAGGTTTTATGCCACGGAGGACTGCGACTCCTGTAAGCTCTGCTATGATGAATGTCCGACGGGGCATATCAAGTGGATAGACAATAAGCCGGAGTGGGAGAAGCCCTGCCTGATGTGTGCGAGCTGCGCCTATGTCTGTCCGGTCGCAGCCATTAAATACGGCGTCCCGCCGGAGAAAGCTCAGGAAAAAAAGGATGACTGAGTACAAAACAGTAAAGCCTGACCGGGTTTATACCGGGAAGATCACGGAAAAGAAATCGACTTTTATCGCCTATCTCTCATACGCTTCTTCGGAAGAGGAGGCCTTATCCTTCCTGACATCCATAAAGAAGAAGCACCATGATGCAAAGCATAACTGCAGTGCTTACATCATAGCGGGAGAGGACGGGGCACCGGACATCCTGCATTCATCGGATGACGGGGAGCCCTCGGGGACCGCAGGCAAGCCCATACTGTCTGTGCTTACCGGTGCAGGGCTGAAAAATGTGATACTGGTCGTTACGAGATACTTCGGAGGCGTCCTTCTCGGCACCGGCGGACTGGTCAGGGCTTATACCGATTCCTCAAAGGAAGCCCTTAAGGATGCGGAGTCTGCTGTATATACGGTCTGTGAATACAGCGATATCGCCATCTCCTTTGATTACCAGAATGAGGGGAAGGTCCGGAGGATCCTGGAAAAGTACGATGTGGTTCCGGAGAACACGGAGTATACTGACCGGGTGGCATTTTACTTCAGCATTCCCGCAGAAAAGGCGGAACCGTTAAAACATGAGCTTACCGAGAGCCTTTCCGGGGCGGTGAGATATCTGTAGGCATTATATGCCGATTTATGGTATTATGCCATTGTATGGTGTTTTAATCCTTTAATGATTATAAAGGATGGATAAACGGAGATACTATGGATATAGAGACTATATACACTGACTATCACGAAAAAGTTCTTTATTTTATCAGATGTAAGGTAAACAGCGTCGATGATGCGGAGGATATCTGCTCTGACGTTTTCATGAAGGTCCAGAATAAGTTTTCGGATTTTGACAGCGAAAAGGCGTCACTTTCCACCTGGATATTTACCATTGCGAGAAATACTGTCATAGATTTTTACCGTAAAACCCGGGTGACCGAAGAAATACCCGAGGATCTCTCGTCGGATTTCGAGGTTGATTCAGGTCTCCTTAACCGTGAGACCTTAAGCGCCCTGGCGGATGCGCTGGAAAAGCTGTCGGATGAAGAAAGGACTGTCATAGTTCTTCACTATTACGAGGGTCTGTCCCTTAAGGATATAGAGGAGAATACGGGTCTGTCCTACGGTCAGGTGAAGCTGCGTCACAACAGTGCCCTTAAAAAAATGAATATTTTTTTCATAAAAACTGCCAGAGGAGGGTTCAGCCTCGTATAAATTACCAAAGAGACTGAACGCGGCCATATTAGGTCTTAATACCACACGGAGGGAAAGGATATGAAAGGTACCGGTAGTAAGCTTAGAGCAATATTCGATCTGCAGAGGTTCGAAGAGGAACCGAAGCTGCAGGGGGTTATAAATGACACATTGAAGGCGTCTAAGCGTTTCAAAAAGCTTTCTGACGACGAGCTGGAATTTGCGGCCGGCGGACAGAATACAGAAGATGGGAGTATTTTAGGAACCGTTGATATGATTTGCCCGCATTGCAGCAAGGATCCCAAAACGCAAGAAGAGACAAAGCGTACTGTGGATATTTACAAGGGGGCAAAGGGACTCTGCCGGAATTGTCATCAATGGATAAACGGGATCTGAGAACCCTTATAAAAAAGGAGGTATTGGTTAGATGTGGAACAGAGTTGAATTAAAGGAGAGAGGGAAGGCGGCCATGAAGGCCAATTATGGGATGGCTGTAGTCGTTTCTCTTATCATGACTGTACTTGCAGGAGGAAGCGGAGCTTATACGGGATCGAATGTTTCAAAAAATGCCGGTGATGCGGTAAAGAATTCCGGTATCGCGCCCGAGGCTCTTGTGGCCATTATGGCAGCGGTAGTAAGTATCGCTGTTATCATTATGATAGCGGGATTCGTTCTCAAGGTATTTCTCTTCAATCCCCTTTATGTCGGATGTCGGAATTTCTTTATAAAGAACAGCGAGGCACCTGCGCAGCTCGGGGAGGTGGGAAGAGCTTTTCAGCCGAGCTGGATGAATAACGTTCTTACTATGTTCCTTACGGATCTTTTCCTGGGACTCTGGTTCTGTGTGTTTATAATTCCGGGATTTGTGAAGATCTATTCTTACAGGCTTGTACCCTATATCATGGCGGAAAATCCCGATCTGAAGGGAACGGAAGCCATCACTCTTTCAAGGCAGTATATGAAGGGCAATAAGTGGAAGGCATTCTGCTTTGATATTTCCTTTGTGGGATGGTGGCTGCTCTCCCTTATTACCTGCGGTATTCTGGAAGTCCTTTATGTGGGTCCTTATTATAACTGCGCATGCGCAGAGCTATACAAGGCCATCCGCGATGAGAACAACATTGTGGTTCAGGAATAAAAAGATTTAACAAAGATTCTTCGCTTCGCTCAGAATGACAAAGAGTCGCAAGAATTAAAGGCGCTCCGGTTTTCCGGGGCGCCCTTTTTGTTTTATCTTTTTTTTCACAGCTTGAATTTCCCAACAACCTCAGTAAGCGAAGCCGCTATCGTGTTCTGCTTGCCGGACATATCAGTTACGTTGTCGACCACATATCCTACGCTCTCAACGGTATCGGTAACGTTGGTAGAGCGCTCCGCAGTCTCCTGGGTGGATTCTGCGATATTCTGGATGGCGTCACTGACTTCTCCCATGGCCTCACGTATCGTCTGTACCATCTCCGCGATCTGCTCGGATTCTTCTCCGAAGGAAGCGGCGTCGGTGCCGTACTGGTTAGCCATATTGATAAAGTCGTTATAGTCATTGGAAACCGTCGTGGTCATGAAGGTCAGCAGCTCATTGGTGGACTCAAGGAGACCTGAGAATGCAACCTGAACCTCACCGACGGTGCCCTGAATCTGTTCCACGGCTTCTGCGGTATCGAGTGCGAGCTTATTGATCTCAGATGCCACAACCGCAAAGCCTTTTCCGTGTTCCCCGGCTCTCGCGGCCTCGATGGAAGCATTGAGGGAAAGGAGATTTATCTGGTC
Organism: Lachnospiraceae bacterium; assembly: GCA_024683935.1. The sequence goes on along the minus strand of JAIKXV010000116.1, from coordinate 7,600 downwards.
TGCGATATTTGCGATGGAATCCGCCAGGGATCCGATCTGATTTACTATGGCAGCCTTTTCGTTTGCGAGCTTTACATCATCTTCCCTGGCCTTTGCGGTGCTTATCGCTGCGTCGTAGGCCTTTCTGGAATTCCTCTCTATCTGACGGGCTCTCTCATGTATAACATCCGCATTCTGCTTTGTTTCGTTTGCTTCCTGGGAAAGGAGCTGTACGGATGCGTTTACTTCCTCAACGGATGCGTTGATCTCCTCAGTGGCGGCAGATGCGCTCATCATAGCGTCATTAACTCCGCTCATGTTATTCCGGATCTGCTCAAAGTCGGTGGAAAGCTGGTCCGCCATTCCGGAAAGTGAGGAGCTCGCTTCGCTGATCTTCACGGACTCGTCGGAAACCTGCCCGATAACACTCTTATTACTCTCGTACATATCGTTAAGGGAATCGGACATCTGTCCCAGTTCATCCCCGCTCTTCGATACGATCTTGTCAACGGTGAAGTCGCCCTTTGCAAGTTCTCCTGCAAATTTCTTGACCCTGTCAACGCTCTTTGAAATACTGCTTACCAGAAGGAGGATGACAGCGCCGCAGATCAGGATCGCAACAACACAGATGATGGCTGAAGTTCTCATGATCTTTGCGGTGGCAGCTTCGATCTCGCTCTTTCTTAAGGTGAGGAGCAGCTTCCAGTTTACTTCGGGTATCGTTGAGTAGAAAATCTCGTATTCCGCGCCGTTTACCTTATATGCGGCAGTTCCCTTTTCGGTGCTCATGATAGTGGGCGCCAGGGCTGACAGAGTAGTGTTGGAATCGTTTTCTATGGTGCAGGTGCCGTCCATCTTTGATTCGTCGGTGTCATAGAGGAAGATTCCCGTGGAATCAAAGAGCATTGCGGAGGAATCGTTTCCGAGCTTCATAACGGAAACTATTTCCTGTATCTGGGTAAGCTCCGTGTCAACGGTGATACATCCTATGAATTCCCCTTCGGAATTGAACATGGGGGCTGAACAGGTGGCCATTATGTGGCCGCTGGACGGATCATAGTAGGGATCTGTGATGATGGCGTCCATCGTGGTCATGGACTTTGCATTCAGGTAGTATTCCTGAACGGGATAGTTGTATTCGGCGTTTGAATATTCATCCGTATAGTAAACCCCGCCGTTTCCGTCCTTTGTCCAGTAGGGTCCGGCAAATTCCTGGCCCTGGTATAAACCGGGCTCGAACCAGATGCCGCTGCCGAGAACGGAATCATTATCCATTACAACCTTGGAGAACATATCCTCGTATGTGGCGAGGTCGGTGGTCTTGTATGTGGCGGCCACGGAACGTGACAGCGTCAGTGCCGTGGTACGGAATTCCTGCAGGGTGGAATCAATGCTGTTGATATTGCCCTGGAGCATTTCCCCGGCCTTATCCTCCGTGAGGGAGGTTATGCTGTTCCCGGCCTGGCTGGTGCTAACCATGGTAACGATCACAAGCCCTATCAGTACGATGGGCAGGATGCCGAGAAGCATTTTTGCTTTTAAACTCAATCCCTTTCTTTTTCCTTTCATACCCGCTCCTTTCGAAATTAAGACAGAGAAGATTACCTTCCATAAGACATGACCACTGAATTATAACATATATTTTGACGGAAATGAGAGTGATGTTGTAAAATAATGAAACTAACACCAAAAGTCAAAATGACTTTTGAACTTGTTCAAACAGTCATTTGACTTGCGAATTAAACTGAGACGATGTTTGAAAAGGACGAAAAGGCAAATCAATATGACAATCTGACCCGCCTTCCTGTAACGGCGGTCTTTATGAAGAATGCAGAGGAATACTTCCGCGATGCCTGTGAAAAGGGCATGGATCCCGCAATGATCTATTTTGATCTGGAGGGTTTAAGACCCCTGATTGCCAGATATGGCGAAGAGGAGGGAGAGCGGAAATTAAAGGCCTTTGCGGAACTCCTTCGTAAGTATTTCGGTGATTCAGGCAGTTCCCGTTCCGGGGGCTTCTGTTTTTATGCCTTTGCGGATAACAGCGGGCTTTCTGAGGATATCCCTGCCATCATAAACGATATGCGTTCCCTTGCGGGGAAAAGCAAGATCACGGTAAAAGCCGGGGTTTATAACGGCTATAAGAGAAACAGGGACAAAATGGAGAATGCCTGCGAGAAGGCTAAATTCGCCTGCCTTAACGGGGGCACGGGAAATACGTCCGGGATATTCTACTTCGACAGCAAAATGGATGAGACAATGGATATCCGTTCTTTTGTCGTTGAAAATATTGATTCCGCCATTAAAAACGGCGATATAAGCGTTTATTACCAGTCCCAGGTCAGGCTCTTAAACGACAAATACTGCGGAGCTGAGGCCCTGACCCGCTGGGAGGATCCCTTCCGCGGAAATATAGAGCCCTCGGTCTATGTGCAGGTGCTTGAAGAGAATAATCTGACATGGAAGCTGGATACCTTTGTAATACGTGAGATCGCGGCCAACATCAAACGCTGCTCGGACATGGGGCTGAATCCCCTTCCCATTGCGGTCAATCTGACCTATGCGGATTTCCTGGTGCTGGATGTGCCGGAAACCGTCAGCGGCATCGTGCATGATACGGGGATAGAAACCTCCCTTATAGTAATAGAGGTTACGGAGAGAACGGTCTTAAGGGATCCTGAGCTCCTGAAATCAGAGATAGAACGACTCCACGCATATAACATCTCTGTAGTCATAGATGATTTCGGAAACGGTTATTCATCGATAAATATGCTGAGCGACTTCCGTTTCTCCGCCGTAAAAGTGGATATGGAGCTCATGCGCTCCTTTAACGAGCGGAGCAGGAAGATAGTGGAATCCGTCGTTGTCATGGCAAAGAGCTTAAAGATCCACACGATTTCCGAAGGAGTGGAAACCCGGGAACAGGTAGAATTCCTGCGGAGCATCGGCTGTGAGATCGTTCAGGGCTTTTATTACGGGGGCTTAAAAACCTTCGATGACACGATAAAGACCTTCAAAGACAGCAGGACTGCAGAAAGAGAGGGCTCCGGAGAGAGAGAACTCTTTGCGGAGGCGGGGCTTATAAATATCATCACTGAGAAGGCCATGGCTTTAACTCTCTTTGATGGTGAAACCTTTGATGTCTTCTTTGCAAATAATGAGTTCTACAGGATTATATCCCGCTCGGGACATGAAATAAATGAGATACTTAACGGTATTGCCGATCCGGCGGTGATACAGGATTTCAGGGAAGCGGCCAAACGCATCCGGGCAGGAGGAAAGGCAGAGGATCTGCTCTTTTCCCATAATTCCTGTCATTTCAGGCTGGATACCCGCCTCGCGGCGGTCAACGGCTCCGGGGCAGTGCTCCTTATGTACTTAAGCGAAGACCGGGGATCCGACGAGGAGAGAGAGAGCCTGATCACGGATGTCTCAAAGGATCTTCTCGCTTCCTTCAACAATATATACCTGGTGGATCTTGAAAACGATTCGGTGCATATCGTAAAGTCCGATTACGGTTCGGATTCGGAGGGTGAGAGCCACCGCTACGAAAGCGTGATAAAGCGTTTCCTGGACTCGGGTGCGGTATATGATGCGGATCTGGACAGATACAGCCAGTTCTTTGATCCCGCGAATATCAGGAAGAGATTCTCCAATCCCGGAAGGGGAGCGGTCTTAAACGTATTCAGGATGAAGATCAACGGCGTTTACAAATGGGCATCAGTCCGTTTGAGCAGCGTTCCCGGTTCCGGCGGGACAAAGGTCGTTATCTGCATAACAATAATAGAGCGTGAATCTCAGGCCGACTTCGTGGAGATGTCCAGACAGGTAATGGGTATAGAAAAGACCAGCGATAACAGGGCTTCCGAATGCGAGGACAGGGAAGATCTGTTAAGCGACGGCTTTTTATGGAATTCCCTTATGGAGATCTCGGATGTCAAGTACTTCTGGAAGGATAATGACAGGAGATTCCTCGGTGCCAGCAAATCCTTCCTTGAGTTCTACGGCTTTGACTCCGTGCATGAGATTTTAGGCAAGAATGATGAGGAGATGGGATGGCATCCGGATGACACCCAGTACAGAAGCGATGAATTCGAGGTCATCGAAAAGGGCGCCATTATCCACAATTCCCCCGGACAGATCTATGCCAAGGGAGCGAGGGTAAATATCCTTGCCACCAAATATCCCATTTATAAAAACGGCAGGATAGAGGGACTGATCGGATACTTTATCGATACGGATACGGTGCTGGATTCCGGCGAAGAGCTGGATCACGCCCTCTTTATGGATATGGAAAGCGGGCTCATGAATTCCAGGGGATTTTTCCTGGTATTCAGGAGCTTTGACGATAATTACAGGATAAGCGGCGAAGAATACGGGATCGCCATGATAGAGGTCGCGGAATATAAGCGGATCTATGTGGAGAGCGGCAAAGAGGAAGCGGAAAACCTCGCACGGAAAGCGGCGGATACCATCAGGGGATCCTTCTCCGAAAATGCCACTGTGGCAAAGACCGGCAACTGTACCTTCATGGTATGCGACAAGGGTGTTTCTTCCGCGGACATGGAAGAAAGGCTTGAAAAGTGTATTGAGGAGATAAAGGGGCTTTATACAAAGCATGGGCTTACGGTAAGCACGGCGCTCGTAAGCGGCGGCGAAAAGAACTCCATGCAGGAGCTTTTCCTCCTCCTTCTGAAACGCTTAAAGGAAGCCAAGGAAGCCGTACAGGCCTGCATCACGGATGATGAGGTGGCGCTTGACACTCCTGATGTATTTAAGGATATGCCGCTGCCCTTCATTATAGTAAGGCCGGTGATGACTCTCGGCGGCACCGCCGACGTGAAGTTCATCTTTGCAAATAACAGATACTGCGAGTATTCGGGCCTTAGCCGAATAGATCTGGTGGGGAAGAGCTATAAGGAATTCTACGGAGGGACTCCGGACTGGCTATCATACGCGGGGCGCGCTTCAAACGGCGAGACCGTGACCGGCAGGGTCTTTGAAGCTTCCTTCGGCCAGTGGATGGAATATATCGCCACTCCTTCTTCGGTTCTTGGCTGCTGCAACCTTGTGTTCTGGCCTGTTGAGGATACGAAGAATGAAAGGGATCTCCTGACCCGCGGACATGCTGCGGATAATGCGATAATAAGGATCGCCCGTTTCTTAAATACCGGTGATCTTGATAAGGGCATCAATAAATCACTGTCGGAGCTCGGACGGGTGCTGAATCCCGCCAGGGTATATATGCTGGCTCCCGACGGCGCTCCCATGCATGAGTGGTGCGCGGACGGAGTGCTCCCGAGAAAGAACAGGGGAAGCACCGACTTCATGAATATCGATCTCGGCTCCCTGAAATTTGCCTTTATAGAGGAGAGCTGCATAGTCGTTGATGATACGGAGGTCATACGTAAAATAGATCCGAAGGCCTATGAATTCCTTGCGTCCGAAGGCATCAGCTCCTACATAGTCATTCCTCTTTTCGACAACAAGAATGATGTGATGGGCTTTGTGGGAGTTGATAATTTCCGCAAGAATGAGACGGCGGTCACGAGGAGGCTCCTGGAAGAAATATCCTATTTCATCTCCGCGAGAATGGTTGCAACGAATCTTATGAACCGTTTGAATATAATGAGCAACCACGACGAGCTCACGGGACTTTTGAACCGCCACGGTTATCATACGGAGATGGAGGAATACTTAAGTAAGCATCCCGACGATCCCTTCACTCTGGTGCTTATCGATATTGACGACTTCAAGATAATAAACGATATGTACGGCCATATAACGGGAGACGAGGTATTAAGGAACCTGGCGGCCGATCTCAATGACTTATTTAAGGATAATGCCCTTATAGCGAGGACCGGGGGAGATGAGCTCAGCGTCGCCGTAATAGGTGCCGGTGCTGAGGAAGCGGAGAGATATATCCGCGAGCTCTCCGAATCGGAGCACGGCTTCATGTTCGAAGGGAAGTATTATACCTTCAGGATGTCCATCGGCTATTCCTGCTATCCCGATCAGAGCAGAGACCTGTCCCTGCTACTGAGGCAGGCGGATTCCGCGCTCTACTATGTAAAGAGCGAGGGCAAGCACAGCTACAGGCAGTTCGGTCCCGAGATCAAGCTCACAAAGAGGCTGCAGTTAGCCTTTAACGTAAAGAACGTGGCCCGCTATGTGCCCGGAGCGATACTGGTCTATGAGGCCAATGACGATAAGAAGATACTCTACGCCAATGAAGAGCTTATCACGATGTTCGAATGCAGCAACATGGAAGAATTCATGGAATACACCGGAGGCACCTTTGACGGCATAGTCCATCCGGAAGAGATACAGATAGTTGACGACATCATCTGGGCGCAGATCGATAAGGATGTAAATTGCTGCAAGGACTACGTGGATTACAGGATCATCACCAAGAATGGAAATGTAAAGGAAGTGATCGACTGCGGCAGATATGTGGAAAGCGAATTCTACGGCAGCGTATTCTATGTGATGCTCCTTGACAAGGACGAGTGGAGACGGAGCAAGGGAGCAGCCGGAGATGAGTAATACGCCCCGGCAGGGAGAAGCTCAGGATATCTCCGTTCTTCTCGTATTTTTTACCAGATACCGGCAGTTTTCGGAAGTGTTCGAAGCAGTGCGCCGCGCGAAGCCCTCAAGGCTCTTCCTTTTTCAGGACGGCCCCCGTCCGGGAAATCCCGATGATCCGGAGGGGATCAGGAAATGCCGGGAGATCGCGGAAAGCGTTGACTGGGAGTGCGAGGTATTCCGGAATTATAATGAAAAAAACCTGGGACCGGATGAGGCCGGCTACCGGGCGGATGTGTGGGCTTTCTCCCATACGGATAAGTGCATAGTCCTGGAGGATGATGTACTTCCGTCCGATACCTTTATCCCCTTCTGCAGGGAAATGCTTGACCGCTACGAAAATGATCCGGAAGTCATGCTGATCTCCGGCTTCAATCCGATGGAAAAGACGCCGGAAGTAAAGGAGGACATCCTTTTTACATCGGCGACCTTCACCTGGGGCTGGGCGTCCTGGAAGAGAGTCGTTGACGGCTGGGATGAAAAGTACTCCTGGCTGGATGATCCGGCAAAGGTTTCCGCAGTGCAGTCCTACGCCGACAGCCACGGCGTGATGAAGAACCTCGTTAATATATGCAGGAAGCACAGGGAAAAGGGGTATCCGCATTTTGAAACGGTGCTGATATCGAATCAGTATCTGAGGGGAGGTCTCACTCTTTCTCCCAAAGTAAATATGATAAGCAATATCGGAGTCGTAAAGGGCGCGGCCCATTATCAGGACGATATTTCCCTGATCCCGAAGGGCTACAGAAGGCTCTTTACGATGGGGCGCTATGACCTTGATACTTCCGGTATCAAATGCCCGGAAGGGATTTCGGAGTATACGCCCTACAGGGAAAAGACCTACAGGATCTACGGCTGGGGACATCCCTTTGTAAAGCTCTGGAGATTTTTGGAAGGATCCTTTTACCAGATAAGGGCCGGTAACGCCGGATATGTGTGGAAGGATTTTAAGGATAAGATAAGAAACGTATTTTACAGGCTTAACACCTGATAAGTTAAGAAATAAAGTTCAATCAAGGAGGAATCATTTATGGCA
>JAIKXV010000078.1 GCA_024683935.1 Lachnospiraceae bacterium | reverse complement strand
CCTTCTGTCAGAACGTCTGGTAAAGGACGCTGAAGCAAAGGGAGATATCTCTTCAAAGGTCCGTTGTATGGACATGCATGTTTCCACCTGTTATACCATGATGAACATGACCTCCCGCATATATGCTTACCCGGAGATCTCGAAAGAATACCGCGAAGAAGGGTTAAGGCTGGGACAGATCTTTATCGGGCTCAGGGAAAAGGAGAGTTTTAACAAGACCGCATCAGAGGAAGAAAGGGAGCTGATCTTAACAAATGCCCGTTTTGCGGCAGCCTTTTTTGAAAACAGGCCGGTAAAAAGAGAAGTAAATGAGCTTGAGCTGGAGCTGCTGCGGGAATCTATACGGATAGGCGAGGATCCGTCATACAGGGAGCTGATGCCGCCGGATTTTGACTGGCGTTATTACCGCTACAGGCTGCTTACTTACTATTCCCAGTGCACGGATTTCTGTAATATCCGCGGATTTGATGATGCGCAGATTCAGGAGATCTGTGAACGGACCGAGGAACTCTGGGATATATGGCATTCAGACCCTGAATATTTTTCCGAGCTGGAAAAGGAGTCCTATGTGGATCTCCAGCTTTACAGGAACAGATATTATGCCGGAAAGATCACAAAAGAAGTCTATCTTGAAGGTCTCTTAAGATTATATCATGACCGGGATAAGAATCTTTATGATATCTGCGGCATCATAGAAAACATACAGATCGCCGTGGAGATCCTTGGGATCATACACAGTGATAATCCCACAGAGAGGGACAAGTATCACCTGAAAGTTCTTTTTGACAACATGATCGCCTACACCCTGCACATGCCTAACAGCGGAGTCCTTACTTTCATGCTGGAGCTCAATATGCAGATGATCAGATATTTTGTGGAGCTTCCGGGATGGATAAATTTCGAGGAACTGATGCTTGATCTGATGGCGGCCACCCATCCCCCTACGTATGTGCATTCCAGAATGGTTGCCCAGTTTTCGGTCTGTCTCTGCGGCCATCTTATAGATATGTCTCCGGAGCTCCTTATAGGCATCGAGGGCTGTGAAACCGTGGATGATGTAAGGAAAAACAGGGAAAAGATCTTAGACTTTACCTGGCATGCCTCTATCTGTCATGATGCGGGAAAGATAGGCATTATCGATACGGTATTTGTTTACGGAAGAAAGCTTTTGGACAGGGAGTTCGAGCTAATTAAGACACATCCGAAAATGGGAGCCGCGATCCTTTCCGCCTTCCCCGATACCGCAAAATATGTGGATGTGGCTTTAGGTCACCATAAATGGTATGACAACAGCCGCGGCTATCCCGAGGATTTTGATACGAGCAAAAGCCCCTTAAAGCCCCTTATCGATCTGGTGCAGTGCGCAGACTGCCTTGATGCTGCCACCGACACCATCGGAAGAAGCTACAGCAGGGGAAAATCCTATGACGAGTTCTTTGAAGAGATCAAAAAGGACAGCGGCACCCGCTATGCTCCCTGGCTTACGGATCTTCTCTCTGCAGACAAAGTGCGGGAGGATATCGAATTCCTTCTTTCAGAGGAAAGGGACAGGAATTATCATGATACCTATCAGCGGCTGAAGACTGTCCATGATAAGGAAATGCAATAGGATCTCACGCTGCTATTAAGGAACGTATCTTCTCGTAGGTATAGTGGTAGATAAGTCCCAGCAGGATGGATTCCGCATATACACATATGATAAAGACAGGTCTTCCGATCCCCGGGCCGTTGCCTTCATATATCATTCCCGGTAAAAACGCTCTCTGCGAATTCACCCACCATTCTCCCGAATAGAATCATACATTTTTCCCGTTCAAAAGGAAAATCCGCAGGATTATGCTAAAATAAGTATTGTTCCCATCACGGTTGGGAACGACAATAAGAAACCCGGAGGGAGGAACGGACATGAAGTTTATGGTTCTGATATTCATCATAATAACACTGCTCACGGGATGCAGCGCACCTGTTCAGACTGTTTCTGAAACAAAAGCAACAGAGGAGGCGGTTGAAGAAACGGAAGTTACAGAAGCGGCAGTTTCGGAACCTGCAGTAACAGAGGCGACGGTTACTGAAGATACAGCAACAGAAGCAACGGTTTCCGGAACAAACAGCCTGATCCACTCCCATACCAAAGAACACAAATATAAGCATGGTGACGAGGGTTACTATTGCGTTTTAGATGACGGAGTGGAATTTGAACTGGTCTCCCAGATAAGCGGTACCTGCTGGGTCTGCGCTTCCGCCTGTTCCATGATGACTTCTTATCAAAAGGATCATGACGGGATGATAGAGCTTGAACAGATGGCTCTGTTAAATGAGATCTTCGATGACGATAAGGAAGAGGGTATTTTCGTCGCCAGTGAGGACAAAGGCAAGATGGGAGGCTTGGGGATCTTTGTCATAAATGAGCTGAGCAACGGATTTTTTGGGGGCGATCTTGTGATGGATGAAGCAATTGACGCAACGGGCTGGTCCATGGATGAGTTGAAGGAAGGCATAAGAAAGTACGGGGCTCTTTACATAGGTATTCCGGATACGAACAGTTATAAGGGACATTATGACGGTTTCTACACCATGAATCATCCGGACCCCGGATGGAACGAATTTGACCATTCCATAGCCATTCTGGGCTGGGATGATAATTTTCCGAAAGAGTATTTCCCGGTGGAAGCCTCCAAAAACGGGGCCTGGATCACCTATAACAGCAATTCCCCGAGAGAGTACTTCTATGTTTCCTACGATACGCCCATTGATCAGAAGAACGACCCGCCGCTTTTCATGTCGGTTTCGGATAGTTATACCAAGGTGCTGTCCCATGACTGCGGCTGCTGGAGTGAAGACCCTGTAAGTACAGGGGATACAACAACAACCGCCAATGTTTTCAGGGAAAAGGGAACATTAAAGGCAGTAGGGACCTTTGTTTTATCGGACGATCAGGATCTTACGATAAAGATAATGACTCCCGACCTGAAGGAATGTCTGTATTCTGAGGAATGCCATGCAGACCGGAGAGGATACCGTGTATTCGAACTTGAAACCCCCATGGAGGTGGATGAGTACGCCATAGCTGTTACCTATCCGGAAGGCGCGCCTGTTGAGGGAGAGTCAAAGGAATTATTTGACGCTGCCCGTGTGGATATCGTAAGTGAAAAGGGTCAGTCCTTTATACTTCTTGACGATGAGTGGCTCGATATGAGCGAGAAGCCCACCTGGGACAGGCTGGGACGAGTGACCAACAATGCCTGCATCAAGGCCCTGTATTGAATGGCGTGGCTCTCATAAAACATTGAAGGAGAGTGGAATGATGGAAATCTTGAATAAGGATCTGCAGAATAAACTTGAAAGACTGAAGGCTTATATCAAAGAGCTGGGGTCTCTCGCGGTGGGGTTTTCCGGAGGAGTGGATTCTTCCTTCCTGCTCTTTACGGCCCATGAAGTGCTGGGGGATAAGGCTATCGCTGTGACAGGGGCAAATGTGGCAATACCGGAAAGGGAGCTTAAAGAGGCAAAGGCTTTTTGCGAAGAACGGGGAATAAGACAGATATTCTGTACCTTTGATCCATTAAAGTTGGAGGAATTTAAGAATAACAGTCCCGACCGCTGCTATCACTGCAAGCGGGGGATCTTTTCGGAAATAAAAAAGATTACGGAAGAATACGGCATCGAATATGTGGCTGAAGGATCGAATATGGATGACATGGGAGATTACAGGCCGGGTCTTAAGGCAGTTGAGGAACTTTCGATAAAAAGCCCCTTAAGGGAGGCAGGACTTACCAAGGCGGATATCCGGGCAATCTCAAAAGCCATGGGGTTACCTACATGGAGCAAACCGTCATACGCATGCCTCGCGTCACGATTTGTATATGGGGAAGAGATCACTGAAGAAAAGCTTAAGATGATAGAAAAGGCAGAGCAGTTCCTTATAGAGCGGGGGTTCCCTGAAGAGCGGGTGCGGCTCCACGGAAATATCGCAAGGATAGAAGTGCCTGCGAAGGATATACTACGTCTTGCGGAACCCGGGATCCGGGAGGAAGTATATGAAGGCTTTAAGGCGATGGGATTCATGTATGTGACGCTGGATATGCGGGGATACCG
>JAIKXV010000073.1 GCA_024683935.1 Lachnospiraceae bacterium | reverse complement strand
CTTTGAGTGAAAAAGTAATCGCAAGTCAGTAAAAGAGAATGCAATCATAAACCTTATTTTTCCGCTTTTTAGAGTTTTTGGGATGGGGTATAATAAGTGAAAACTGTTGTTTTTACTTATATCTGAGCATGACAAACAAATGGCGGCGCAAAAGATTGTAAAAGTAATCGCGACGCCATTTCTGTGAGAGTATGGAAATCTGTCTGGCCTATGGCTGGTTGGTTTTTTACTTAAGCAGTTCCGGCTTCAGAAGAACCTCAGCGGGTGGAATCGGGGAGAGTTCTAGTGAAGACAGCAGTTTTTTCTGTACTTTGCTGGTCATCATTTCAAAAGGCGTCTTATTGCCGTATTCTTCCCTATAATAGCTGTTTACATGGCGGACAGCCAGATGTATCTGTTCAGCCGTAAGTGGGTTCAGATCGGTGAATTTAGGGATAATGCGCCTTAAGAGTGTGTGGTTTTTCTCAACATGTGGTTTTTGCCAGGAAGCTTGAGGATCACAATAAAAGATCTTGGTACGGGGACAGCCGTTTGCTGTATATTCAAGGCTTTCAGGATCTTTGAATTCAACACCGTTATCAGTCAAGAATACGGGAAACAGCTTACGAAAGGTTTCCAGACCAAGAAGATCAGTAAGATGATCAAAAACAGCAAGGACGCTTTCCTGAGTGCAGTTACGCATCATGAAAACCGGCATAAAAGCGGTGTCATTGATGATCATAGTTAGAGCACTTTACCGCCTCCGGTACGCTTGCCTTTCACTGTATCCATTTCTGTGACTGAAATTCCGGGATTAGCCGTCAGGAAAGCCTTGAAGTCCTCATATGTGCGTCCTTGACGATAGCGGTATTCGAGTTTGGTGAGTACTTTCTTTTCGCGTCTGTGTTTGTATTTGACTTTCTTTGGAAGGTCAATGTTCCTGATGTCGAATACACAGTTATCGATGTAGTTATAAAGAGTTTTTTCCGAGACCGTTATCTTGTCACCGAGAGTAGTGCATATATGGTTGAGTGACTGACCTTTTTTTATAAGGGGCTGGATAAGTTCGCCCAGCTCGATCAATGCTTCTGGTGACATTCGGATGCCTTTATGAGAATCTCGTACGTTACGTTTATGCGCTGTATCAGCTCGATGGGCGGCATAATAAGCATGATTTTTCCTGCATTTTTTCTGTTCATTGCAACCAATACAGACATAAGGAGGTTTGTTGAGTTTTTCACAGTCTGGTGATTCGTAGACAGGACAGATGGTGGTACAAAGAATGTCAGGGCATGACTTACATCGATTAAGAGTGCAGCCATGAAAAGGAGCATCTTCACAGATCTTGTTACGAAGGCAGGAAGCCCTTTTGGTACAGTCATTGCCGTTGAACGAATGATTAGACTGGATGATAACCCTGTATCTCTTCACTTCACGGGATATGGAAGATGGGGATCTATCAAGCATTCTGGCTATGGTAGCAAATGTTAATTCATTATTGATTCCCCTTTCTATTACTATTCTGTCAGATAAGGTTAAATGATTGGACATAATAATTCCTTTCTGCCAGACAGATAGGATTTGTAATTCAATGATAAGGGTTTGTAAAAGTAAAGGCTAGTTTGAAATAGTACTAATCAAGAAAACCTAGCCTTGAAAAATATATTTAATAGAGTCATCCGCCGGATTTACTGTCCGTTTTATCGTACTTTAAAAGAATTATATTAGGTGTATCAAAAATATGTTATTAAAAGGTTTTAAACGGATTATAATTAATCCGAACAAATTTTCGAAAAACTATTGACCGGCGAACAATTGTTCGATAAAATAGAAATCGAACGGATGTTCTGCTTAAGGATTTCAAAGAAGGGTAAGGCAGACAGTATGGAGAGGTTAAATAATATGACAGACAGAGGAAATATGAGGATCAGAAGAAGGAAAAGAATCTTACGGGAACGCAAGGCGAAAAGGATGGGTGCCAGGTTTATTACGGTACTCACAGCCCTGCTCATCATCCTTACCGTGGCCGGCAGCATCAGTTCCTTTGCCGGATCAAAAAGCCCCCTTTCCACTACTGCATTCGGAGAGAACCTTTCAGCTGGGATCAAACCCGAAAAGCAGTACACCAGCATAATGGTCTATCCCGGTGACAGCCTTTACTCTGTTGCTGAAAGCTGTATGTGCCCCGATCAGAACAACAGAGAAAGGCTGATGAAGGAAATAGCAGCGATAAACCACCTGTCTCCCGATAACGGTCTTACCGCGGGAAATCATATTATCGTGCCTGTCTACAGGTAAACCTCTGTTTTTTAGGAATTGACCTTTTAACCACGTCGGCGGCAACAGCGAGTATTTATCTCCTTAATCGGTCAGCGGCTGTATTTCAACTATAAAAAGAACTGCCGCAACTTATTTCTTATCGCGGCAGCCCACTTGATTCTATTATAATATCTGCTCCGCCAGCACCTCTTCCGCTCTCTTCAGGGCTTCGGGAATTCCTGAGGGATTCTTTCCTCCGGCCTGTGCCATATTGGGACGTCCGCCTCCGCCTCCGCCTACTAAGGGAGCGATCTCCTTTATCAGATTTCCTGCATGGGCTCCCTTTGATACAGCGCCTTCCGTGGCAGCTACCACGATATTTGCCTTGCCGCCGCAGTCAGACAGGAGAACTATTACTGCACTGTCTTTTCCGGCCTTCAGCTTATCGGAAAGATCACGGAGTCCGTTCATTTCCACATCCTTTATCGATGAAGCTATGAAGGCAACGCCCTTCACATCCTTTTCTTCCACATCAGAAAGTGCTTTGTTATTTGCCTTGGACTTCAGGGACTCGATCTCGGATCTTAAAGCCTTGAATTCATCCTGGAGCTTACGGATATGATCCGAAAGATCTGCAGGAGTGGTTTTTAACAGAGCTGCTGCATCATATAATTTCTTTTCCTCATCCTTATAATATGCCCTGGCGTTGTCGCCGGTAAGAGCTTCTATCCTTCTTACCCCTGCTGCCACACCGCTTTCGGACAGGATCTTGAATATTCCAACATGGCTGGTATTTGATACATGGGTTCCTCCGCAGAGCTCCACGGAAAAGTCTCCCATTTTAACCACACGCACCACATCGCCGTACTTTTCTCCGAAGAGGGCCATGGCGCCGGTCTTTTTCGCCTCTTCCATGGACATTTCTTCTGTAACTACGGGAAGGGCTTCTGCGATCTTTTCATTTACCAGATCCTCAACCTTCTGCAGTTCTTCCTTGGTGAGGGCCTTATCATTCTTGAAGTCAAACCTGGTCTTATCGGTATCCTGATATGAACCTGCCTGCTCCACATGGTCTCCGAGAACCACTCTTAATGCCTTCTGTAAAAGATGGGTTGCAGAGTGATTGCGGCAGGTACGTGAACGCTCAGCGGTATCCACAAGCAGGGTAACCTTATCGCCCTTATTAAAGGATCCGGATCTTACCTCTCCTACATGTACCGTTCTTCCTGCTGCATGTATGGTTTCCGATACGACGAATTCCGCACCGTCTTTTCCCTTTATCACGCCGGTATCTCCGACCTGTCCGCCCATAGTGCCGTAGAAGGGGGTTTTGTCGCTTATGATACTGCCCTTTTCGCCTTTATTTAATGAGTCCGTTAATTCTGTGCCGTTTGAAAGAACGATTATGCTTCCTTCATCAGAGGTATTTGAGTAACCTGTGAATACGGACTGGAGTGATACGTCTATATTATCAAAGAGTCCTGCTCCCGCCTCGAGATTTGCGGAGAAATTCTGGTTTTCACGGGCCTTCTGCTTCTGCTCCTCCATGGCGCTGTCAAAGCCCTTTTCATCAACGGAAAGGCCTTCTTCGGCAGCGAGCTCTATTGTGAGCTCCAGAGGGAAGCCGTAGGTATCATAAAGGAAGAAAGCGGATCTGCCGTCTATGACATCCTTCTTTTCCTCCTTTGCTGCTGAAAGGATCTTCTTGAATTCCTTTATACCGTTTTCAAGGGTGCTTTCAAACCTTGCGATCTCCTTATCCAGCTCGTTCATAACGAATTTGCGGTTTGTGACAAGGTTCGGATAGCTCTCGGAATAAATCTCATCCACAAAGATCTCAGCTATCTTAAGGATCTGATCCTTATTGAGGCCGAGGGTACGCGCATGCCTGACCGCACGGCGGATAAGACGCCTTAAGATATATCCTGCTCCGGTATTTGCGGGGGTAAGCTTTGCCTCATCCCCGATCAGCATTACGGAAGTACGGATGTGATCCGCAAGGATACGCATGGATCTCGTCATCTTTTCATCTGCGTCGTATTTCTGTCCGGTCTCTTTTTCGATATACCTGATAACAGGTACGAATACGTCAACCTGATAAACATCCCTGGAACCGTTAAGGAAGGCAAGGATTCTCTCCAGGCCCCAGCCGGTATCGACGTTCTTCTGCTTTAAGGGAGTAAGGGTTCCGTCATGATGCTTTTCATACTGCATGAAGACATCGTTTCCGAGCTCGGTATACTTGCCGCAGTCGCAGCCGGGGCCGCAGTCGGGGCCGCAGTCAGGCTTGTCTTCGATATAGAACATCTCGCTGTCGGGACCGCAGGGACCGTATTCCAGACCCCACCAGTTGTCCTTCGCGGGAAGATAGTAGATATTTTCCTTCTTGAAGCCGGATGCTATACGGAAGCCTGCACCCTCCTCATCCCGGGGAGCGTTTTCGTCACCGGCGAAAACGGTGGCTGCGAGGTGATCCGCATCAAAGCCGAAAACCTCAGTTAAAAGCTCATAGCTCCACTTGCAGCGTTCTTCCTTAAAATAGTCTCCGAGGCTCCAGCTTCCGAGCATCTCAAAGAAGGTTACATGGCTCTTATCGCCTACGGAATCTATATCGTTGGTGCGGACACAGCCCTGCACGTTACAGAGCCTCGTGCCCTTCGGGTGCTTCTTTCCGAGCAGGTAGGGCATAAGGGGCTGCATTCCCGCCACATTGAACATTACTCCGGTGGAACCGTCGCTCACCAGCGAAACCGCACCGCAGTCCACATGACCTCTGTCCTTATAAAACTGCTTCCATGTATTACGAAGCTCATTTGCACTGAATTGTCTCATTTATAAATCCTTTCACACAAAAATAAATTTATCCCTGAAATAGTCTTTGAGGTCGGCAATGGCGACTCTCTCCTGCTCCATGGTGTCGCGGTCGCGGACGGTTACGGTATGATCCGTCTCTGAATCGAAGTCATAGGTAATGCAGTAGGGAGTTCCTATCTCATCCTGTCTCCTGTAACGCTTTCCGATGGCGCCGCGCTCATCAAACTCACAGTTATAATATTTGCTGAGCTCATCATATATCTTCTCCGCGCCCTCGTTTAACTTCTTGCTTAAGGGAAGCACGCCGATCTTTACCGGAGCAATGGCAGGATTGAAATGCATCACATTTCTGGTATCTCCGCCTTCTAACTCCTCTTCGTCGTATGCGTCGCAGAGGATGGCGAGCACCATTCTCTCCACTCCGAGAGAAGGCTCTATGCAGTAAGGTATATATCTCTCATTCTTAACATCATCAAAATAGGTCATATCCTCACCGGAGGTATTCTGATGCTGGGAAAGATCGTAGTCAGTCCTGTCGGCAACGCCCCAGAGCTCTCCCCATCCGAAGGGGAAGAGGAACTCAAAGTCGGTGGTAGCCCTTGAATAGAAAGCCAGCTCTTCCGGATCATGGTCACGGGTCCTGAGGTTTTCGGGAGTGAGACCTACATCGAGAAGGAACTGATGACAGTACTCTTTCCAGTATTTGAACCACTCGAGGTCGGTTCCGGGCTCACAGAAGAATTCCAGCTCCATCTGCTCGAATTCACGTACGCGGAAGATAAAGTTTCCGGGTGTGATCTCGTTTCTGAAGGATTTGCCTATCTGTCCGATACCGAAGGGCAGCTTCTTTCTGCTGGTTCTCTGAACATTTTTGAAGTTAACGAAGATACCCTGGGCAGTCTCCGGACGGAGATAAACAGTATTCTTTGAATCCTCGGTAACGCCCTGGAAGGTCTTGAACATCAGGTTGAACTGACGGATATCGGTGAAATCGTGCTTTCCGCAGGTGGGACAGGGAATGGCATTCTTCTTTATGAAATCCATCATCTCATCATTTGACCAGCCGTCCACAGAGGATTCCAGCGTCACATTGTTTTCCTTTGACCAGTCCTCGATTATCTTGTCTGCACGGAAACGCTCATGGCACTCACGGCAGTCGATAAGGGGATCGGAAAAGCTCTTGATATGGCCGGATGCCACATAGGTCTGGGTATTCATGAGGATCGCGCAGTCCACGCCCACATTGTACTTATTTCCGCTTACAAACCTCTGCCACCATGCCTTTTTAATATTATTTTTAAGCTCAACTCCGAGATTACCGTAATCCCAGGTATTGGCGAGTCCTCCGTATATCTCCGAGCCGGGATAGATGAAGCCGCGGCCTTTGCAGATATTTACGATCTTCTCCATTGTCTTTTCCATTAATTCTCTCCTTTTTATTTATAAATTATTACGCTGTTAATACCGGCTTTTTTAACTTCAGCGGTTTTTTTACCGGTCTTTGTCACATTTCTCGAAACATACTGAATGGTTTTAGGGAGCGTTATCACCGTATCGTCATTCAGCATGACATAGTTCCCCTTTACCTTATCCATGTCGTCCTTGGTAAGAACGGTATTTTCGTCATCAGCGAGCGTAATGCCGGTAATATCCAGTTCCGAAGCATCTCCGATCTGCAGCACCTTTTCGTTATAGGCTGCGTAATCCTCCGGCGTTTTATAATAGATCACGGCTCTCGCAATGCCGTCTTTGATATCTAAGGTCTTCAGCTCTATACTCTCCCCGGCGGATGAATTGTACTCGGCAATGGTGGAATTCACCATCTCGGTCAGCGCCTCCGGATCATATTCCGAGGTATCAAAATCCTCAACAGAGGTCTCTGTCAGGGAACCGTCCTTATTGAGACTAATGATATTATGGGCGTTTGAAATATCCTCCTCAACGGCAGTGCTGTCATCCCCGAAGGGAAGCGCATCCTTTATCACACCGAAAAGCTTTACACAAAGGAAAATCACGGCGCAAACAGCCGCAAGGCCGAGTATCAGCACGGCTGTCCTTGCAAAATAAGCCTTAAACCGCCTTTTATTTCGTCTCCTATTCCGGCTTTTTCTGATCTTCTTCGTTGCCATTAAAGCTGAAATCTCTCCCCCTACACAAATCGCCTAAATATTATATAACCGCTATTATTAAAAGTAAAGAAAACTGATTTTATAACTGCTCCAGTATTTTCAGGCTGGAAAATCCCCTGTGGACGGTCCGGCGGACAAAATACGAAGAAAGCTCTTTTAACTCCGAAAGGATATCCTCATTGACGTTAAAGGTAAAAAGCCCTGAAGAAGGACATTCGAGAATATGCGTAAGGGCGTGCTCCGTACCCGGCAGATAATTATTTCCGGGCTTCGGCGGAAGCTCCCCTTCTACAGATATTATCTTAATTTCAAAAACAGCTCTTACAAAGGCGTTATCGAAGTCATCCCGGAGCAGAGCCAGGAGGGATGAAAAAATCAGGGAAATAAGCTCCTTGTCCTCAATGTTTTCCCGGGAATAATAATCAGCGAATTCCAAAAAATAGCTGCCCATAAAAAAAGCGTCCGGATCCGAACGTATCTCTTCAAAATAATTCGTGACTTCGGTATCCCGGAGGTTATAGGCGCTTTTCCCCTCTGTCACAAGGAAGGTTCCGAAGCAGAAGGGCTCCGTGCCGGCCATGAGCTTATTTCCGGGACGCTTTACACCCCTTGCAAAAACGGTGATCTTTCCCCTCTCCGCAGTCAGAACTGTTAAACGGCGGTCGTATTCGGAATAGTCCGCGCTCTTTAAGATAACTCCGTGAAGCTTCAGAATGTCCATTTATTCGTTATCCCTGAAACCGAAGGAACGGATGTTCTTTTCATCATTACGCCAGTCCTTCTTCACCTTTACCCAGAGGCGGAGCATGACCTTTTTATCCAGGAGCTTTTCAGCCTCGATCCTGGCCGCGGTGCCCACTTTTTTAAGCATCTGCCCCTCTTTACCGATTATCATGCCCTTATGGCTTTTCTTTTCGCAGTAGATATCGGCGTCTATCTCCCAGCGGTCCTTCTTTTCCTTCATGCTCTCAATGGAAACGTAGGTCCCGTGGGGTATTTCATCGGAGAGATTTCGAAGGAGCTGCTCTCTTATAAGCTCGGAAACAATGCTCCTCTCGCTCTCATCGGTAACCGTATCCTCGTCATAAAAGGGGTCGCCGTAGGGAAGGAGCTTAAATACAGCGGCCAGGAGCTCATCCTTACCTATGCTGTGCTTTGCGGAAATGGGAATGATCTCCGTAAAGTCCAGCAGTCCCTCATAGGCTTCTATAACGGCGGGAACAGCGCTGTCCTTTACCGTATCTGTTTTATTTATGAGAAGGATCACCGGCACGCCGGATTTTTTAAGAAGTTCCGCAATGGATCTCTCCCCTTCGCTTAATTTTGCAACAGGCTCCACAAGCCAGAGTACACAGTCGGAATCGTTGATGGTTCCGATCGCCGCCCTGTCCATATATTCACCTAACTTGTTTTTAGCCTTATGAATACCCGGCGTATCGAGAAAAACTATCTGCCCCCGGTCCTCGGTGTAGACAGTCATCATCCTTTTTCTCGTGGTCTGGGGCTTTCTGGACGTGATCGAAAGCTTCATGCCGATAAGGTGGTTTATAAGGGTTGATTTTCCGACGTTGGGCCGTCCGATTATCGAAACGTAGCCCGCTCTTTTTTCATTTCCCATTTAGTTCAAGGTCCTGACTTCGCTGAAAATGCTTTTGTTTTCCTTTATCTTTTCCTCGGATCCGAGGACGCAGACATATCCTGAATCCTTTATCGCCTCCATGAAGGGGTAAAGGGCCTTGATGTCGGAAACGCTGCAGTTAATGACTTCATCCCTTTCACGCTGCATATCCTCTTCCGTCAAACCGGAAAGATAGGCGGAACGGCTCCTTATACCCTTGGCCCTTGGATTCAAGGGGTGATCCAGGGCGGAAACGGCACCGATCACGTACTTTGTCATGTCCCTTTCGCCGGCGTCGAAATTCTTTACATATTCGGCGGCTCCGTTAAAGATATCAAGAGTTTCCGTGAGATTCGGATCCCTGTATGAAACCAGATAGGAATCCCCGTATCTCGAGAAGGAGCTCATACAGCCGTATGCTCCTCCCTTCACGCGGACATTCATCCAGAGGTAGTCATAGCCCATTATGACCTTTAATACCCTTAAAGCGCCCGTATATTTAAGGCCTGAAAGCGTATAGTCACCGGCTTCCGCAACATACTGCACCTGGGAAGCGGTACGTATTCCCTCGCATTTTTTATCGATACTGAATGTGCATTTAATATCATCCGCCGGGGAAGCGTCAAGAGTAAGGGCATATTTGCCGCCGAGACTCTTTACCTTTTCAAGGCTCTCCCGGTCACCGGTGATATCAAAGGACAGCATATCCTTCCTTAAGATAAGCTTTCTAACCTGAGACAGCCTGTCTGACAGCTCATCAAAATTCTTATCCATGTTTTCTATCTGCTCGCAGATAAAGTCATAGAAGAAAACTCCGGAGGTCTTTTCAAGGAAGTCCGCAGAAGCGCTTAAAGACGCCGCTGCCCTGACCGCAGCAGTCAGGTGTCCCGCAGAAATAAGCTTGTCCGAAATACGGCTCTTCATCATGGAAAGCACTTCGGAAATACGTTTTCTGTCGCTAAGATCCGAGGTTTCGAGGATCTCCGGAATAATCTCAAAGGCAAAGTCCTCGGAACCCTTCAGGAAACGGCCTT
Organism: Lachnospiraceae bacterium; assembly: GCA_024683935.1. Next base: position 105,103 of record JAIKXV010000073.1, on the reverse strand, counting down.
GTACCTCTATAAAGCAGCGGGGCACATTCCTCTTATCCACCCTCTGGGACGCAGAAACGCCGAAGGTAATGCCTCCGCTGTGCAGATTTATCTCGTTATTTAAGTCGAGATAGCTGTGGTTTTTCGTGTTAAGCTGCCCGAGAAGCGCCGTAAACAGGCTGGCGTAGGGGATCAGCTCCTCCGGAAGCTTGTTTAAGCTGAAGGAAAAATTGAGATAACTGATACCGTTGGTATAGATATCGTGGAAAAGATAGTCGATTCCGTTATCCGAAAGCAGCTCGTTATCGAAGCCCTCGGCTTTTTTCTCAAGATCCGAAATCTTAAGGAGAGGGATCGTCAACAGCTCTTCCTCGCTGCTCGGCTCATCCTGATACTGCTTTAACGCCGCTGTATCCCTGATAAGCGCCTCTATTTCCTGATCGGAAAGCCCGTCCTTTATCTTCTGCAGCCGTGCCGCGGTGCGCTCCTCCATTTTTGCGGTAAGACCCTTTTCAGGCTTTAATATCACTACAGAAGAGAAGCTGTTATCTATCAGGTATTTTTTGATAAGTTCCTCAAAATAACCCTTTTCCACTTCTTTTCTCAGCTTTTCGAAAACCGCATTGGATTCAATGTGGATAAAAGGCTTATCCTCGTCATAAAGCCAGCTGTCCAGGCTCTGGAGACCATACATCAGCCCCTTCGGATAAGAACCGAAGTCCGCCTCCCTGTATCTGAATTCGAATACATTGATCGCTGCAAGAAGCGCCTTTTTATCAAGTCCCTTTTCAACCTGGGTATTTAATACCTCAGAAACCGTGTCAAGAAACACCTGTTTTTTATCTAAGTCAGATTTCTTAACGGTTATTGAAAATACAGGCTGGAGGATACCGTTATCATATCCTCCGTCCACATCCTGTCCTATCCCCCGGTCAAGGAGGGTCTGGGTCAGGGGCGCCCCGGGAACATCCAGAAGGGCGTATGAAAGGATCTGGAAAGCAATATAGGTTTCGGGATTCAGATTATCCCCGATAACGAAGTTTTCGGAAATATAGGTATTCTCCTTCTCATCCTCATCCTCCGTAATTGAATAGCTCTTTTCCAGATACTGCTGTGTATTAAATGGCGGCTGTTTATTTAAAGCGCTGTCTATCTCTGCCCTTTCATAATGGCATAAATACTCCTCGTCAAGGAAGGACAGGGTATCGGCCATATCCAGGTCGCCGTAGAGATAGATATAGGAATTTGAAGGGTGATAATACTTTTCGTGCAGCTCCTTAAAACGCTCATAACTCAGATCCGGGATGTGCTCGGGATCTCCGCCGGAATCAAGGGCGTACCTGGTATCCGGGAATAATGAGGTGTTTATCGCATGTCCTAAAACATCATCCGGTGATGAGTAGGCTCCCTTCATTTCGTTATAAACAACTCCGTTAAATTTCAGGGGCTCTTCCGGAGAATTGATCTCATAATGCCAGCCCTCCTGCTTGAATATCTCTTCTTTTTTGTAGATATTCGGGTGCAGCACCGCATCCATGTAGACGTCGATCAGATTCCTGAAGTCCTGCTTATTGGTGCTGGCAACGGGATAAACAGTCTTGTCGGGATAGGTCATGGCGTTAAGGAAGGTATTTAAGCTTCCCTTAGCAAGCTCAATAAAAGGATCCTTTACCGGGAACTTGTCCGAACCGCAGAGCACGGAATGCTCGAGAATATGCGGGGCTCCGGTGCTGTCCATCGGAGGGGTGCGGAAACCGATGTAAAACACCTTGTTTCTGTCGTCATTTTCAAGAAGCATGAATCTGGCGCCGGATTTTTTATGTTTTAATCTGTAGCCCTTCGAATGTAGATCGGGGATGTCCCTTTCTTCAAGCAGTTCGTATAAGTCCTTAATTCTTTCAAAATCCATGAATAATATGGTTCCTTTCTTTTTATGATCCTTCACTACGCTCAGGATGACGGGAGAAGCTTATGATTTCAAATAATCGATCATTTCGTCGTAAATCTCGACGGCAGTGTTGTATCCGTGCTGGTAGAAGCTGTCCAGCCGGTCCATATTCATCTCTATCCTGTCAACCGGCTTTTCGGTGGGGCGGATAACAAAGACCCTTCCCTCTCTCTCAAGCCTCTCAAGGATATCAAGCTGCCTGTTATAGACCTTCGGCCTCTTGTAGCAGGCCCGTACCAGCACCGGTTCTTCTTTGTAAACCCGGCGCACAATCTCATTGGTCTTTGACTTCAGTTTCTTCCTGTAGCCCATCTCCCGGGTCAGAATGACCACATTCTTTTTATATCCGAGCCTGATGCTCCGTCCGTAGGGTATGGAGTCCGAAAGCCCTCCGTCCATATAGAGCGCCCCGTCAAGATATACCATGGGAGCCATTAAAGGCAGGGTTGATGAAGCCCGGCAGATATCCAGTATCCTGTCATTATCCTTGTATTCGCTGAGATACTCGGCGCGGCCGGTTCGGACATTGGTCACAACCATCTCGCACTTCATGCCGCCGTTCTTAAAGGTCTCGAAGTCAAAGGGGAAAAGCTTGTAGGGAAATTCATGAAAGGGCCGGTCCATATTGTAAAAATAGCCGGTCTTAATGAAATTCTTAAAAGAAATGGAGCGTAAGCTCTTATCCCTCACTATAAAAGTATCCCGGGATCTCCCGGGCTGGTCGGATACGTAATCCAGGGCGTTGCAGGCACCGGCGGAAACACCGATGACATAAGGAAAATAGAGACCTCTTTCCATAAAGAGATCCAGGATCCCCGCAGTAAAGACGCCTCTTGAACCGCCGCCCTCCAAAACAAGGGCCGCATCCGGCATATCCCAGTTTTTTATAAGATCTTTTGACATATTTATTACCTAACGGTGGGTATGATTTCCTATATGCTCGTTACAGTATTCATAATTACCATTGCACTTCGAACAGAAACGGAATTCCAACTCGGGATTTGAAAGCTCCGTCCTGCCGCATACCGCGCATCTGTGCTTTGCGATCTGTCCCTTCCCTCCGTCCATGGAATGGAATTTATTCCTCATATCGCTGTTCACAGCCCGCTTAAAGGTATTTCTCCTGTGCATCTCATGGGGTGAAAAGCGCGCGATATTTTTCGTGCTGAGATAAAAGATCAGGAAGTTAAGAAGCGAAACCGCGATAATTCCCTTCCCGAACCAGGGGCTCTGCAGGAACTGCCAGAGTATCAGCACTCCGTCCAGGATCGCCAAATACTTTATCTTCAAAGGGATAAAAAAGTACAGCAGTATCTGCATATCCGGATAGCTCGCCGCAAAGGCAAAGAAAATGGACATATTTACAAAGTATGTGGAAACCCAGGCAGAAAGGCTGTATCCGAAGGCCTCGGGGGGATAATGCAGTGCGTTCACCCCGATAAAATAAATCACAAAGGAGCCGATCAGCGTAAACAGAAAGCCCATGAAGAGATAGACATTATATCTGAAATCTCCCCAGGTAACCTCCAGGGACCGGCCTATGGAAAAGTAGAAAAACAGCATGATCACGGTAAAAATGGAGAGGCTGGAAGGCGGCATCAGTATCCATGTGAAAATGCGCCAGACCTGCCCCTTCATCACCAGCTCCGGATTCAGGCTGATAAAAGGGGTTAATCCCATGAAGCTCATGAGATAACCTATAATATACGTAAATATCACAAATACGGTAAGATTCGGAACCGCATACTTACCGTATTTTTTCTCCAGCTTAAATAACCAGTTATTCAAAACAAAACTCCTTAAAACACCTCAGAAGTTGGAACCGAAGCGCCCTTTCATGATCTTGATCGCTTCATAGGCGATGGCGCTGTACTCACTCTCCTTCTTCCTTTCGCCGTCGTTATAGAGGCGCTTGCATCTTTCCTCGAAATAAGATGCTGCCGCCTCGATATCGTCGTTTCTGTACTCTTTACCGTCAGAAGTGCGGAGAATACCGGTTTTGTGGTCATATATACCTTCTCCCAACTTCATGCCGTCAATATACTCCTGACCGGTGATCGACTTAAATAAACCTTTAATCGTGTCTTCTCTGTTTCCTGCCATAATTACCCTCCTTTACACTTTTACATATTTATACCATGTGTCCGGTGTGTGATACCAGGAACCACGGCTGATTTCAAAACCCCAGTTGTGCCTTCACTATGGCTTGCAGGTCTTACAAGCCTCATAACCTTCATTGATCAAATCCGATTTGGACTTATTTACGGTTTTAACATTATCCCCTGTGGCGTACCTGCAGGAAGATAAGTGGAACTTCTTGGTCGAAGTATTGATAACATATGTTGTGGCTGCAGCATCCCCGGCATTACCGGTATTGCCTGCACTCCCTGCGTCTGTGTCAACCGTGGTCTCCACCGCAGTCTTGCTGTCCGCTGAAGCCCCGAAAAATCCGGCTATCTTATCCTTGTATTTTAATATACCCATTATCACAGCGACTGTTATTACAACCACCGTGAAAACAATCCCAAGACTCTTCTTTTTGGAACCTCCTGAAATGGTCTTGGTATAGGAAAGCCCTGTGCCGGGAACCCCCACAGAAACTGATTTCCTTCCGCTGGTACCTGCACTTACATGCGCACCCTTTTTTCCCACGGAAAGCGATAACCCTGACTTTGAGATATTAAGCTTAACACCCGGAAAAATGGTGATCGATTTCCTGTATCGAAGTCCCATCAGATGGCCTCCACATAATCATCATGAAAGCTGTTTTCATCCGTATCGGCGACTTCTGCTACAGCCTCAGTCTCCGGCATGCTGTCCTTGAGATTGCTCTTGGCTGTGGAGAGCATAAGCTTGATACGGTTCAGCTGGTTAACCTCCGACGCTCCCGGATCGTAGTCGATGGCCACGATATTTGAAAGGGGATGAGCCTTTCTAAGAGCCTTGATAACTCCCTTTCCGACCACATGGTTCGGAAGACAGCCAAAGGGCTGTGTGCAGACAATGTTGTTCACGCCGTCGCCGATCAGCTCCAGCATTTCCCCTGTAAGGAACCAGCCTTCACCGGTCTGGTTGCCGATGGAAACTATTGAGGAAGCGCTTTTCGCCGTGGACTCAATAGGATGGGGAGGCGTAAAGTGCTTTGATCTTTTGAAAGCACTGACTGCCGCGCTGCGGAGGAACTCCATGCCCATAATGCCGAGGCGTGCGTTTCTCGCAGTCTTCTTCGAGGTACCCAGCTTTTCAGCCTTATATATCTGATTATAAAAGCAATAGAGCAGAAAGTCCATAAGATCCGGAACCACCGGTTCTGCCCCCTCTTTTTCAAGGAGATCCGTAAGGTGGTTATTGGCAGAGGGGTGGAACTTCACAAGTATCTCTCCCACAACGCCGACTCTGGGCTTCTTCATTACCTCGTTTATCGGTATTGAGTCGAAATCCTCTATCATTCTGGTGCAGATGCGTCTGAACTTAAGGAATGAGGGATTCTTTTCGGAGACGAAATCCCTGCAGGTCTTCAGCCACTTTTTATGCATCTCGTCGGTAACGCCCCTGGTCTCCTCATAGGGCCGCATCCTCAGGATGCAGCGGAGGAAAATATCCCCGAAAACAAGTCCGTACAGGGCTTTAAAAATAAGATCCCGGGTGAGCTTAAAGCCCGGATTCCCTTCCAGTCCGGCGAGATTCAGGGAAATTACCGGAACATGGCTCATATTGGCCTTTTCCAGTGCCCGGCGTATAAATCCTATATAGTTGGTAGCCCTGCAGCCGCCTCCGGTCTGGGACATTATAACAGCTGTTTTGTTTAAGTCATACTGTCCGCTGGTAAGCGCCAGCATGATCTGTCCTATAACCATAAGGGAAGGGTAACATGCGTCATTATTTACATACTTTAGACCCGCATCCACGGCTTCCCTGCCGTCATTATCTAACACCACAAGGTTATAACCCGCGCTCTTAAAGGCAGATTCCAATATATCGAAGTGTACCGGGGACATCTGGGGACAGAGTATCGTGTAGCCCTCCTTCTGCATTTCCTCGGTATATATGGTACGTTCATAAGCGGAGGGACGGATGGTCCTCTCCTCATTCTTCATCTTTCTGACTCTAAGAGCAGCAAGAAGGGAACGGATCCTGATCTTTGCAGCTCCAAGGTTATTTACTTCGTCGATCTTCAAACAGGTATATATCTTATCCGATCCGTTAAGGATCTCAGCCACCTGGTCGGTGGTAACGGCGTCCAGTCCGCAGCCGAAGGAATTCAGCTGGATAAGATCCAGATCCTCCCTGTTTTTACATACTTCCGCAGCGGCATAGAGCCTTGAATGGTACATCCACTGGTCCATTACACGGAGATCACCGTCAATATGTCCCAAAGGTGAAACCGAATCTTCCGTAAGAACAGCCACGTCATACTGGGTGATGAGCTCCGGTATTCCATGATTGATCTCGGGATCTATATGATAGGGACGTCCTGCCAGCACTATGCCGTGGATATTATGCTCTTCCATATAACGGAGGGTTTCCACTCCGCGGCGGGCCATATCCCTTCTCTCATTTTCCTGTTCCTTCCAGGCCTTGAAGGTGGCTCTCACTATCTCGCCCGGATCCACATCCGGGAAAGCCTCTATCAGCCTCGGGTAAATGGTCTCCGGAGAGGTAAAGGAAATAAAGGGATTGATGAACTCGATATCACCCCCGGCGATCTCCTCTACGTTATTCTTTATATTTTCCGGATAACTGGTAACTATCGGGCAGTTATAGTGGTTTCCTGCCTCGGGGAATTCCTCCCTTTCATAAAAGAGGGAGGGATAGAAAATACGTGTTATTTTATTCTTGATAAGCCAGGTGATATGGCCGTGGGCCAGCTTTGCCGGGTAACACTCTGATTCCGATGGAATGGATTCTATGCCTAAGGAATAGATATCATGGCTGGATGCCGGAGAAAGCACCACCCTGAATCCAAGCTCCGTAAGGAAAGTGAACCAGAAGGGGTAATTCTCAAACATGTTAAGCACTCTGGGCACGCCTATCACTCCGCGTTCCGCCTCATCTGCGGGCAGCGGTGTATAGTCAAAGATGCGCTTATACTTGTACTCAAAGAGATTCGGTATGTCCTTATGGGCCTTCGCCTTTCCTATACCCTTTTCACAGCGGTTTCCGGTGATGAAGGTACGTCCTCCGGTAAAGTGGTTCACCGTCAGGCGGCAGTGGTTATTGCAGCCCTGGCACTTGGCCGTGGATGTGGTGTACTCTAAATTCTTTATCTCATCGATGGAGAGCATCGTGGAGGTTTTACCCTTCTCATGCCGCTCCTTTGCAATAAGGGCAGCGCCGAAGGCTCCCATTATACCTGCAATATCGGGTCTTACCGCCTCGCAGCCTGCGATCCGCTCCAGTGCCCGGAGCACCGCATTATTGTAGAAGGTGCCTCCCTGCACAACTATCCTTTTTCCGAGCTCGGAGGCATCGCTTACCTTTATTACCTTAAACAGCGCATTCTTTATAACGGAATAAGCGAGTCCGGCCGAGATATCGGAAACCGGAGCGCCCTCCTTCTGGGCCTGCTTTACCCTTGAATTCATAAATACCGTGCATCTGGTACCGAGATCTATCGGGCGTTTAGCATATATGGCTTCCTTCGCAAAGTCCTCCACGTCAAGGGACAGGGAATTTGCAAAGTTCTCTATAAAGGAACCGCAGCCGCTGGAGCAGGCTTCATTGAGGAGCACCGAATCCACGGATCTGTTCTTTATCTTTATGCACTTCATATCCTGTCCGCCGATGTCCAGGATACAGTCCACCTCGGGATCAAAGAATGAAGCCGCGTAATAGTGGGCAACCGTCTCCACTTCGCCCTGATCCAGCTTGAAGGCCGATTTCATCAGCGCTTCGCCGTAGCCTGTGGAGCAGGCTCCTACAATTCGCACATCCTTCGGCTTCAGCTCATATATTTCGATAATAGACCGGATGGCGGTCTTTAAGGGCGATGCGTTGTTATTTGAATAGAATGAATAGAGAAGCTTTCCGTCCTCGCTGATAAGAGCGGTCTTTGTGGTGGTGCTTCCCGCGTCTATTCCGAGGTATGCGTCTCCCTTGTAGGATGAGAGATCCTGTGTGGCAACCTTTGCCTTTGCATGGCGCTTTTCAAAGGCCTTATACTCCTTTTCATCCTTAAAGAGGGGCTCCATTCTCGGAACCTCGGTTTCCAGCTTTATCCTGCCGTTCAGCTTTTCTATAAGGCTGCTTAAAAGAACCGTCTCCTCCTCATGGTTGAGGGCGGAGCCGATGGCGGCAAAAAGATGGCTGTTGTCCGGATCGATGATATGCTCGTCGTCCAGATCCAGGGTCTTTATAAAGGCCTTTTTTAATTCTGTTAAAAAGTGAAGGGGACCTCCGAGAAAAGCCACATGGCCGCGGATTGGCTTACCGCAGGCCAGGCCTGAAATGGTCTGATTTACAACAGCCTGAAAAATAGATGCTGCAAGGTCTTCCTGTCTGGCACCGTCATTAATAAGAGGCTGTATATCCGTCTTTGCGAACACACCGCAGCGGGCTGCAATCGTGTAGAGGGACTCGCAGTTCTTTGCAAGGTTATTTAAGCCCTCCGCATCGGTCTGGAGAAGGGCCGCCATCTGGTCTATGAAGGCTCCTGTTCCTCCGGCGCAGGCTCCGTTCATCCGCTCTTCCACGTTTCCGTCTTCGAAGTAGATGATCTTCGCATCCTCACCGCCAAGCTCTACCGCCACGTCGGTTTTCGGCTGGTACTTTTTCAGGGCTGTGGCAACCGCCACCACCTCCTGGGTAAAGGGAACTTTAAGGACCGAAGCGAGCCCCAGACCTCCGGAACCCGTGATGACAGGACTGATATCACAGTCACCGGTCTCTTTAAAAGCGTCCTCCAAAAGACCCTTCAGGGTCTCCCTGATATCCGCAAAGTGCCGCCTGTAATCAGAATATATGAGTTTTTCCTTTTCATCCAGCACCGCCGCCTTGACGGTGGTGGACCCTATATCTATACCTATTGAATATTTCATTTTCGTACTGTTCTTTAAAGGTATTGCTAATATTACTATTTATCCTGGAATAAATCAATATATCATCCCGGGCAGGAGGTAACAAGGATCTCTGCGGATCCCGAAATTTCAATATCACCTGTTCCCGCAGTGATAAATAAAGAATCGCCCTTTTTGAACCCGGCCACTCCCGATGAAGTGCTTATACTGCCCTCACCGGAAACCGCAAGGATATGCCTGAAGGTATTGTTATCAACTGTTATTGAAATGCTGTCATTATTTATAAAATAACGGTCAGTAATAAAGTAATCGCAGGATATAAGACAATTGCCGTTAATCTTGTGATCAACAGGCTTCTTTATCCTGGTCACATCCAGGGCCTTGTCAACATGGAGTTCCCGCTGTTTTCCGTCCGCACCGGTCCTGCCGTAATCATAGACACGGTATGTCAGATTGGAATTCTGCTGTATTTCGGCGATAACAGTGCCCTTTCCAATCGCATGCAGGGTGCCGGGAGTGATAAAGAATACATCTCCCTTTTTTACATTTACCCTGTTTAAGACCTCCGCCAGGCTGTTATCCCTGATCCGCCTCTCGAATTCCTCTTCAGAAATTTCTCTCTTAAATCCGAAATAAATATAGGCATCGGGAGCGGAATCAAGTATATACCAGAACTCGGTCTTTCCGTTCTGCCCTTCATGCTCCAAAGCATAGGCATCATCGGGGTGCACCTGTATGGAAAGATCCTTCTTCGCATCAATAAGCTTTACCAGCACGGGAAAGCCGCCGGCAGCAGCGGCGTTTTTCCCCAGCACATCCTCGCCTTTATTATCTACATATTCCTTAAGGGTTCTTCCGGCATACTCCCCGTCGGCGACTGTGGACAGTCCATCGGGATGGCAGGACAGCATCCAGGCCTCCGCCACTATCTCCTTATCGCTCTCAACCCCGTATTCTCTCTTTAACAGATCACCGCCCCAGAGATAGTCCTGGCAGGCGGGTCTTAGTTTCAAAATTCCCAAAATAATACTCCAATCTAAATGGCTACCCGACATATAATAATGTAATTTATAAAACTTATCAAGGGAAAAAATCGAATATGTGTTTGATTTTTGCTCCGGAATATGCTAAAATAGCGGTGCAGCGGTGAGCTGCAGAAACGGAGATTATAATGGCTGACGTTAAACTTACAGATAAACAGCGTGAGATACTTGAATATATAAAAGAATGTGTTTTAGACAGGGGTTTTCCCCCTTCAGTAAGGGAAATCTGCGATGCCGTACATTTAAGCTCCACTTCTTCGGTGCACTCCCAGCTGGCAACGCTGGAAAAGAAGGGCGTTATCAGAAGGGATCCCACTAAGCCCCGGACGATAGAGATACTTGACGATGATTTCAGCGTGATGCGCCGGGAAATGACCAATATTCCCGTTGTAGGACAGATAGCGGCCGGTTCTCCGATTCTTGCCGAGCAGAATATTGAGAGCTACTTCCCCATTCCCGTGGACATGCTGCCAAAGGGCATGGGATCATCCGATGCCTTTGTTCTGAAGGTTAAGGGCGAAAGCATGGAAAATATCGGGATAATGGACGGCGACCTGATCTTTGTCAGGGTCACTTCTTCCGCAAAGAACGGCGACACGGTAGTGGCTCTTATCGACGATTCCGCCACTGTTAAGACATTTTACAGGGAAAACGGACATATAAGACTGCAGCCCGAAAACGATCATATGGAACCCATAATCGTCAGGGACTGCAAGATTCTCGGCACGGTATTCGGAGTATTCAGACTCTGTTAAAACTCGATAATACCTTCTGTTTCGTTATATTTCTGAAGGATCTTCTTTATCTTCTCCGTAGGGGTGAGTACCTTATCCATCGATACATCATGATTTGAGAAATCAATTATCGATGCCAGGAACTTGCCCATATCAGCGGTTTCATACCATTCGCGCTTCAATAATTCGGGAACCCTGTAGCTCAGGTTCGTTGTTACTATCTTGTCAAATATCCCGTTTTTATAGGCTTCATCGAACATTGAGAGACCGTCGGTGAAGATTCCGAAGGTACAGCAGATAAACACCCTGTTGGCATTCATTTTCTTGAGCTTATATGCGGTATCCAACATGCTTCCGCCGGAGGAAATGATGTCGTCAACTATTATCACATCCTTGTTTTCCACATTTTCACCCAGGAATTCATGGGCAACGATGGGGTTCTTCCCGTCAACGACCTTGGTATAATCCCTTCTCTTATAGAACATACCTGTATCCGCACCCATAACGCCGGCGAAATACACGGCCCGGTGCAGCGCTCCCTCGTCGGGGCTGACTATCAGAAGATGCTCTTTGTCTATCTTCATATCCCCTACCTTCCGGAGGAGGGCCCTCATAAACTGGTAAAAGGGAGTAAAATTATCGAAACCGATAAGGGGAGCTGCATTCTGTATGGAGGGATCATGGGCGTCAAAGGTGATCAGACGTCCTACTCCCATGAAAGACAGCTCTTCAAGCATCAGAGCGCAGTCCAGGGATTCCCTGGAATTTCTCTTATGCTGGCGGCTCTCATACATGAAAGGCATAACAACAGTTATCCTATGTGCCTTTCCCGCAACCGCGGCTATCAGACGTTTCAGATCCTGATAGTGGTCATCGGGAGAATAGATGTTTTCATGCCCGTACATCTCGTAGGTCATGGAACGGTTCAGCACATCGCAGAGGATATAGAGATCCTTTCCTCTTATTGTCTCGTTTAAGACGCCCTTTCCTTCACCTGAACCGAAACGCGGCGTGGAATGCTTTACCAGAAAACTGTCTGCCACATAACCCTCGAAGGCCGGACTGTTATGGTAGGGACGGTTATTATCCTTCCTGAAGGATATCAGATAATCATTTACCTCATTCCCGAGCTCCATGATATTATCCATGACTATCAGGCTTAAGGGTGCTGCGGGCATTCTGTTTTCAAGGACGCTGCTTATCATTCTAATCTCCTGCTTATCTTTCAATATAGTAAAAAGCGTTTTTTATCCATTGGATCTCGTTTCGTTTTATCGCAATAACATCATAACGGTATGAATAGGATTCATCAAGAGAAAATTTTGCCCTGTACATATCGGAGACCCGGCAGATCTTCCGCTGTTTACGGATATCCACGGCTTCTGACGGATATCCTGCATTTTCATCATATCTGTACTTTACTTCCCCGAAGCAGATCACATTATCTTCATCATAGTATATCAGGTCTATTTCCCCGGCCCTGCAGCTGAAATTCCGCTCTATTATTCTGCAGCCATTATCTTCAAGGAATTCCGCCGCCCTTCTCTCCTCGCTGTTTCCGAGGGAACGCGTATTATCTTTCTTTTCCATAGCTTCCATCACGGGATCCCTCAGCGTTTTTCGGCGTTATAGATTTCCATCTTCTGCTTCAGTTTATCCATCCTGTCCACAAATACCAGGACTTCAGCCACTACTTCATAGAGCTCCGGTGGTATGGCGTCGCCGATCTCCAAGCTGGACAGGGTGTCAGCGAGCTTGCTGTCTTCATGCACCGGGACATCGGACTCTTTTGCGGTCTCTATAATCTTTTCCGCTATTGCGCCCTTTCCCGACGCCACCACCGTAGGCGCTATATTTGCGGGATCATAAGCTATGGCGACGGCGGTTTTTACTTTTTCCCTGGACTTGTCCTCTGCCATTTACTGCTTACGCTCCTTTTAGGCCCTGATATCGAATGAGGTGGTCTGGATAAGCTTTTCATTGGTGCCCCGGTTGAACATGATGTCCGGAACATCCCTTTTTTCCTTATTTAAGGATACATCGGAATGCATATTGTAGCCGCGCTTTGCCAGGGCTTCGTCCAGCTCGTGGAGATGCTCTCCTATAAAGTCCAGCACGGCGTCATTCTGCATTATAAAATGCGTCTTTACATTCTCCCCGTTTGTCATCTGCACATGGATATCCATCGTGCCGAGGTGCTGCATGTCGAGATGAAGAAGGGCCGATACATTGCCGTCCTTCTTTGCGAGATTCTTCTTATTGGTATAGACATAGAGGTCCCCATGAGCCTTTTCTTCATTCATCTTAAGGGGGAGCTGCATATATGTCATCACATTATTCAGCTGGTTCATGAAGTCCACGTTGGATTTCAGGTTATTCATGCCCTGGGCCAGGGAAGAAGATCCCCTCCCGGTATTATTCAGGAATTCCAGCGCTTTCTCGGTATTTTTCACTACCTTTTCGTAGTATTCCTTTACCCTTTCCTTATCCGCCACATCCTCGGGCTTCATAAGGAACTCGTTGGTAATACCGTTATTAAGGAGGGATTTGTACTCCGGGCTCCGGATAAGCTCCCTGAAGGCCTGCTGGAATTCGGGGCTGTCCTTATCTCCTTTTTCCAAAAGAGCCCTTGTAAGGTCGAGGGTGTCTTTCGCACTGATACTGCCGTCTGCCACCTTTGATGCCAGGGCTTCCGGCAGACCCGCCTTATTCATCTTATCAGCAAGGTTTTCCGCCCCCTCTTTTCCGAGCAGCTTATGGACGTCATCCGTAACAACCCCGTTAAGATCCCGGGCTTTCATCCCCTGATCCTGGGAAACTTTTCTTTCAGTGTTTTTCGCAGCCTCCGGATCATCCTTTATCACAGCTTCTTCAGCTGTCTTCGGATCTATCTCTTCACCTTCCGGAAGAACGGCATTCGTAAGCTTCGAATTTATCTCCGTAAGCTCATTATTATCGAGGTTAAGCAATTCGGAAGCCTTGGAAAAATCACCGTTTTCAGCCTTTTCCAGCGCGTTTTGCAGTTCATTCAGGTTGATCTTCGGATCGTCAGGATTATTAAGGAAGAGATCCGTTATTTCCTTATTGGATTTAAGGCTCTCTCCGGCGATATCGGTGAAGCCCCTGGTCAGTTCGTCAAGACTGTCCGCGATCTTATACTGATTTGTCTTATAGGCTTCGAATTCTTTTATATTTTCTTCCGTAAGGGGGATATTCAGCTCCGTCATCTGGACTATGCTCTTCGGATCCGCAAGGGGGAAACGTGCGGAATTCGCTGCCATTCCCTGCAGCGACCTCGCGTCTATGGGAAGTCCACGCTCCATCATAGAGGTCACGAGATCCCCGTTCTGCTTTGTGATCGGAAGCCCCGCCTGGGTAAGAGCCTTGGCAACGGCGCTGTTTCCGTCTAAATTGGCATACAGTGGTGTTAATGAGATCTTTGAATCGCTGGCACCGCTTACGGTGAAAGAAAGGGTCTGCCCCATGGTGAGACCCATATTTTTGGAAAGAAAGGCATTAAGGTGGGTGTTATCCCCGAGTAAAAGCTCCACCGTGCCGTCATCATTCATTCCTATGATCTGTCCGGACAGGGTGTCTCCGGCTTTGACATAGTGAACCTCATCCGCGGGAACACTGGCCATTTTCTGCTGGGTTGCAGTCTCTGTAACGGCCTGAGTGTTCATCCCGGAATTCAGGTCATATATTCCGGTATTGGAATTAACGTTGATATTCATATGAATTTGGTAATATAGCTCTTTCTGTGTATCGGCGTGGGTCCGTATTTTTTTAGCGCAGTTATGTGGTCTTCGCTGCCGTAGCCTTTATTTGAAGCAAAGCCGTAGCCCGGGTAAATACTGTCCATCTCCGTCATGAAGGCGTCTCTCTCCACCTTTGCTACTATGGAAGCCGCAGCGATGGATGCGGACTTTGCGTCACCCTTTATTATGGGGATCTGCCGGATATTTACACCGGGTATCGTAACTGCATCGTTTAATATTATATCGGGTTTTATGCTGAGATTATTAATAGCATCCCTCATGGCTTCGTAAGTGGCGTTAAGGATATTGATCTCATCTATCCTCTTTTCATCCACCTTTCCGATGCCGTAGGAAAGTGCTTTTTCACGTATCTCCCGGGAGAGCTCCTCCCTTTTTTTCGGAGAGAGCTTTTTTGAATCATTGATATAGAGGATATCGCAGTCCTTTGGGAGAATTACGGCGGCTGCCACCACGGGTCCTGCGAGGGGTCCCCTTCCCACTTCGTCTATTCCGCATATATACCGGCACTCTCCGTACTCCCGCTCAAAGGAAAACATATCAAACATCCTTTTTTTCTCGTTTTCCAAGGCAAGAATACGTTTTTTTGCAGTATTTACAATGCTTTGAACGCCGCTCCGGGGGTCAGCGGAATACGTTTCGATAAAGCCTTGAAGCTCATCATCGCTTAAAACACCAAATTTTTTCTTTATTTCGCTTACAGATTCTGACATTATTCGATCACTCCGAATTTATTAAAGGGCCTCAGCCTTAAAAATACCTTGCCGATTATCATATCTTTATCAATATTTCCTACGTCATAGCTTCTGGAATCCACGGAATCATTCACATTATCGCCCATTACAAAGTATTCGTGGTCATTTAAGGTGATCTCCGTTGATGCGACTCCGGGGTTCATTATGACATCCCGGTTATATTTATATGGAAGAACATGGGAATCAATGAGGATCACGCCCTCCCGTATCTCAACCGTCTCACCGGGAAGACCTATTATCCTTTTTACATAATAGACCCGGTCATTTACGGAATAGGGGAAAACGATCACATCGAATCTTTCGGGCTCAGAAAAACGGTAGGTAATCTTATCCACGAGAAGGGAGTCTCCGTCGCTTAAGGTATGCTCCATTGAATCCCCGCTCACCACCGTACGCTGGAAAGCG
The DNA here is from genome assembly GCA_024683935.1 of Lachnospiraceae bacterium. Next base: position 89,447 of record JAIKXV010000073.1, on the reverse strand, counting down.
ACGCCTTTTATTACAAGGGTCAGCAATAGAATAATAAGGATATAAAGACTGTATCCGGCAATTTTCTTGATCTTTTTCATATACTGCTAAGCGCTGGATCAGGGCAGATCATAAATCAGACCTTATCCAGTGTGATACGACCGAGTTTTCCGCTTCTGAAATCATTAAGGATCAGGGACACAGCTTTTTCCGTATCGGGAACGCCTCCTTTTTTAAGGGAATTCCTGATAACGGCGACCTGGTTTAACATTTCGTCTACTGACATCTCTTCTGTGATCTCATAGACATTATATAGTATTCCGGGATCATCCGCACTTAATTCTTTTAAAAAACGTCTGACAAGATCGTCCTTATCCAAAACCTCGTCATTCATCGATCCAATAAGAGCGAGATGAAAGCCCTTTACCTCGTCATCGATCTTCGGCCAGAGTATACCGGGGGTATCCAAAAGCTCCATGTTCTTTCCGAGACGCACCCACTGCTTTCCTCTGGTGACTCCGGGCTTATTGCCGGTCTTCGCCACGGCGTGTCCCGCATAGGAATTTATAAAGGTGGACTTTCCGACATTCGGGATCCCCACCACCATTGCTCTCATAGGGCGGTTTAAAATACCCTTCTTCTTATTCCGTTCTATCTTTTCCCGGCAGGCAGTCTGAACTCCGTCATCTATCTTTCTTAAGCTCTTCCTGCTCCTGGAATCAAGAGCAACGGCTGTTATGTTTTTCTCCTTAAAGTATTCCACCCACTCTTTTGTGGCCTTTTCATCGGCAAGATCAGCCTTGTTTAAGAGAACCAAGCGTCCCTTGCCGGCTGCCAGCTTGTCGATCTCCGGATTCCTGGTGGAAAGCGGAGCCCTGGCGTCAAGAAGCTCGAGGACCAGATCTATGATCTTGATGTCCTCCTCCATGGCTCTCTTCGCCTTCATCATATGTCCGGGGAAGTAGTTGAAAGAACTCATTGTACGAAACCTATTCCGGTATCACCGCCGGCCATGTGGAACCAGGCCTTTCCGGTGATATGTTTTCTGTTTACATTTCCCAAATTGGCGGAGCGGCTGTCCTCCGAAGAATTGCAGTTATCTCCCATCAGGAAAAACTCGTCATCTTTCAGCCTGATCTCCTCTCCCGCGATTCCGGGGTCGGATATCATATCATCGAACATGTCGCTCTTCGGTTCACCATTTAAATAAAGAATGCCGTCCCTTATGATCACACTGTCTCCGGGTACGCCCACAACCCTCTTCACGGAGAGATGCGCATTCGCATTTCCGTTCGGAAGGAAGGCCACCACATCCCCTCTCTTAGGGGCGATCAGGTTATATACCACCCTGTTCAGGAAAATAACCTGGCCGTTATAGAGGGAGGGTTCCATGGATGTTCCAATAACAGTTGTTTTAATTCCTAAGGTATAGACAAAAAAGTACGCTAAAAGTGCACCCAAAAAAACCATAAAAAGCCAGCTTGAGAATAAAGCCAGCTTTTCATTGGTGATCTTTTTTTCTTTATTATAGAAACTTAAGCCTTTGTGTTTAGCCATTGATCATTTATCAGTCAACGATCTCCTTAAGCTTTGAACGCTTACCGGTTCTCTGACGAAGGAAGAAGAGCTTAGCACGTCTTGCCTTACCGGAACGTACAACCTCAACCTTTTCAACATTGGGGGAATGGATGGGGAAAGTCTTCTCAACGCCAACGCCGTAGCTGTTCTTTCTTACGGTGAAGGTGGCCCTGCTGCTTCCGCCCTGCTTCTTGATAACGGTTCCTTCATAGATCTGAATCCTGGACTTGTCTCCCTCAGTGATCCTGTTGTGGACCTTTACCGTATCTCCGACGGTAAACTGGGGAATTTCCTCTTTGAGCTGCTCTTTCTCCAGCTCCTTGATGATTTCTGAATTCATTTATATAACCTCCATACGTACCCGATATTGCTTTGTTGCTAATCTTTGATCCTTCCGGATCCTTACATCCATTTATTTCGGATGCTCCTTCAACTCTGCAGTATCCGGCAATTTGACGTTCTTAACACCTTTTATATGGCGGTCTCTTTACCGCCGGTGACAGAGGACCATCTCCTAAAGACTCCGCAAATGAAGCCTCACGAATGACTACACTACCATAATCCGGGAAAAAAAGCAAGTAAGATTCTTCGCTTCTCTCAGAAAGACACAAAATCCATTTCTATTGAATGGTTCCCATGTAATAAAATCCCAAAGCCTCATCAAGATGCACATTTACTATCTTTCCGATAAGGGATCTGTCCCCCTTGAAATGAACGACCGTATTCTGCGGTATCCTGCCGGTTAGCATCGTATCATCCTTCTCATTCACGTCCTCAACGAGAACTGGCAGTGTCCGTCCCACAAAGCGGGAGATGCTATCCCGCGCCGTATCCTGAACGGTTTTCAGCACCCGGTCGAAGCACTCGTGTATTTCGCCGTCACTCATCTTAAAATCCATTTTTGCGGCGGGAGTGCCGGTTCTTTTGGAATAGATAAAGGTAAATGCCCCGTCAAAGCGGGCTTCCTTTATAACCTCTATCGTCTCTTCCACATCTTCCTTCGTTTCCGTGGGGAAACCAACAATAATATCGGTTGTTATCGCAATGTCCGGCATCCTTGCGCGGAGCTTATTTATAATGGTTAAATAGTCCTCCCTGCCGTAATGACGGTTCATGTCCTTCAGCACCCGGCTGCTCCCGGACTGGAGGGCGAGATGCAGATGGGAACAGATCTTCGGAGAAGACGCCATCACTTCTATCAGATCGTCGCTTAAATCCTTGGGGTGGCTGGACATAAAGCGTATGCGTTCCAGCCCCTCTAGTACGCTTATTTCCTTAAGGAGCTCCGGGAATGACACATAGGGATCCAGCCCCTTTCCGTATGAATTCACGTTCTGCCCGAGAAGCATCACTTCCTTGACGCCGTCCCGGACAAGGGCCTCTATCTCCCTTATTATGTCCTTCGGCTCCCGGCTCCGCTCCCGGCCCCTTACATAGGGCACGATACAGTAGCTGCAGAAATTATTGCAGCCAAACATGATATTTACACCGCTCTTGAAGGGATATTTCCGATCGCTCGGAAGCTCCTCCACGATCTCCTTCTCATGTTCCCAGATATCGATAACCATGGAACCGGAGGATATGGTTTCATTCAGAAGCTCTGCTAACTTATATATATTGTGGGTTCCGAATATCAGATCCACATGGGGGTAGCTCCCTCGGATCTTTTCTATTACGGAAGCCTCCTGCATCATGCAGCCGGACAAACAAATAAGGAGCTCAGGGTTTTTATCCTTAAGCCCCTTTAATACGCCGAGTCTCCCGAATACCCTCTGATCCGCATTGTCCCGGACAGTACAGGTGTTATATAAAATAACATCCGCCTTTTCTTCCTCGTCACAGGCTTCAAATCCAGAGGCTTCCAGGGTTCCGGCCATTTTTTCGGAATCCCTTTCATTCATCTGACAGCCGAAGGTCTGGATAAAGAAGCGTATATTCCGTCCCTTTTTCTCCCTAAATTCCTCTGCCTTCTGCCCCAGCTTTTTTATAAACCAGTACTGCCTTTCCGGTTCTGTTTCCGGAGGGGGTGCTGTAATATCTATGTCTTTGTATTTCTTAAATTCATAAAGATCCATTTTAACGGATGATCCCTTTTTCTGTTATTATCATATCTACCGGAACGTCGTTTTCGTCTGTGGGAACCTGATCCACAACCTGGCAGGCAAGGCTCAGGGCTATCTTCCACACCACCTTTTCATAGCCCTTTTCCCTTAAATATCTGTCATAATACCCGCGGCCGTATCCCAGCCGGTTCATATTGAGGTCAAAAACGGATCCGGGAACCAGTATCATATCCGGCCTGTAGGAAGCCTTTTCACATTCACCGAAGGGCTCCGGGATGCCGATCTTGCTTTTCCTTATATCGGATATCTTCCGGACTTCGTAAAAGTCCATATGTTCATCATCCTGAACTCTCGGAAGCGAAACCTTTTTTCCGGAATTTATCATCTTAAAAACGGAGTTCAGTGTGGGAACCTCGGTTCCGAAACCCGCAAAAGCAAAGATGGTCTCGGCATTCTGGTATTCCGGGAGCTTAAAGAAATTCTCAAATATCCTGAGCCCGGCATTTTCCCTCTCAGCGCTTGTCATACACTCCCTTAAGAGGATTATCCTGTTTCTTAATATTTCTTTGTTCTCCTTTAAGGCGGTGTCTTCCATCAATCGTCCTCCAAAAAGTCAGGCAGATAAAAATCCCGTATCTTATTTGCATGTATATAGGTGCCTATTTCTTCCCCCGCTATGATCCTGTGGATATTATTCAGATCCTTCGCGTTGGCTATTATCATATCCGCTCCGGAGGAGATCGCGATATGCGCGGCTTTCAGCTTGGTCGCCATGCCTCCGGTACCGACTACGCTGCCGGTGCTCTTCTTCCCGTAGGAATCGATATCATCGGTAAGATCCGTGATCTCCGGGATAAAATGAGCGTTGCTGTTTTCCCTGGGGTCATCATCATATAGGCCGTCAATATCGGATAAAAGGATCAGCAGATCCGCTTCCGTAAGAGCCGTGACCATCGCGGATAAGGTATCGTTATCTCCGAGCTCTATCTCATAGGTGGAAATCGTATCATTTTCATTAACTACCGGAATTACCCCGAGCTTCAGAAGCTCCGAAAAGGTATTCTGGGCGTTATAGCGGTTCAGGTCATTCCTTATCGTACGCTTGGTCATCAGAACCTGGGCGGTAAGCTGGTTATATTCTGAAAAGAACTTCTGGTAGATCATCATGAGCCTTGCCTGTCCGATGGCAGCCGCAGCCTGCTTGATCTGAAGCTTTTCATCACGCCCGTTATTGTTCTTTGCTTCTCCGTTATAATAGACATCCTTGATATTAGCAGCCTTCAGGCCTACGCTTATGGCGCCGGATGACACAAGGATCACATCCCTGCCGCCGTTATGAAGATCCGTAAGTTCCCTTACCAGCTTTTCTATCCTGATAAGATCCGCTCCTCCCGTCTCCTTATGGGTTATGGAACTGGAACCTATCTTGATTACTATTCTCCTGTGTTTTGAAAAATCCCTCACTTTTTATGCCCTGATTTCTTATATTTATTTAACAGTATAACATACAGTCTTGAAAAACTTAAGCGGAAAGACAGCTGCAAAGGGCTTCCGCACATTTAAGCCCGTCTATTGCGGCACTCATTATGCCTCCGGCGTAGCCTGCCCCTTCTCCAGCAGGGAAGATTCCGGGAACCGATGACAGAAAGTATTCATTCCTGAGGATCCTGACCGGGGACGAAGTACGGCTCTCCACCGCGGAAAGCAGGGCATCCCCCCTGTCAAAGCCCCTTATCTTCTTTCCGAAGGATTCAAAAGCCGAAATAATATCACCCGATATATAATCCGGAAGAATTTCCCTTATATTGGAAAAACCGCAAGAACCGCGGAATTCCGGCTCTATTTCCCCAAATGAAGCGCTTATGCGGTTATTCTTAAAGTCCTCAAATGTCTGGCAGGGTATCAGGCCGTTGCAGGCAGAAAAAGCCTTTCTTTCAAGCTCCCTCTGGAATTCCATTCCCGAAAGAACGCCGTATTCCCCGTATTCCTCTGTAAAATCATCGGGAGTTACGGTCACGACTATCGCACTGTTTGCATTCTTCCCCTCCCGGCCGGAATAACTCATGCCGTTTATGCAGAGCGACTTATCCTCACTGGAGGAATTTACAACATACCCTCCGGGACACATGCAGAAGCTGTATACCCCACGGCCGTCCGGGGCGTGAAAGGTAAGCTTGTATGAGGCCGGAGTCCCGATATCGCTGTCATCCCCGTACATGGCGCGGTTTATATCATCCTGTCTGTGCTGCACCCTGACTCCCATGGCAAAGCTCTTCGGCTCCATCTTAACCCTTGAATTATTCAGCATTTCAAAGGTGTCCCTCGCAGAATGACCGGGTGCGAGGATCAGCTTTTCACAGGGCAGCTTCTCCTTTCCGTTCAGGATGATCGAAGAAAGCAGCCCGTCGTTATCGGTTTCAAAGCCGGTAAAACAGGTGTTGAAGCGCACCTGCCCGCCGTGATCTATAATATCCTGCCTGATATTCTTTACTATTTCCCTTAAAATATCCGATCCGATATGGGGCTTGCTGTCGGTAAGAATGCTTTCCGGAGCACCGTATTTTACAAAGCTCTTAAGAACGAATTCGTTCCGGTTTTCCTTATCGTGGACTCCGGTCTGCAGCTTTCCGTCAGAAAAGGTGCCGGCTCCTCCCTCTCCGAACTGCACATTGGAATTGAGATTAAGCCTTCCGGACTTCCAGAATTCCCTTACCTTTTCCGTACGGCTGTCGGCGTCCTCTCCCCGCTCTATTACAATAGGCTTTAAGCCTGCATATGCAAGATAGAGGGCAGCAAACATGCCTGCCGGGCCGAAGCCGGTAATAACAGGAGATAATATATCTTCCCTGTATTCCCGTTTTTTCGGTAAAGAGTAAATCTTCTCTTCGTATTTTGAGACCTGGCCGGACTTATTTCTCTTTAACAGGGCATCCTCATTCGCTGTCTTTACGGTTACGGAATAGATATGAAGTATCGCGTTCTTATGCCTTGCGTCAACCGATTTTTTAAGGATCTTTAGCTCCGATAAAGCGCCGGGCCGCACATTAAGGGCCTTCGCCGCCTTTTTATAAAGCTCTTCGGTATTCAGTTCGTGATCAGACTTTAGCTGGTTTATTCTTATCATAAATTAATCTGCAATCGCGGATGATCCGGCTTTATAGCCGCTGACAAAGGCCCAGTGGAGATTAAAGCCTCCGCAGTCGCCGTCTGTGTCCAAACACTCTCCCGCAAAGAAAAGTCCGGGAACCTTTTTTGCCGACAGATCGGGGTTAAGGGAATCGGCGTGAATGCCGCCGGACGTAACCTGGGATACGGAAAACTCTCCGGTACCATTTACGGAAAAGCGCATATCCTTCAGAACCGCAGCAATCCTTCGAAGATCCGTGTCGGAAAGGTCTGAGGGCAGCTCTTTACCGTTAAAAAGCTCACGCCTTATCTTTTCGTAAACATTTAATGACAGCCGTTCCGAAAAGATCCCGAGGAAAAGCCCGGCCTTAAAATCCTCTTTTGAAAGACTTCCGGCGTGCTCCTTTAACATGGTAAAAATCTCATCCTCTCCGTACTCGGGAAGAAGATCTGCGGACAGCTCGCATTTTTTACCCGCTTTCAGGGCTGCCGCCGCCCTCCCGGAAAGGTCGAAAACACATATGCCCGAGGGACCGGTATTCGTGATCTGCAGCTCTCCCTTTGAAGTACAGGTGTTTACACCATCAATATAGAGACTCACAGCGGCCTCAGCCCGGACATTATTATCATTAAAGAATTTATCGTCGGATAAAAGCCGGGTAAGAGCGGGAAGCGGCGGAACCACAGTAAGTCCGAATTCCTCCGCAAAGTAATAAGCATCACCGGTGGAGCCGGTTTTCGGGGCCGACTTTCCCCCGGAAGCAACTATAACAGCATCGAAGCCGGTTTCATCCCTTGTCTTTTTATTATCCTTCAGGTGGTAAAGAGTCAGGAAAAACCTGCCGTCTTTTCCCTTTTCTATGCTTTTTACCTGGACGGAGCCATGGAAACGAACGCCTGAAAGCTTCATTTTCCTTATCAGTACGTCATTTACGCTTCCGGCCGAGTCCGATCTCGGATAAAAGCCTTTATTTTTCTCATGATAGAGGAGACCATAGGATCTGAAAAGATCAAGAAGGAAATCCCTGTCGTATTCTTTCAGGACAGCATCCAAAATACCCTTATCCCTTAAACTTCCGCGGTATCTGTCCGGAGATATGTCCTCATTGGTAAAATTACACTTCCCGTTTCCGGTCTGTAATAATTTCCGTCCGGGATATTCATTTTTATCAAAGACGGATACTTCGGAGTGAAGTGATGCAGCGATGGCAGCCAGCATTCCGGAAGCTCCGGCTCCTATTACAGCGACCCTTTTCATATCAAAGTATCCTTAAAGTCCTGAAGATCTTCACAAAGGCTGCTCCGCCGGGCACCTCGGCTATCTCTTCCTTTCCGATGCCCTTAAGCTTCAGTACAGAGATAAAGTAGACCACGGATCCGAAAATAATGGAAATCAGCGTACTTAAGATATTTCCGGTAAACAGTGAGAAAAGCCTGTGAATTGCGAAAACAACTATTCCCATGATAACAGATGAGATTGCGGGAATGATAAAGGTACGGACTATCTCCTGCTTGTAGTGCAGGTATCTCCTTATCGAGAACTGATTCATTATGCACATCAGCACCGAGAACAAAAGCCCGGAAAATACAACGCCGTAGATCCCCATATCAAATCTGTCCATCATGACATAGAGGGCGGCAAGATGAATAACAAGCGCTATTGCAGCGTGCCTCACCGGCACCTCTAAATGGTTTATTCCCTGCAGTATTCCGTTGCTAAGAGTGGAAATTGACGTAAATAAGATGGTCACGGCACCGACAGTCAGAAGCTGTGACGCCAGCTCCACATCTCCGGTAAAGAGCATGGACAGAATGGGCTTTGAAAGTATCGCAAATCCGACGGTGCAGGGAAAGGCGATCAGCATTGTAAAACGCATGGCGGAAAAGATCTTCCGTTTTGCTCCCCTAATATTATCCGACGCCATACAGGCTGTCAGGGTTGGAACCGTTGAAGAACACATGGCGTTTGCAAAGGCCACCGGAACATTGATAAGAAGCCGGTACTTACCGGAATATATGCCCCAGATCCTGGTCTTCTCCACATCATGGCCCTTTAAGGACATCAGCTTATTGAAAATACCGTTATCCAGAACATCGGAAATATTGTAGATCGCTGTGCTTAAGATAACCGGTACAGCTGTTATTATTATCAGCCTTATTATATCCCCCATCATCTCATTCTGGTGGGTATCATCCTGAAACAGCCGCTCCCTCTTCATTGCGGTATTTATAAGGAGCAGGATAAAGATAAGAACTATGAGACCTGCCAGGGCTCCCATGCTGGTACCGAGGGTACTTCCCGCAGCGCCGTAGGCCGGGGCAAAGCTCTCGTTCGCAAGGAGGTCTGCCACCCTCTTTCCGTAGGAGAAAAAGGCGGAAGCCGCCAAAATGCTGACAACCGCATTAACTATCTGTTCTATTATCTGGGAAACTGCGGTCGGGATCATGGTCCCCATGCCCTGGAAATAACCGCGGATAACACCCATTATCGCAACTATGAGAAGGGTGGGTGCAAAGATACGGAGGGCAATGGCGCTTCTCGGCTCGCTCATAAGGGTTCCGGCAAAAAACTCAGCCCCGAAGAAAACAGCGAGACAGACAATGGACCCCGAAATAAATGCAAATATCAGGCCTCCGTGAAAGACCCTTCTGGAATTCACATATTCTTCTTTGGAATATCTGGCTGAAACAACCTTGGATATGGCAAGAGGCAGGCTGTATGAAGATATCAGCAGCATAATGTTATAGATCTGATACGCCGCCGCATAATAACCGTTGCCCTCATCGCCTATAATATTGGTGACCGGCACTCTGTAGAAAAGGCCGATGATCCTGGTAATTATCCCCGCGATGGCAAGGATACCGCCCTGAACTATGAAGTTGTGACCCTTCCGTTTTCTGGATGCCATCTGTTTATATCAATCTGTCGTATTAAGCATTTCCTAAAGTTAACTGATCACCACTTTATCGCCCATGGTATCCTGTATTATAAGGATCCAGGTTTTCCCCTGATTCATAACTATCTCTTTACCGGTATTATCGAAATACCTGACAGCTCCCGTATCTCCGTCAAAGCGGATCCACGTGCCGTCCCTTGCCATTCCATGTGTTATGTATGTCATCTTTCCGCCGGAATGACAATCAAAACCGAGATACCCCTTTTCATCCACGACTTCCCAGGAAGAATACTGGAGGATGATATTGTCCACGGAAAGCTGCTCCTTATTCTCAGCATCTATCTGCTCTTCACCGTATTCAAAACGGTAGTACTTTCCGTCATTTACATTATAGTCAAACCAGGGCTTGTTAATTAAATAGCCGGGTTCCACATGGGTTGCCTTATAGGCGTCCTCAGAATCCGGAATAATGAGATCGTCGTCCCTGGCAAAAGTAAATTTACCCTTATAATCGCTGCTGTACTCAGTGTCATAGCCCTTAATTTCTATGCCCTTCTTTATGCCCTTGGCAGATGCATAGGCATTATGGGGCGCCACCCTGTCGGTAGTCCTGTAGAATACTGTATCTCCCTCAGAGGAAAGGCCGCTGAGATTATCCACGAAATCCTGGTCAAGTAGGGGCATCGCGTATGCGGACTGGCCGTAATGGCAGTAGATCGCGTCGAATTCCAGCGCATAGTAGACAAAGTAATTCCTGCAGGAGCGGACCGAACCGATCTTGTCCAGATCATCGTAATTTTCAAAGATACCCATCATACGGGTAAGGGAACCCTCCACCACGCACTCATAGAGAACGTCCGCCAGGGAGGTACCGCTCATCGGCTGGGCTTCTTCGATATTATTAAGCATCACAGCCACCGGCCGGCGCTCGCCCACAGCCTTGTCCACCATCTTTCCGCTGAGGTAGCTCCGGATCTTTCCGTCCTTCTCCTCCCGGGGCATGCCGTAGGAGGACTTGTAATCATATTCCGCAATAAGGCCGCTCGGATTTACATCGCTTTCGGTCGCCGCATTCTCGGTCTCCTCCTGGAAATCGGAGTAGGCGTTTATATCCTTAACCTCTTCAGAACCGTTCTCCACTGCAGTATCTCCGGCAGCTGACGGAGAAGATGCATTTCCCTTACAGCCGGAAAGCAGCAGGGATGATAAAAAAACAATCGCTATTGATGTATTGATAAACCTTTTAATATACATGACTACCTTACTATCCCAAGGGATGAAAGAACCTCTTCCTGCTTACTGAACATAAGCTCCTCATCCGCCTTTTCTTCATGATCAAACCCAAGTAAGTGTAACATACTGTGAGCGATTAGAAAAGCAAATTCCCTTTTCGGCGAGTGTCCGTAGGCTTCAGCCTGGGAATACACCCTGCCAAGACATATCACTATATCGCCCAGCATCAGATCCTTTGTCTCAGGGTTAAAGTACTCCGGAGAGTCCTCATCTATACCGTCAAAATCCCCGGGAGAAGAATAATCCACAAGAGGGAAAGAAAGAACATCCGTTTCTTTATCTATTCCCCTGAATTCACGGTTTAATTCTTGTATTTCCTCCGAATTAACTAAAGAAAGACTGATCTCACAGCTAAAGGGACAGTTTTCGGATTCCAGAACCTTTCCCGCCACGGTATTAAAAATCTCCTCAAAGGGAAGATCCGATTCCGCCCCGGTCTTATCTTCAAAGTATAAAGTCATAGTAGAATTCCTGTTTTCTCATCGTATCCGAAATAATATTCAGGTCATTTAAGGAAAGATCCGACTGCAGCACTCTTCTTTCACCGGTAAAGTCTTTCATAATATCTGTTACCAATTGATTAAAATCTATCTTCGTTTCGGGATGCAGAGCCTTTTCCTCATAGATCCTGAAAATAAGCCTGTTTGATATCAGCACCACTCCGCTCTCTCTTGAAAGCCTTCTGCCCTTGTAGGCATAGTATTCGAGGATACCTTCCAGTATCTCCTCCGGGAACTCCCTTTCATGAAGCATGGACAGGGACTTCTCAGCCACGTTATCGTTTTCTCCGCGTAAAACCCCGATCCTGCAGTAATATCCCGTTCCGTTCAGCTTTATCCGCTCGAGCCCCATCTTCTCCATCAGGATATTTATGAGATGGACAGAATGGATCATCTTGTCATATTCGGGACGGTTCTCATTCTTCAGTCTTTGCAAAAGCTCATACTCCGGATCCAATATACTGTTTATAAAGTTCTCTTCCCTGTCTATGACATTCTCATAGATCTTCGGACTCATAACCAAAATGATAATGAAATCCAAAACAATGCCTATAAGGGGAAATACCACATTTTCCGGGGAGAGCTTCCTTTCCGAAAGTATGCAGCAGGCATAGAAAGTCACTGCCCCAATGAAAAAAGCAGTAAAAATAACAGAAGGTATTGAAATATCCCGGTCCAGAGTAAATAACAGGATAAGCAGAAAGCCGGTAAAGAACATAAAGAAGAAATAGAGACCGCTTTCATAGAGCACTATAGTGGAAATCCCGCAGAAAAGAAGAAGTGCGGATATACCGGAAACCGGACCTCCAAGAAGCCCGATAAGGACCGCAGGGCCGCTTAAGGGCAGTATGAATTCATAGGAAAAGCCCGACAGCACCGCCATTAAAAGCCCGCATAAATAGGAGTACACAAAATAAACGGCACCTTCACTGTCGATCGCCATCTTTTTAAGAGGGATCTCGGCAACAATACAGAGAGCCGCGGCCACCACCGTATTCATAATAACTTCCTGAACGGAAAAAAATCTGAAATAGGATACTATGGCGGTTCCGCCGGTTCCTATTACAGGAATGAAGATAAGGAGGGCAAGGGTTGCAGACTTCGAACCGTTATCGCCTGTCTTTCCTTCTGTCAAAACGGTTCCTCCTCACATTTTCTTTATTTTTATCATTATCTTTTTTCTCGTAATCCTCATAGGCCTTTACTATCCTCTGAACCAGGGGATGGCGCACCACATCAAGGGAGGTGAGATATATAAAACCTATGTCATCTATTTTCTTCAAAACCCGCTCGGCCGTATCGAGGCCTGAAACGGTTCCGCTGGACAGATCCTTCTGGGTCTTGTCACCGGTTATCACAACCTTTGAACCGAAACCTATACGGGTTAAAAACATCTTCATCTGGGCCGGAGTCGTATTCTGCGCCTCATCTAATATTATATAGGCGTTATCCAGCGTACGTCCTCTCATATAAGCAAGAGGCGCAACCTCAATAAGCCCTTTTTCCATATTTTTCTGGAAGGACTCTGCTCCCATTATCTGGTAAAGGGCGTCATACAGCGGACGAAGATAGGGATCCACCTTGCTCTGCAGGTCTCCCGGCAGGAAACCGAGCTTTTCACCGGCTTCTATTGCGGGACGGGTAAGTATTATCCGGCTCACCTCATCATTCTTAAAGGCGGTAATGGCCATAGCCATCGCGAGATAGGTCTTTCCGGTTCCCGCAGGGCCTATTCCGAAAACTATCATCTTGTTTTTAATGGCGTCAATATAGGCCTTCTGCCCGAGGGTCTTCGGCTTTACGGGCCGCCCCTGCACCGTGTGGCAGATCACTTCCCCTTCCGTCAGGGTATCTATAAGTGAAGTATTGTTCTCTTTTTCAAGAGACATGATGTAATTTACGTTCTGTTCCTCTATGATATTACCTTTCTCCGAGAGCTTTATAAGCTCCTGAAGGACATTTTTCGTCATCCGGGTATTTGCTTCATCCCCGGAAATATGTATTTCTCCGTGTCTTAATATCAGCTCCGTCCCGAATTCCCTTTCGATCCTTTTCACATGATCGTCAAACTGTCCGAAAACATTCCTGATATCATCGGCAGAAACATTGCTTATAACTTCTGTCATACTTTTCCTTCGGAAAACACCGCTATTTATGATAAGGCTCACCATTCTTTATCCTGTAAGCCCTGTAAATCTGTTCTAAGAGAATAACCCTCATCAGCGGATGGGGAAAGGTCATCTTTGAAAAGCTGAGTTTAAAAGAAGCTTTTTTAACAATATCCTCGTGCAGCCCTTCCGGCCCGCCTATTACGAACATTATCCGGCTTTCACCGCCAACTTCCAGGTCTTTAAGCTTCTCTGAAAGCTCCACGCTGGAAAGGGCTTCCCCGTCGATCATAAGGGCGATCAGATACGCATCCCCGATTTTATCGATCATCCGGTCCCGTTCAGCCTTTATATCCGGTCCGTCCTGCACTTCCATGATATTTAACTTAACGTAACGCGACAGCCGCTTTTCATATTCGGCCATCGCGTCACGAAAATACTTCTCTCTTATCTTTCCGGCTGCGAGTATGTCAATCCTCTCCATCAGTTTCCTCTGAAACCGTTTCTCCGCCCTTCCCTTCAAACATCTCGTTATAGAGCTTGTCTGTCATGAATTCAAGGAAGGATGGCTCGAGATCCATAAATCTCTCATTTAAGCATTTCTTTATAAAGCTGCTCCGGAGGAAATACTCTCCGACTTCATCCCTGTCCCGGCCGAGAGCTTCGCGGTCAAGGCTTTCGGCAGTATAGGTGTCAAAAAAGAATCTGCTTATCTCTTCGATCTTCTTTTCTTCCCGCTCCGCTTCTTCACGTAAGGGTTGTATCTTCCTGTAGGAATTGATGCCTATTATAAGGAACAGCAGGAAAAGAACCGCCATCGTACCAGTCACCATATACTTCCCGGCACCGGTAAACTGTATCGGAAAAGCCCCGAAGTATAAAAGCAGCACGGCGATCAGTCCGAGAACACCCACAATAAGCAGGGTATAAGCTGATGAACGCAGGTCTTCCGCCCTCTCGGCTGCCTTTCTGAAGGGTTTCAGGGCAGCAGCCCTTTCCTCCACAGTCTCAGGATCGGGTTTCAGATCCATGGCGTTCAGTATATCCCTTTCGGACAGGCCCTTGCTCCTTGCGAGGGAAATAAAATCCTCCGGACTTATCTCTACCTCGTCAGGTTCATTGCTTTCGGACTTCTTTAAGAGCTCCTCAGGATCCACTCCTTCTTCCAGACTTTCAACCAGCGGGATATGGCAGTATGCACATTCGTTAAAGCCTTCCCTGTATTCCGTACCGCACTTCGGACAGATCATGTTATTAACCTCATTATGCGTTCTTTGTCAGATACTCGTCTATTCCCTTTGCAGCAGCCCTTCCGGCTCCCATTGCAAGTATAACAGTGGCGGCTCCCGTAACCGCATCGCCTCCTGCATATACCGCATCCTTGCTGGTAGCGCCGGTCTCCTCGTCTGCCACGATGCACTTCCTCTTATTGGTTTCAAGACCCTTTGTGGTGCTTGAGATAAGGGGATTAGGGCTGGTTCCGAGAGACATGATCACCGTATCGCACTCTATTTCATATTCGCTTCCCGGTACCTCAACAGGTCTCCTTCTTCCGGATTCATCGGGCTCACCGAGCTCCATCTTTATAACCTTTATGCCCTTTACCCAGCCGTTCTCGTCCTCAAGGATCTCCACCGGGTTCTGAAGCAGGTCAAAGATAATGCCCTCTTCCTTTGCATGGTGAACTTCTTCCACTCTGGCGGGAAGCTCAGCTTCGGATCTTCTGTATACGACATGAACTTCGGCACCGAGTCTGAGCGCGGTACGGGCGGCATCCATGGCCACATTTCCGCCTCCGACTACCACTACCTTCTTTCCTCTGGCAATAGGAGTATCGTAATCATCCCTGTATGCCTTCATAAGGTTATTCCTGGTCAGGAACTCATTTGCGGAATATACGCCGAGCGCCTGTTCTCCGGGAATATTCATGAATTTCGGAAGTCCCGCACCTGATCCGATATAAACCGCATCAAAGCCCTCTTCATTAAGAAGGGCGTCGATGGTGGTGGACTTTCCGATAACAACGTCGGTTTCTATCTTTACTCCGAGGGCTTCCACATTCTGAACCTCGGGTCCCACAACCGCATCCTTGGGAAGACGGAACTCGGGAATGCCGTAAACCAGCACTCCGCCTGCCTTGTGAAGGGCTTCAAAAATAGTAACGTCATAGCCCATCTTGGCAAGGTCTCCGGCGCAGGTAAGTCCTGAAGGGCCTGAACCGATGACAGCGACCTTCTTTCCCTTCTTCTCTGCCTTTACTTCCGGCTTGATGCCCATTTCCCTGGCGGTATCTGCCACATATCTCTCAAGCTTTCCGATGGATACCGGCTCACCCTTGATGCCGCGCACACATCTGCCCTCGCACTGGCTCTCCTGGGGGCATACTCTTCCGCATACCGCAGGAAGTGCGCTGGATTCTGAGATTATGCCGGCTGCCTTCTTCACATCATCTTCCTTAACCGCCTGGATAAAGGCAGGGATATTGATGGATACGGGACAGCCCTCTATGCAGCGGGCATTCTTGCAGTTGAGGCAGCGCTCCGATTCGCTCATAGCCTCTTCTTTATTATATCCGAGACACACCTCGTCAAAATTGGTGGCTCTCACCTTCGGATCCTGTTCACGAACGGGAACCTTTTTTAACATATCTACAGCCATCTGTTATTCCTTTCTATTCATAAATGTCATCCTTATCTGTCAGCATCGATATTATCTATGATCAAAAATCTCCGCCGTCACCGGAATGACCGTTAATTGCAGTTTCCGCAGCCACCGTGGTGGGTGTCGCCTTCCTTCATCTTCAGGTACGCCCTGCCTTCCTCTGTCTTGTAGAGGGCCATTCTCTTCATGGCGCCGTCAAAGTCCACCTTTGACGCATCGAATTCCGGTCCGTCAACACAGGCGAATTTAACCTCTCCGTCCACCACAAGTCTGCAGGCGCCGCACATTCCCGTGCCGTCCACCATTATGGGATTCATTGAAACTATCGTATGGATACCTGCGTCCATTGCTGTCTTTGCAGCGAACTTCATCATGATCATGGGGCCTATAGCCACGCATACATCATAATGGTTGCCTGCTGCTATCAGCTCTTCCATAACACTGGTTACCATACCTTTATGCTTATAAGAACCATCATCGGTAGTGAGGTGATAATGCTCACCGGCGATCTCCTCATACTCCTTCTCCATGATGAGCAGATCCTTGGTCTTCGTACCGATAACAACGTCAAATTCCACGCCGTTTTCCTTACACCACTTTACCTGGGGATAAACGGGAGCAGTACCGAGTCCGCCTCCCACAAAGAGATACTTTCTCTTTCTTACTTCCTCAATGGGCTCGTTCACGAATTCGGAAGGCTGTCCCAAAGGTCCTGTGATGTCGGCTATCATATCTCCTGTTTTAAGCTGTGACAGCTTATAGGATGAAGCTCCGATTATCTGTGTTGTAATGGTTACCGTCCCCTCACTTCTGTCATAATCGCTTATGGTAAGGGGAACTCTCTCTGCCGTCTCGTCGGCCCTGATGATCACAAACTGGCCGGGTTCACAGGTCTTTGCGATTCGAGGTGCTTCTATTATCTGCTTACAGATATTCTCACAGAGCATCTCAGCTTTTCGGATTTTAAACATTTATGATTCTCCTGTCTTAAAAAATTACCTACAGTCAGATATTTTATGATATTTACTGAATATATACAAGGGTAAATTTAGTAGAATAAAGTGAAGCCGTATCTGCCGTCCGGCTTGATATTTGCCCGGTACATCATGCAGCTTACGACATCAACGGCGTAAGCGGTGCCCGTGCTTTCAAGCACCCCGTCGCTGTCCTCCAAATACTCGTCGATAATGTAATAGGTGCGGCTGCCTTCCTTCGCGGCGCTGGTGCACATATACTTGTAATGCCCCTTGACGCCGGCCTTGTTGCCGTAGATATCAATGAGATTCCCGGTGGCCACCAGGGATGCCGCCACGTAATTCGTAGCATCTGCGGGAGAGCATACTCCCTGGACATTCAGGTTATATTCCTTTTCGACTATATTTCCGGATACGCCCTTTACGGAAACCGCGCGGAATTTATAGCTGCTCTTTCCGAGCTTCATCGGAAGGATGTGCTCATATACGGAAGAGGCTTCCGTGGGGTCGCTGCCGTCGGTAGTATAAAAAATAGCGGCGGTATCAGGCCCGGGCTCTTCCACTGCGATATATTTCGGCTGGGAGAAATTACCCGAATCGGGCGTAACCACCGGATCAGGCGGAAGGTCGAATTTCACCGCATATTTCATGCTGACTTCCGGGCTTATCATGTCGTAGCCGTTTATGCAGACTGCGGTCACAACGGTTTCGCCCTCGCCGATATGGAGAGGCTCCATGTAGAGCTCGGAAGAAGAATCCGGCTTTGATCCGTCCAGGGTATAGTAGATATCCCCCTCATATTCCGAAGAAAGGGACAGGTCAAATTCCTCGTCATATCTGCCGCCGGCCCTGTCAAAATCGGGCGGCACCGTCATATAGCCCTTAAACTTTGAAAAGACATTATTATCCTGGGCACCGGCCACCAGCTTATTTATATCGTCGTACTGACCCATGTCCTTATAAATATTGATAAGCTCTTCATAGGCAAGGTCATTTTCGGGGTCCATGACTATTATGCCCTTCAGCACTGAAATGGCGTCATCGCTCCGGCCCGTATTATTCAGGGAATCGGCAAGGGCTATCTGATCATTGATCTCTATAAGGGAGCCCTCTTCCTTTGCCTTTATAAGGGAGCGCTCGAACCCTTCCACCGCCTCTTTGTAATCACCGTTTTCATAGCTTTCCCGGGCTTCGTTTAAGATATGGTCAAGACTGTTTCTATTGGATCGGTAAATAAAGACTGATATCAGAATAACAGCCACAAGAATAAGAGCCCCGGCCGTTAAGGCCGCAGCCTGGCGGAACAAGCTGATCTCACCCCGGATGGCGGGAAGTCTCACGGTATCGGAACTGACCTTCCTGTTGCCATCCCTGTCAATAAGCTTGTCCAGGGCTTCCTTTACTTCATCGGAGTCTACGGCAATGCCCTCATCTATATTCACATCAAAATCAGGTACCATCTGTATTGCCCTGCCGCATTCCGGGCAGAACATAAGCCCCGATGGTATCTCATTTCCGCATTTATCGCAGATCATTTATCAACCTATTCGATCCTCTGCCTGCATATTCACTGCAGAGCCGCAATCAATGTATTCTTCATAAGCATCGCTATGGTCATCGGACCGACTCCTCCGGGAACCGGGGTAATAAGCGATACCTTGTCATAAACAGAGTCAAAATCCACGTCGCCGCAGAGCTTCTTTCCGTTGTTCTTATCGGGGTCAATGCGGTGGATGCCCACATCTATCACCACTGCTCCCTCTTTAACATAGCTTTCATCTATCATTTCCGGCCGGCCCACGGCGGCGACCAGGATATCGGCGTTTTTCGTAATCTCCCTGATATTCCGAGTCTTTGTATGGGTCACGGTAACGGTGCCGTTCTCACGGAGTAAAAGCAGCGCCGCGGGTTTTCCCACGATATTGCTCCTTCCCATTACCACACAGTTTTTGCCTTTTATCTCCACGTCATAGCTGTGGAGAAGCTCGATTATCCCTGCGGGGGTGCAGGGCACAAATCCTTTTTCACCGGTGAGCAGCGCCCCGGCCGACTGCTTCGAAAAGCCGTCCACGTCCTTTAAGGGACTGATGGCCTCTATTACCTTTCCCTCATCTATATGGGGAGGAACGGGAAGCTGTACCAGTATACCATGGACGTCAACATCCTTATTCAGCCTGTCAATAAGCTCCAGCAATTCGCTTTCCGGCGTATTCTCCGGAAGCTCATAGGATCTGGACTCAATGCCGCAGTACTCGCAGGCCTTCTTTTTATTATTCACATAAACCGAGGAGGCCGGGTCATTTCCGATCAGGATAACCGCGAGACAGGCCTTTATCCCCTTTTCCTCTATTTCCTTTTTTATCTGATCCTTAACCTTTAAGGCAACCGCCTTACCGTCTATTATTTTATCCATCACTGCCCCTGATCCTTTATGGCTGCTGCCGCTTCCTGAATGCTGCGGTACATCCCACAGGCCCTCATGGCCTTCCTTGCATTGTCTACAGTTTCCTTATCCGGCTTTTTCCCGGACTCGATCTCCTCTATCAGCATTTTAATCTCGGTACGCATGACCATCATCGTATTAGCCATATTCCGCATGATATCCAGCACATTATTATGGTTATCCATAATAAATTCGCTGATATCGTTTTCACCGATCTTCAGTGCATACAGTTCGGAATAGGCGATCACGGTATAGACGGCGGGCTCATGAAGAAGCAGCCCGAATTCTCCGAAACAGGCCTGCTTACCGATTATGCCTATAAGCGATTCCTGCTCTGTTCCGTATCCCACATATACCTCCGCAAAGCCTTTAATGATCTTGTAAATACAGCTGTTGTCATCGCCTTCGCGGAGGATAATCGCCCCTTCCGGAAATTGTACTATCTTTGAATCTGCCATATCAGAATAACCCTACTATATTTCCATCGTCATCTACGTCAATATCATACGCAGCCGGCCTCTTTGAAAGCCCCGGCATCGTCATTATCTCACCGGTAAGCGCCACCACAAAGCCTGCGCCGGCAGAAACATATACGTCCCTTACGCTTAAGGTAAAGCCGTCCGGACGCCCGAGAAGGGTCGGATCATCGGAGAGGGAGTACTGGGTCTTTGCCATGCAGACCGGGGTTTCCCCGAAGCCTAAGGCGGTTAGCTCTTCAATGCTCTTCTCCGCCGCCTTGGAATAGGAAACCGCCCCCGCGCCGTAGATCTCCTTCGCTATCTTTTCTATCTTTTCCCTTATCGGGAGCTTTTCGTCATAAACAGGCTTAAAGTCAGCCTTTCCGGAATCAGCGGCCTTTATCACCTTTTCCGCGAGGTCGATACCGCCTTCTCCGCCCTTTGCCCAAACCTCGGCATAGGAGTATTCGCAGCCCTTGGAGCGTACAAACTCTTCAACATACTTTATTTCCGCTTCCGTATCGCTGACAAAGGAATTTAGGGCCACAACCACGGGAATACTGTATTTTTTCAGGTTCTCCATATGCTTTTCGAGATTGACTATGCCCTTCTTTAAGGCATCAAGGTTTTCCTTTGAGAGCTCATCCTTCGGAACTCCTCCGTTATATTTAAGAGCCCTTACCGTAGCCACAAGCACGACCGCATCGGGCTTCAGTCCCGCCATTCGGCACTTTATGTCAAAGAATTTTTCTGCTCCGAGATCCGCACCGAATCCGGCCTCGGTGATGCAGTAGTCCGCAATCCTTAAAGCCGTCTCCGTAGCCCGGATGGAATTACAGCCGTGGGCGATATTTGCAAAGGGACCGCCGTGTACTATCGCAGGCGTATGCTCGAGGGTCTGGATGAGATTGGGCTTTATAGCATCCTTAAGAAGAGCCGCCATGGAGCCAACTGCCTTTATATCCCCGGCGGTAACAACCTTTCCGTCCAGGTCATAGGCCACTATCATTCTTGAAAGCCGCTCCTTCAGATCCTTTATATCCTTTGAAAGGCAGAAGATCGCCATGACTTCGCTGGCAACGGTAATGGTGAAGTGGTCTTCCCTGGTAAAGCCATCCGCCTTGGCTCCGAGTCCCACTATGACATTTCTTAAAACCCTGTCATTCAGATCGAGACAGCGCTTAATCGCTATCCTTCTGGTATCTATCCGAAGTTCATTTCCCTGCTGTATATGATTGTCAAGGAGTGCGCAGCAGAGGTTATTTGCGGTGGTAATAGCGTGAAAATCCCCGGTAAAATGGAGATTTAATTCATCCATCGGAAGAACCTGGGCCATTCCGCCTCCTGCGGCACCGCCCTTTATACCGAAACAGGGACCGAGAGAGGGCTCGCGGAGAGCGATCACCGACTTTTTATTGAGCTTCCCGAAGGCTTCGCCGAGTCCCACCGTTATAGTGGTCTTTCCCTCTCCTGCAGGAGTGGGGTTAATAGCGGTCACCAGGATCAGCTTACCCTTTTTATTATC
The DNA here is from genome assembly GCA_024683935.1 of Lachnospiraceae bacterium. The sequence goes on along the minus strand of JAIKXV010000073.1, from coordinate 67,842 downwards.
CTGAACCTTTCTCAAAAAGTTCTCGGAAAGCTTTGCCTTATACTTTCCGTACTGCTCCAGGTCGTCCTCTGAAATACCGAGCTTTGACGCCACTTCTCCTATGGGTGACAGCACCGCTTCTTTTGCGATCTCAATATCAGTCTTCATCCTCTGCCTCGCTTTCCTGAGCACCGTTTTCCAAAAACGCCTCAAACTCTTCCTTTGACATCAGTACCTGACGGGGTTTGGTTCCGTCTTCTTTCCCCACAACTCCCGCATCCGCGAGCTGGTCCATTATCCTGGCCGCCCGGTTAAAGCCTATCCTGAACATCCTCTGCAGGACTCCGATAGTGGCCTTTTTCTTCTCCGTAACAAATCTTCCGGCATCGGCAAAGTAAGAATCCCTTCCGTCGTCATTCATAAGGGGATCCTTCACTTCATCGGCGCTGTTTGAACTATTGTCGCTGCTTGCAGCCGCCGCCTCTATTTCAGCCGAGATATCCTTTCCTTCCTCATCCTTCGGAGCTTCATTCCTGATAAAGTCTGTTACGGACTGCACCTCTTCATCAGAAACAAAGGCACCCTGCAGCCTCTCGGGCTTCGGATACTTCTGGGGGTAAAAGAGCATATCCCCGTTTCCGAGGAGCTTTTCCGCTCCGGCAGAATCCAAAATAGTCCTGGAATCCACGTTTGATGAAACGGCGAAAGCCACACGGCTCGGCATATTAGCTTTTATAAGTCCGGTAATAACATCAACCGAAGGTCTCTGGGTCGCGATAATAAGATGTATGCCGGCAGCCCTTGCAAGCTGTGCCAGACGGCAGATCGAAGCCTCCACATCCTTTTTCTGCACCATCATGAGATCCGCAAGCTCATCAACTATTATAACAATCTGGGGCAGAACCTCATAGGGACTGCCGTCTATCAGTGTTTCCCCGGCCTTGTTCAGTTCCGGCACCTTCTCATTATAGCCCTCCATGTTCCGCACATGGGCACGGGCAAAAAGCTGGTACCTCTTCATCATCTCCGCAACTCCCCAGTTCAGGGCGCCGGCGGCCTTCACCGGATCCGTGACCACGGGAGTCAGGAGGTGGGGTATTCCGTTATAAATAGAGAGCTCCACCACCTTCGGGTCTATCATTATGAGCTTTACTTCATCGGGCTTTGCCTTATAAAGTATGCTCATTATTATCGTATTTATGCATACGGATTTTCCGGAACCCGTAGCTCCGGCGATAAGGAGGTGGGGCATCTTATCGATATCATAGACCACAGTCTCTCCGCCGATATCCTTACCGATGGCGATGGTGATCTTCGACTTCGCATTCTTAAAGGAACTGCTTTCAATAAGCTCCCTCAGCATGACGGGAGAATTCGATTTATTCGGGATCTCGATACCCACCGCCGCCTTTCCGGGTATCGGAGCCTCTATCCTGATATCCCGGGCCGCGAGGTTCATCTGAATGTCATTTGAAAGATTGAGTATCGTATTGACCTTTACGCCCTGCTCAGGCTGCATTTCAAAACGGGTAACCGTAGGTCCCTGGATGTAATTCAGCATCCTGACCTTTACGCCGAAGCTGTTCAGAATATTCTGGAGCTTCACCGCAGTCCCCTTAAGCGAATCCTCGCTGTCCTTCGTGGCTGCTTTTCCGCTTCTTAAAAGGTCTATCGGCGGCAGCTCATAGGGCTTATCCGGCTTTTTCTTATCGGATCCTGCAAATATCTCCTCAAGATCCTCTAAATTCTCATCGGGCTCGTTGAACTCTTCATCGGGCTCGTCGGACTCTTCTTCCGGTTCTTCAAGATTTTCATCCGGTTCGTCAGCAAAGTCCTCCGGAGAATCTTCAAACTCATCCGGTTCGTCAGCAAAGTCCTCCGGCTTCATCATCTCTTCTATCTGTACACCTATGCCTGCCTGTATCTCTGCTAAGGTTACTACGGGCTCATCATCAAAGGTGATCTCATGCATATCGCTTTTTTCGGTCTCATGGGACTGGAAGAGCTCATCATAAAACCTCTCTTCCCGCTCTGCCGCGGACTTCTCCGCAGCAGCCTTCTCTGCGGCAGTTCTCTCCGCCGCCTCCCTTTCAGCCGCCATATTTGAATCCGCTTTGAATTCCTCTAATGCAGCCCTCTCAGCCTCTGCCTCCCTTTCCGCTTCTTTAAGTCTCACCTCGGGTATGGGCTCGGGCTCTCTTTTTTTGTCATAATCCTTGGGCTTGACCATATGGGCGGGATCCATTGCAAAGGGAGAATAGCCCTGGGATTCGGTTTTCTCCTTTTCTTTTCCGCTGTTTTCCTCCAGATCGTGCTCATAGGAAAAGACGTCGTTCTGCAGGAATGAGGTATCCTCCTCCGGAGTTTTCTCCTCATCACTTCCCACCGACAGATTGAGGAAGCTCCTGTTTCTCTTTTTATTTAAACTGTCTTCCCGGTATTTCTTTCTCTTTCTCTCCCTCTCTTCAGCCCGCTTCATCGAGCGACGCTCTCTCTCCTCGGCTCTTATAAGGGCTTTTTCCTCACGGATCGCTGCCCTGTCCTTCTCTCTCTCATCGCGGCTTTCCTTTGCCCTGTCGGCCAGTTCTCCGCCTGAGTATGAAAGCATTTTAAGGAGGGATTTCCCCGTAAGGATAAGGAGGCATAAGATCAGTATTATCACCATTATGATAACAGTGGCGGGTCTTCCTATGTTCTTCCGGATAACCTCGAATAAGCCGCCGGACAGGACTCCGCCTCCGGAACGGTTGGACATGGAATAGTCATAGGTGCCGCTGTATCCCCCAAGATTGTAATCATCAGTCACAAAGAGCTGGAGGAACATTCCGGCGTCAAAGAAAAGAACCGTGGCACTTATAAGCTTTATAAGTGCGGAAATACTGTCTTTATTGATGAGATAAAAACAGGCTCCGGCAAAGAGGCAGAAGGGAAAAACATATTCCATCCCCCCGAAAAGCCCGAAGAAAAAGGAATTGAAAATATCCCCAAACCTTAAGGTAAGCCCGAAATTACCGAGGATCAGGATAACACAGAACGCCAGCAAAAATAAAATCCCTATTTCGGTAAAGAGAGAATCAGGGATCTCATTTTCTTCAGTTCTCCGGGAACGGTTACTGCTTTTCCTCCCGGAAGTCTTTGAAGGGCTTTTCTTTCTGGAAGCAGAGCTGCTCCTTTGAGACGGCGCCTTATTTGTTTTTCTGCTCTTAGTCCTGCCTGCCATTATTTAACTATGAAACTTCCGACAATAGCAACAATACCGGCGATAAGGCAGTATACGGAGAAAAAGATATATCTTTTGTTTTTTACAACGTTCAGCATGATCTTTATTGCCGCATAGCCAACAACCGCAGAAACTATCATTCCAACTATATATGCGGGCTGGAATTCAGCCTTTGTCTCAACCACGTCCTTTAACTCCAGTACAGCCGCTCCGAGAATGGCGGGAATGGACATGATAAAGGAATACTTTATCGCGAATCTCTTTTCAAAACCGCAGAGCAGGGCCATCGTTATCGTGGTACCGGATCTGGATATTCCGGGCAGTGTGGCTATACCCTGTGAAGTACCGATAATAAGCGCATCCCTGTAGGTCGCTTCCTTCGGGGTCTTATCCCCCTCCTCTGCCCTGTCTGCAATAAAGAGGATGCATGCCGTGATGATAAGGAAAATACCGGGCATGATAAGAGTCTTTGAACACTCCTTCACCAGATCCTTTAACAGCACTCCGATGATACCGGTGGGGATGGTGGAAACGATTATCAGCATTACAAACTTCCTGTAACCGGATTTAATGACCCTTTTCCACTTTCTGCCCCTGATGAGCCCGAACAGGCTCCTGAAGAAATCAAAGATTATCCCGAAGCCCTCTTTTATAAGCTTGAAGATATCCTTGTAGAAGACCACAAATATAGCTGCAAGGGTACCGATATGCAGCAGTATATCAAATAAAAAGAGGTCCTCCACCCCGTTTCCTATATGAAAAAGATTCTGGAATATTGCCAGATGTCCGGACGAAGAAACCGGAAGGAACTCTGTCAGTCCCTGCAATATTCCCATCAAAACCGCTCCGATGATATTCAATCCTTTAAACCCTCCCGAGTCACATCAAATCTGAATTAACGGTCTTAAAAACAAAAAAGACCATACGAGATATTCTATCACATATGGCCTTTTATTACAAAATATTGTGTTTTCAAAACGGTTAATGACACTCAGGAATTAATATATCCGACAAGCCCGTTGGAATTAATGATCTTCTGCATGAATTCAGGGAAGGGCTCCGCACTGAAGCTTTTTCCCGTGGTGATGTCGGTGATGACTCCGGTATCGAAATCCACCTCCACCTCATCTCCGGCACTGATGGCCTCTGCGGCCTCGGGGCACTCAAGGATGGGAAGTCCTATATTAATCGCATTTCTGAAAAAGATCCGGGCAAAGGTATCGGCTATAACACAGCTGATCCCGGACTCCTTTATGACCATGGGAGCATGCTCGCGGGAGGAGCCGCAGCCGAAATTCTTCCTGGCCACCATAATATCTCCCGGGTTCATGTTCTTCACAAAATCCTTGTCTATATCCTCCATGGCGTGGGAGGAAAGCTCCTTTTTATCCTGTATATTGAGATATCTTGCGGGGATTATAACATCCGTATCCACGTTGTCCCCGTATTTAAAAACTCTGCCTTTTGCTTTCATACTGTATCTGCCCTTCTGTTTTGTATACTTAAGATCCTTCGCGCTCCGCTCATGATGACATGATGCACGCTGCACTCAGGATGCATTGTGCGCTCCGCTCAGGGTGCCGTAATAAAACCTGCCACAGCCGATGCTGCCGCCACTGCGGGGCTCGCAAGATAAACCTCGGATTCGGTGTGGCCCATACGTCCCACGAAATTCCTGTTAGTGGTCGAGATACATCTCTCTCCCTTAGCGAGTATACCCATATATCCTCCGAGACAGGGACCGCAGGTGGGAGTGGAAACCACAGCTCCGGCCTCGATAAAGTCCCTGATAAGTCCTTCTTCCAGGGCCTTCAGGTAGATCTTCTGGGTACCGGGGATCACGATACAGCGCACATTGTCCGCGATTTTTTTACCCCTTATTATCTCCGCAGCGATCCGAAGGTCACTGATCCTTCCGTTGGTGCAGGATCCGATGACCGACTGCTGTATCTCTATCTTTTCCTTTATCTCATCCACCGTCTTTGTATTTTCCGGAAGATGGGGGAAGGCCACGGTGGGCTTAAGTTCCGAAAGATCTATCGTGTACTCTTCGTCATATTCGGCGTCGGGATCAGCCTCGTATACCTTGTAAGGCCTGTTTCCATGGGCTTTCATGTATTCTATGGCTATATCGTCCACCGGGAAGATACCGTTCTTTCCGCCGGCCTCGATGGCCATATTTGCAATCGTAAAGCGGTCGTCAATGGAGAGATTCTTGATACCCTCGCCGGTAAATTCCATTGAGCGGTAGAGGGCTCCGTCCACGCCTATCTTACCGATGATGTGAAGTATCACATCCTTGCCGGAAACCCACTTGGAGGGCTTTCCGATGATGTTGAACTTAATGGCTGATGGCACCTTGAACCAGGCTTTTCCTGTAGCCATGCCGGCAGCCATATCGGTGGATCCGACTCCTGTGGAAAAGGCTCCGAGAGCGCCGTAGGTACAGGTGTGGGAATCAGCTCCTATTATGCAGTCTCCCGCAACCGTCAGTCCGCTTTCCGGAAGAAGGGCGTGCTCTATTCCCATCTTTCCCACGTCGAAATAATTCTTTATATCGTGTTCTGCTGCAAAATCACGGCAGCATTTGCAGTTTTCGGCGGACTTGATATCCTTATTCGGGATAAAGTGGTCCATTACAAGGGCTATCTTTTCCTTATCGAAAACCGTCTTCTTATCTATACCGTCCATTACGTTTATCGCAACGGGGGTGGTGATATCATTTCCGAGGACCAGGTCCAGATTGGCTTCGATTAGCTGGCCCGCCTTCACCTTATCAAGTCCCGCATGTGCTGCGAGGATCTTCTGCGTCATTGTCATTCCCATTGTTATATATCCTCCCGGAGTTCCGGATCTCCGTAAATGCTGTATTATTTTCCCTTGCTGCCAAGATATGCGGCCTTCACATTCTCATCTTCCAAAAGCTCTTTACCCGTTCCGGAGAGAGAGATCTTTCCGTTTTCAATAACATAGGCCCTGTCAGCCACATGAAGAGCCATATTTGCATTCTGCTCTATAAGGAGTACCGTTGCGCCCGATGCGTGGATCTCATTAATGATCTCAAATATTCCCTGCACTACTATCGGAGCGAGTCCGAGGGAGGGCTCGTCCATCATAAGAAGCTTCGGCTTTCCCATCAGTGCCCGGCCCACAGCCAGCATCTGCTGTTCTCCGCCGGATAATGTTCCTCCCGCCTGCCAGGATCTCTCCTTCAGCCTCGGGAAATAGTTAAATACCATCTCCAGATCGGAATCTAAATCGTCCTTTCTGAGATAGGCTCCAACCTTCAGGTTCTCCAGTACCGTAAGGTTGGGGAAGATGCGGCGTCCTTCCGGCACCATCATAAGTCCCTTTGACACGATATCCGCCGAATCCTTGCCGGTGATATCTTCGCCCATGAAGGTTACTTTTCCGCCCTTCGGCTTCACAAGACCTGAAATGGTACGGAGTGTGGAGCTTTTTCCGGCACCGTTCGCACCGATAAGGGTAACGATCTCTCCTTTATTTACTTCAAAGCTGATGCCGCGGACAGCCTCTATGCCGCCGTAGCTCACTTCCAGATTATCTATTTTCAGAACACAGTCCTGCATGCTGCAACACCAAAACCTTTCTACTCTTCTTCCGACACCCCGAGATACGCCTCTATAACCTTCTGGTTCGACTGTATCTCATCCGGAATTCCTCTTGCGATCTCGCTGCCGAAATCGATAACATAGATGTAATCCGAGATATTCATGACGAGATCCATGTGATGCTCGATAAGAAATACGGTAAGGTTGTATTTTTCCCGGATCTCATGAACAAAGTCCGCAAGCTCTATCGTTTCCTGGGGGTTCATTCCTGCAGCGGGCTCGTCAAGAAGGAGCAGCGTGGGATCAGTGGCAAGCGCCCTCGCGATCTCCAGTCTCCTCTGCAGTCCGTAAGGAAGGCTTGTGGCGGGCTCATCCTTAAAGGAATCCAGCCCCTGCTCCTTAAGGAGCTCCATTGTCTCCTCCCTCATCCGCTTTTCTTCCGACATATTTCCCCTGAAGGTTGCGGAGAAAACGTTCTGCTTTGCCCTCATGTGCTTTGCGGTCAGAACATTCTCAAATACCGTCATGCTCTTCCAGAGCCTGATATTCTGGAAGGTCCTGGCGATCCCGAGCTTCGTGATCTCGTCGGGAGTGGGTGCAAGCACCGCCTGACCCTTGTATTTATCGGCATTTTCTCCCTTGTAGTTCCTCGCGTCCTTTCCCTTGGGGAAATTCCTGACCATGGGAGTTCCGTTAAATTCTATCAGTCCGTTGGTAGGCTGATACACTCCGGTAATGCAGTTAAAAGCCGTGGTCTTACCCGCACCGTTCGGCCCGATAAGAGCTATTATCTGATGCTCCGGCACGTCTATCGACAGGTTGTTAACGCTCACCACTCCGCCGAACTGCATCGTGACGTTTTCTATATGCAAAGCGATCTTTTCTGCTGCTTTATCGCTCATTTCTCTTTCCTTTCAGCTTTATCTTCTTTTTTCTTCCTGTTGAACAGGGCTCCGAAATCTATCTCCCTGTTACCCATGATACCCTGGGAGAAGAAAAGCACTATTATCATGATAACGATGGAGAATACCACCATTCTGAAACCGTTTCTGAGAAGGGGCACCTTGAAGCCGCCTATATACTGTTCGCTGTCAAGGAACCTGAGCCACCACTCTGAACATACGACATAGAGGAAGGTAGCTATTACAGAACCGGATACAGAACCTATTCCTCCGATAACGACTATCAGAAGGATCTCGTAGGTCATCGTGGAGGTAAAGGCCTTTGCCTGGGCATTTGCCACATACATCGCAAACATGGCTCCTCCGACTCCCGCAAAGAAGCTGGATATCACGAAGGACATCATCTTATGGGAGAAAAGCTTTATTCCCATGGCCTCGGCTGCGATCTCATCATCACGGATGGAAACAAAGGCCCGTCCGTAGGATGAATGGATAAGAAGCACTATAATTGCTATGCAGACCGAAGTGATAAGGAAGGGAACAAAGGTAGAAAGCCGGAGTATTACTGCTCCGTTCGGTCCCGTGATATTAAAGCTCGTAAATGTGGGGAAGCCCTTTATCATATTTGCGCCGTTGGTAACAGGCCCCAGGGTCTGCCACTGGAAGATGGCGCGAAGGATCTCGGCAAAGCCGAGAGTTGCGATGGCAAGATAATCGCTCTTTAAGCGGAGCACCGGAAATCCTATCAGAAAGGCAAAGAATCCGGCAACCGCTCCGGCGAGTATTATCGCTATAAGGCAGGCTAAGATCATGCTTACCGCATATCCGACGCCGGTTGCCCCGAAGATCCCCTGAAATGCATCAACTAGGGAAAACTGGAAAGCGCAGCCTCCGAAAAGATAGTAGACCTGATCCTTCATCGCCGTAGGCACGGTAAGTATTGCATAGGTGTATGCGCCAAGAAGCATAAATCCGGCCTGTCCCAGGGAAAAGAGCCCCGTAAAACCGTTTAGGAGGTTCATCGAAACCGCCACCAGGGAATAGACCGCGGCTTTTTTTAATACCGTGAATAACGGGCTCATGGGATCAAAGATCATGGGAAGCCCGGGAAATACACTCCTGATATTTTCTATAAGTATTATAAATATGAATAATGCAGCCATACCGAGTATGGTTGGCATCATATTCTTTTTCTTCGTAACTGATTCGTTCATTGATAATTCTCCACTCTCAGACTTTATCCGTTGCCGCTTCACCGAAAAGCCCCTGAGGCTTGAATACCAGTATCAGTATCAGAAGGGCGAAGGTAAAGGCATCGGAAAATACCGACACATCCCAGGAAGAAGGAAGACCCTTGATTATGGTCTCGCATATTCCGATTATGAAAGCGCCTATAACGGCTCCGGGTATGGAACCGATGCCGCCGAATACCGCAGCCACGAAGGCTTTAAGTCCGGGCATGGCACCTGCCATGGGAGTAATGGCCGGATAATTTGTGAAGAAAAGGATCGATCCGACGGCTGCCAGGGCAGATCCGATTATAAAAGTAACCGAGATCACGCTGTTGATCCTGATACCCATCAGACGGCTGGTTTCAAAATCCTTGGAAACCGCACGCATGGCCATTCCGATCTTTGTGCGGTTGATAAGGAGTGACAGCAGCACCACAAGGGTGAGCACCAGTATGGGGGTGAGTATTACGACCCATTTGGTCTGGGTTCCCGCCACATCCACCGTTCCGGAAAGGAAGGGGATCGTGGGATAGGTCATGGGCTGTCCGCCTGTCACATAGGTGGCCGTGTTCTGCAGGAGATAGCTCACTCCGATAGCCGATATCATTACCGACATACGGGGCGCATCACGCAGGGGCTTATATGCGACTCTTTCAATGGTGAATCCCAGAAGAACCGTAAGGATTATAACCAGCGGAAGTGAAACCGATATGGGCAGTACCGCTGTAAAATAGATGCCCATCAGTCCCGCCACCATGAACACGTCACCGTGTGCAAAGTTGATGAGACGTAAGATTCCGTAAACCAGAGTATATCCGATTGCAATAAGGGCGTACTGCCCTCCGACAGAAATGCCGGAAAGCAGTACGGAGATTACATATTCCATAATGATTATTATTCTTTCCTTCAGTCACCTGCGGCACCGCAAATGACGTATGATAACTAACATGTATAGGCACCCGGCTCATCTTACGAAATACGATTTGATCAGCCGGGTGCGTCAGACAGGTTCAGCTAAACAGTATTATTTGGCTGATCCGGTCTGTACTTTCTCAAATGCCCAGGTGCCTGTTGATGTGTCAGCAGTCTTGATGTAAGCGGTATCACGAACAGCATCACCTATTTCATCAAAGGCTATGGAGCCTGAAACTCCGTCCCACTTTACAGAGGGGATAGCACCCTTTATGGCTGCCTTGTCGCCGCTTCCTGCAGCCTTGATAGCTTCAAGGGCAACATAGTAAGCGTCATAACCCATGGCTGTAACAGCTGAGATGGTGTCGTTTCCGCCGTTTGCGGTCATAGCGTCTGAATTGCTGTTGATATAATCCTTGATGCCCTTATCGAACTTGTCGGAACCGCCTTCCTGATAGAAGGTTGATACATAGAGCTGAAGGTTGGTATCCTTTGTTGCCTCGAGAACCATGTTGTCATCAAGAGTATCGGATCCGAGGAAAGGAATGCCTATATCAAGTGATGCTGCCTGCTCCATGATCTGCTTTGCATATGCGATGGAAACAGGGGTGAAGATAACGTCTGCGCCTTCGCTCTTAGCCTTGTTGAGGTAAGAAGTGAAGTCAGAGTTGTTTGTAGGGAAGGAGTCGGAAATAACCTCTCCGCCTGCTCCTTCAAATACCTGTGTGAAGAAAGCTACCAGACCCTGATCGTATTCGTTTCCGTTTTCACCGAGGCAGTATGCCTTCTTAGCGGAGAACTTATCCATAGCGAAGTTTGCGAGAACGTCAGCCTGGAAATTATCAAGGAAGCATATTCTGAAATAGTAGTCATTTCCTGCAGTAACATTGGGGTTTGTACATGTTACGCCGATAGCTGCAAGACCTGCTTCTTCAAACTTGGGGCCGCCTGCCATTGATACGCCGGAACCGTAGGAACCGAGCACAAGGGAAACGTCCTTGCCGACAAGCTCAGATGCAGCTGAGGGAGCCTTATCTGCAGATGAACCGTTATCTGCATAAACAAGCTCTACTTTATAAGTCTTTCCGCCTGCTTCAACGGTAGGTGTCTCGGAATTTGCATACTGCATTCCGAGGATCTCCTTCTTTCCGCCTGATGCTGAATCTCCTGTGGAGGGCTCGAATACACCGATCCTTATCGTATCGGAACCTGCTCCGCCGGCACCTGCAGCACCGCCTGCAGCTCCGCAGGCAGCGAGGCCGAGTGTCATAACGCCTGTAAGCACGACTGCTATCAATCTTTTCATAACTTAATCCTCCTTAAGTTTTTAATCCCGGTTCTGCACCGGATAATGGCAAGGCTGTGATAACCCACAAAAAAGACGTCAGTGCACCCTGCACCGACGCCCTTGTCATATCCGCTAATAATGCACAAAACCATTTGTAATTCTAAAGTGTTTGGCGGAAGATGTCAATATAAAACTTTATTGCTTTAATACACTAAATACTCTGAGTTCCTTCACTGACGCTAAGGATAACACCTCTTTTATCAGCCCCGGCTTACGGATTTATTTTACCGCATAGTCAAGTCTTACCGTAATGGTTGCGGTCTTATACCTTGAACTGGTGTCAAAGGCTCCGTCATAAGTATAGGAAGAAGTGCCGGAATTCATCGGAGTGATCTGTATGACTCCGAGCTCGGAATTCTTAAGCCTTCCGACCTTTGCGCCGGTGCCCCTGGCCATAATGTCTATCCTCTCCCTGGCATTCTCTGTGGCTCTGCCGATAAGCTCCATCTTTACGTCATCCAGGTTGGTCTTATAGTATTCGGGAGACCAGGACTCGAGCTCCACTCCGGATTCAATAAGGGTTGAGATATTGCGGGAGATCTCCTCCACAGCATCTATCTTTTCCGATGTAACCGTAATGGACTGGGTAAGCTTATAGCCCGTGTAATATGAACCGATGAAGTTTCCTTCGTCATTATACCTGTCCTCTGTGGTACGGCTTACGTCAACAGAGCTGAAAACTATCTCTTTGTCGGACAGTCCCTGCTTACGGAGGTAGTCCTTTACTATATCGGCATCGCTCTTTATCTTTTCATAGGCTATCCTGGAAGTGCCGGCCTCCTGGGAAAAGTTTCCGCGCCATACTATCATGTCCGACTCAAAGTCAACGGACGCAGAACCGGTGGCCTTTATGTCATTATCGCCGCTGGTCTTGTAATAAACAAATCCGTAGGACAGGATAGCGCTGCTTATCACCACCGCAAGAGCGATACATATCGCAGAGACCGGTGATGAACCGCCCCTCTTCTGCTCTGTATTTTTTACTTCTTCGATTTTGTTTTCTTCCATAGTTTTTTCTACTCCCGTAATAATTGATCTTTCTGTCTTTTTTTCAACACCTTTAACATGATGCTGACTCATCCGTCACATCGTGATAAGTTCGTATTCCCTGCTCCCTATCCCGATCTTTTCACCGTGGGCGAGGGTTTCCTTCCAGCGTATGTTCGGGTTGCTGTCAAGGAAATGATCGTGATGGTGGTGCCAGTCCGGCCTTGCCAGATTATCTCCCAGCTGGCTGTTCCTTACCGGCTCCGCCTTCTGGCAGAGATCCGCAGCCGCCTGGTCGATCGCAACGGGATCGAAGCTTGCCAGCATCCCTATATTGGGCAGGATAGGAGCGTCATTTTCCCCGTGACAGTCGCAGTTCGGTGATACATCCATAATAAGGCTTATATGGAATGCAGGCTTATCCTTTATAACAGCCGCAGTATATTCAGCCATCTTCGCACAGAGGGATTCAAGAGCCGTATCCTCATTGGCGCTTATCGCGTCAAATACGCAGGCTCCTATGCAGCGTCCGCAGCCCTTGCAGATATCCTGGTCTATTACCGCCTTGCCGCTTTCATAGCTTATCGCATCGGAACCGCATTCACTGGCGCATTTCTTACAGTTCCTGCAGCGGTCCGGATTAACCGAAGGCTTTCCGTCACTATGCTGCTGCATCTTTCCGGCACGGCTGCCTCCGCCCATTCCGAGATTCTTTATGGCGCCGCCAAATCCGGTCATCTCGTGGCCCTTGAAGTGGTTCAGGGAAATGATGATGTCCGCATCATAGAGCGCTCTTCCGATATAGGCTTCCTTGCAGTATTCGCCGCCCGGGATCTCAACCGTCGCCTCATCCGTACCCTTCAGGCCGTCAGCGATTATCGTGTGGCATCCCGTGGTCATGTAGTTAAAGCCGTTAAGCTCTGCGTTATAGAGATGGTCTATCGCATTCTTCCGGCTTCCTGGATACAGGGTATTGCAGTCGGTGATAAAGGGCTTTCCGCCGAATTCCTTGATAAGGTCAGCTACGGCCTTAACGTAATTCGGGCGTATAAAGGAGAGATTGCCGAGTTCTCCGAAATGCATCTTTATCGCCACAAACCTGCCGTCAAAATCGATATTGCCGATACCTGCTTTGCGGCAGAGCTTCTGCAGCTTTTCTGTCAGACTGGTGCCGATAACAGTCCTGAAATCGGTGAAGTAAACCTTTGCCTTTTCCATCCGGGATCCTCCTTGAAGTCTCTTCCCCTCATTACTGATTATTATACTAAATATTAAGGGTAAAGATAAGGTCTCATCTCGGAATTTTCGCCGTCCGTATACTCCTTATCCTGTACCCTGTTCCTCACCTCTTTAAGGAGAGAAATATTGTGCATGGAAATGATATAGATATTTCCGAAGATATGAACGCTCTCTATCATCGCATCTACGTCAAAGCTTCCCTTTTCCTTATATATGGCAAGGGCTATCAGCATAAGTAAATGAGCGGAACGGAATACCGACATAAGGGGTCCCTCTATGCTTCCGTCCTGGAAGGTATCCAGGAGATTTCTGTGGGCAAAGAAAGCTGCAGTCTTCCGTATCCATTTTTTAAGCTCCGGAACATCCTTTATAAAGTCATCAAGAAGCTTGTCCGACTCGGGAAGAAGCTCCCGCACCTTCGCAAATACCTCTTCCGACCTTAAATTATTCTCAAAATAAATGGTGTCTTCAAGTATGCCCTTCACGGTTTCAGGCATTTCCCTTACTTCAAAAAGGTTTTTATCAAAGGCGCCGTCCTGAATGGCTTCCACCATACCGTCCCTGAAAGCAAGGAGCCTGTCCGTTCTTTCCTTAAGCTCCGGACTTATCTCCTCCTCATCATTCTTTTCAACGCTTCTAACGAATTCCAGCCGTTCTCCGGATTTCTCATAAAAAAGCCTTGCCACCTCACTGCAGGACAGCATAAGGGTGTCAAGCATATAGTATCCGGCCTTTATATCCCTTTCCCTGGGATAGACCTCGCATATCTTTATCTGGGCGTCTTCACCCGCCTTTAAACGTGCACCGCAGAGATCATTATCGGTAAGGAATGGACAGCGTCCGTTTTCATGGAGCTTAATGAACCATTCCCCCTTGTCATTATGCATGATGTTCTGCCTTAAATACTCTCCGGTTTCCCCGGGGTAATTGTTGTAGAGATCGGCAGCCCTTTTATCCATCGGAATGATCCAGGCATTGCAGCAAACGTCTATGCAGGCCTTGCTGTCACAGAGGTAATCATCATAGAACTTCGGTTTTTCCCTAATAATCTCAGCCATTGTCTTCCTCCATTCCCTTTAAAAATAAATTATATTCACCTTCATTTGCCGGGGGATCCAGATCCCCGGATTCTATCATATCGATAACAACAAGGGCAGCGTCATAGATCTCATCCCTGTAATTGCTGTGGTTTTCAGGTATGCCCACTGCACCCTCGGTAAATCCGAAGCTCAAGGTCTTGCCCCCTATCTCCTCATTCTTCAGATAGGAATCCGACACCCTCTCTATCGCCACATTTACAAACTTCATCGCGGATGTCAGCACATTGTCGGGAGCGAGATCAGACTGGTCCCGGTCTACGCCTATTGCGTAACACCCCGCTTCCTTTGCGGCTTCGATAACTCCGATCCCCGTTGCTCCCGCAGCATGGAAAACTATATCGGATCCGTCCCGGAACATCCGCTCCGCTATCTCTTTTCCCTTTACATCATCAGAAAAACTGTCCGCGTACTCTATATCGATTTCCACCTTTTTTCCGTATACATTTGAAGCATAGTCCACGCCGGCGCGGTATCCGTACTCGAACTGGTCAATGATCTCTCCGTGAATACCGCCCACGAAGCCTATCCTTCCGGTCTTGGTGGCCGTGGCTGCAATGTAGCCCACGATAAAGGAAGGCTCCTCCGCCCGGAAAGTAACTCCGGTCACATTGGAGGGAGTATTCTCGTATGAGCTGTCAATAACCGAAAAATTAACATTGGGATTTTTCCGGGATGCTTCAAGAAGCGCATCCGCGGATGCATAGCCTATACCCCAGCAGAGCGTGGATCCGTCGTCTATGATCTTCTGGAAATTCTCTGAAAATGTCTTATCCCCTATGGTTTCCTCATAGGTGGTGGCAACGCCGGTTTTTTTGCTTAATGAGCTTAAGCCCTCCCAGGCGCTCTGATTAAAGGAGGCATCATCGACACCTCCTATATCCGTCACCATTCCGATCTTCTTTGTGAGGTCATAGTCAGAAGAGCCTTCGCCCTCATCACTCCCCGAAGAATCGACAGCCTCGGCGACAGCCCCTTTCTCAGGCTCCCAGGTCTTTACGATCGCGGTGCTGTTCTCTTCCGCAAAGGCGCAGCCTGTTAAAGACAAGGCCATCAGAATGGGAAAAAAGCGTTTTGTAATACCGAATATCTTTTTACTCATTACCGTTATACTTTAAGCAGAACATAGTAATATCATCGAACTGCGGTGCATCGCCGACAAATTCGTCTATGTCTTTTCTCAGATTCTTCAGGATGTCTTCCACATTTTCACCCGAATACTTATTAAGGGATTCCACAAGCCTGTCTTCTCCGAAGAGCTCGGTGTGCTCGCTGGTAGCTTCCGTAACTCCGTCTGTGTAAAGGAAGATCATCTCACCCTTCTGCAGCACAGTCTCATGCTCCCTGAAACGAAGTCCTTCCATTGTAGCAACCGGAGGACCATGTTTCTCCTTTTCAAGGTCAAATCCCTTATTATTCCTGTAATAAACAGGATATTCATGACCGGCGCTGGAGTACTGCACATGTCCGGTTGATATCGTAAATATTCCGAGCCATACGGTAACGAAGAGCTCGGCGTCATTTCCTTCACAGAGCTGTTCATTGGCATAGGCAAGGATCTCCCCGGGTCCGGGCTTGTCCCCCATAAGGGCCCTGTTCTTTATCAGAGTCTTTGCAATGACCATGAATAGCGCCGCGGGAACACCCTTTCCGGAAACGTCCGCCATTACAAATCCCAAATGATCATCATCTATCAGGAAGTAATCGTAGAAATCTCCGCCCACTTCCTTCGCGGGATTCATGGAAGCAAAAAGTTCGAACTCAGTCCTTTCAGGGAAAGGAGGGAAGATACGGGGCAGCATATCCGCCTGTATCTTTGTCGCTACATTAAGCTCAGCTCCGATACGCTCCTTCTCCGCAGTAACAATGGTGAGATCCCGGATATACTCCTCTATACGCACTGTCATATCCCTGAAGGAATAGGCCAGGGTTGTGATCTCATCGTTATTTTTATCAAATATAGAGATATCCTCTACCAGTTCTCCGTGCTCATAGGAGCTCACAATATCCGAAAGGCTGGTAATGGGTCTTATTACGAGGGAGCGTAAAATAAAGACCATAAGCAATACGACTGCAAGGATACAGAACACTTCCACCAATGCGATCTTTATGATATTCCTGTTAATAATGGGGTTTATCTCGGAGAGCACATAGTCAGCATCCACCATGGCTACCATCTCACCGTTGGAATCAAAGATCGGAGCCCATACGGAAAGGAGGCGCCCGTAACCCACATCGGGTCCCAGTATCAGTTGGTCAGAAGCTTTCTTCGCCTTTATATCGGGGACGAAGTATTCGTAGTCCGATTCCTCATATTCATATACATCTCCGGGAGTGCTGATATTTGCCGGATCATCATCCGGTGTCTGGGCATCTATCAGATACACAAAGCGGTCCTCGCCCGGAACCTGTATATAAAGGTATTGTATATCGTGGAAATCAGTCTTTATATTATCAAGGAAACTCTTGGCCTCATCATATTTGGAATCCTGCTCAAATGTTTTGGAATATTCCCGGAGCCAGTCCCCGTCCATCTGGTCGGCAACCATCTTAACAAGATCCTCACCCTTATCCTTGTACATCTCGTAATAGGTATTCCGGAGATTGGTGCTGCTTATATATATGATGGCAGCGGACATTACAAACATCAGTATTACAAGGATGGCTATGATCTTTACGTTCAGTTTTGTTCTCTTCATTTTCGTTTCCCCATGATAAAGGATCTTCCGGTTCTTCTGCTGTATGGATCTAATTTCCGGACAGATCCGTGAGCAGTATGTCTGCCCCGCAGCTGCAGTTTTTGCCGCAGATTGGACAGGTGATGGAGTACTTGCTTATATCACTGTAAAAGTCAGGGAACATCTTCTCATAGATTATCTTCCCCATTTTCTTATAGTATTTGAGGGACGGGGACTTCCCGTCAGGAAAAACCCAGCACTCGGTCATAACATAGCGGATCCCTCTTTCCCTGAAATGGATCCTGTTATTCTCCAAGAGGTCTGCGGTGATGGCTCTGCCCCGGTACTCCGGCAGTACCACAAGGGTATCCACCGTGGCGGTCTTTTCATCCCCTGTGAGTTTTCTGATCTCTTCATATAATTCCGGCCGGGGACAGGTAAAGGAAATGCCCTCCTGAAAGGTGAAAAAGCCAATGGTCTTACCGTCTTCAACGGCCTTTGATCCAAAATACAGCCCCTTTTCGCAGGCGTCCCTGATCAAAGCGACCGGCTCATCGCCATCGTTTAAGTATTCCCTGTAAAACTTTATAAGCTCCCCTGAATCTTTTTCTTCAAAATCAAAAATCTGCATTAACAATAAGCGCGTTTAATGGAAGAATCTCTTCTCTCTGTTCATGGCTATAATATAGCACAACACAAAGAAAAGGACTACTACACCGAAAACGAGCATCCCCTTTCTCTCCCCCATCAGCATCAGCGAACCGTATACCGTAGGTCCTATCGTCTGCCCCAGGTTTTCAAAAACAGAATATACTCCCATGGCCTTTCCGTCCCCGTACATCAGGCTGTCCGGCAGCTGCTCGAAATATGTATAGAGGCAGGTATAGGCAAACGATACGCAGAGTGACAGTATCACGACTCCTGCTATTACTGTTAATACAGACAGGAAGAGTCCCGATAATATCAGATTTGCACCCATAATAACGCTGGCAAATACGACACTCCAGAAGGTTCCGAATTTCTTTATTACCCAGGATGAGATATAGGGTCCTATATAGATAACCAGCAGTCCGCAGACCAGGAAGAGCTGTCCCACCTTTACTTCATCCATGCCGTGACCCATTACATAAAGCGGGAAGAAGTATTCCCTGTAGGAAATAGTCATCATAAAGGGAACCAGTATAAATGCAAAGAAACCGAGAACCCTGGGGTTGACAAAGAATTTGAAGAACCCGATCTTATCCTTTTCACTGGCCTTTTCCACTATTTCAGGCTTCACGTTTTCAGAGAAGTAGATCATAAACAGAACCGGAACCATGAATCCCGCGGCAACCGCATAGGCCAGACGGACTCCGCCTATAGGGAAGATAAGGGCTGAAAGACCGGCTCCCATTGTAAATCCGGAAAGAGATCCGGCCATGATACCGGAAAAGCCTTCCGCCGTGGATTCCAATGTCTCTCCCCTGGCAGCCAGGGTATTGCAGGACACGAGCAGTACTCCCGTTCCCGCTCCGGAAAGGACATTTCCTGCGATGATCCCGATGTAGCTCTGACAGAAGAGGGTGCATACCACATATCCCGCGATATCTATAAAGAATCCGGTGTAAAGAAGCTGCTTGCTGTCTGCCTTTTCAGAGATGTTTCCTACGACAAAGGAAGCTATCGCCATCATGAACAGCTGGGCCGTAAGGGGAAGACCCGCAGCCACGCTGTCCGGTATCGGGAAGCTGCTCTTATACAGCCTCGATGCCAGCACCGTGATGAAGGGATCCTGCATGGCCTGGGCGAGATAGGTAAGTGCCATCACCGTCCTCAAAGGCACTGCACGGTATGCATCCTTCTTTTTAACGCTGTCCCTGGAATTTTCCTCATAGAAGGAGATAAGGAACAGGGCTTCGATGATGAGCATCATCATAACCGCAGATGAACAGAGGACATTCATTATCGTATCCCTGGTCTGTCTCGCCCTCTCCTGCTCCTTGAAGTTGAGATCCGTACTGATCTCCATTACAGCCACGGGATTTCCGTTATCATCGGAAACCCGGCTTAAAATACTGAGCCACGATCCTTCAGCGTCCCTGGATTTGGTGGCAAAGGACTTTCCGCTTTCAAAGCACTCCTGTATAATGCTGTGATCGGCCTTGCCCCTCGGTTCGCCGCACATCACGGTATCTTCGTAATTCAGGATATACCTGCAGCCGTCGCTTAAATCATAAAATACATAGATATAGTTCTGCCCCTGCTTCTCTGCTTCCTTTACAAGCATATCCGCAGAATCCCTGAACTTCATATAAGCGGATCCCATGTAATCATATTCCCATCGGATCTTTGACAGGGAACTCTTGTCAATGCAGTCCAGCATCACTTCGCTGAAAAGCTTCATATCGGTAATATCCCGGTCATCTTCCTTTACACGCTCTTCGGAAATAAGGGAGGACGCGATAAAGCCGGACACCATTACAACCGCCACAACCACTGCGGACATTCTGAGGGAGGCTTCATTATGAATTAAGTTTTTCAGTATCCCGGGTATAAACTTCAGGAAATAAAGAAGTATCAAAACAGAGAGGATCAGGCAGATCCACATTATTACCGTGAAGTAAAAGCGTGAATTCTCCGCATCTCCCTGATAGTTGACCGTTACCGGGCCGTTTTCCATATTTATCCTGTAAAAGCTCTTAAGGTCGGAAGCGAGGAGCGAACTCCCGTCAGGCTTGGCATTCACGCTGTCTATCTTCAGGTCTTCTTCCGAATACAGGGTATTGAAACTATCTAACGAATCCTCCGGAAATGACGCAATGCTTCCGCTGTACAGCTCGGAGAAATAAACGATACCGTTCCTTGCCGTTATGCTTCTCGGCATGATATGGATGCCGCTCGCCTTCAGGCTGTCCCAGGTATAGGAATCCTTGTACTGCAGTCTTACGGCTCCGCGCTTTGTGGCAATGGCACAGAGTTCGGTGGAAAGATCTATTGTTGCATCGTTTAAGATATCACCGGAGAATATCCTCTTATAGAGTCCGGGAGCGTCATTGGGCTTTAATCCGTAGAATCCGAGGCCGTATTCCTCTTCCCTTAAATAATAGAGCTTACCGTCCTTATACTGCAGATCGTATATCTTCTGGGATTCGCTCAGTAAAAGGACCCTGTATTTTTTATCAATGTACTGTAGTATGCGGTATGAGGTCTCGGTATCCCCCTCTTCTCCGGAATAGGCTTCATCCAGAATATAGAGCGATCCGTCATCTCCTTCCGCCAGTTCCTCTGCATAATAAAAGCTGCCTTCTCTGCCGCCTCCCAGCACCTCCGACACTTTTCCTTCATTATCAAGGATGATGATGTTTTCCCGGCCATTGTCTATCGCATAGATCCTTCCGGAATTACCGTAAAAGGCTGAGTTCACCGATGAAAATGAATAATTATGGCGGACCATCAGACTGTCCCTGTTGACCGCCGTAACGATCATCAGCACAATCATCACTATGAACAAAATATGGTCTCTGTATTTTTTGAAATATTCTTTCATAAGCTGAATTTATTATGCTTCCGCCCCTTTATTTACAAGACGGCCTTCTTTTGATATCATAATCCCCATGAATGATTCAAGTTTTAATAATGTATTTGATATTATCGAAATTCTTGCAGGAGCGTATATCATTTATTCCGGCATCCGGATGAAGACCACCGGAAACATCTCAAGCCAGCTTGTGGGAAAAGATGTTGATGTAACGGCTCCCAGGGATGCCAAGGGCTTTATTACAGCCATGTTCCCTGTCAATATGGTCTGCGGTGCACTTTTCCTGATATTCGGGATCGCATCCATGTATATTGACAACTACATGAGCGTTCCCCTCTGGACCAATCTGGTGATCACCGGCGCCCTGCTCGTAACCTGTATAGTATTTGCTGTATTTACCAGGATAAACGAGCGGAAATTCCTGAAATAGGATAATTATCTCTCATCTATCGGAACATACCTGCTTATGGGCGAAACCGGCTTGTAAGCAGGTCTTATTATTTTACCGTTATTACTCAATTCCTCTATTCTGTGGGCGCTCCAGCCGGCTATCCTCGCACAGGCGAATATGGGAGTAAAGAGCTCCTCGGGAAGCCCCAGCATCTTGTAAACAAAGCCTGAGTAAAAGTCCACGTTGCAGCATACGCCCTTATACATCTGTCTCTCTTCAGCGATGATCTCGGGACCCAGTCTCTCTATCATGGAATAGAGATTGAATTCCGAGGAATAGCCCTTCTCATCCGCAAGCTTTTCCACAAAGGAACGGAATATCTTTTCTCTCGGATCGGAAATTGAGTACACGGCGTGTCCCATTCCGTAGATCAGGCCGTTCCTGTCAAAGGCTTCCTTATGCAGCAGTTTTTTGAGGTAATCCCTTACCTCTCCTTCATTTGTCACATCATGGACATTATGCTTCAGATCCTCCATCATGCGGACAACCTTGATATTGGCGCCGCCGTGACGGGGTCCCTTCAATGACCCGAGGGAGGCTGCCACTGCAGAATAGGTATCTGTTCCCGTTGAAGATACTACGTGGGTTGTAAAGGTAGAGTTATTACCACCGCCGTGATCCATGTGGAGCACCAGCGCCACATCCAGTATCCTTGCTTCCAGCTCTGTATATTCCGAATCGGGACGGAGTATCCGGAGCAGATTTTCCGCTGTGGAAAGCTCCTTATCCGGCTGGTGGATTATAAGGCTCTCTCCGTCATGATAGTGGGCGTAGGCATGGAAACCGTATACGCAGAGCATGGGAAAGAGCGCGATAAGCTGTATGCACTGCCTCAGCACATTTTCTATCGAAATGTCGTCGGCCGCATCATCATAGGTATACAGGGTAAGGACGCTCCGGGCCAGGCTGTTCATCATGTCGTGGCTCGGCGCCTTCATAATAATGTCACGTACAAAGCTTGTGGGCAGTGAACGGTAGTAGCCGATCAGGTTGCCGAAATCATCCAGTTCCTTCGCGGACGGAAGATGCCCGAATAACAGGAGGTAGGTGATCTCCTCAAAACCGAATCTCTTTTCGTTGGTAAAGCCCCGGACCAGATCCTCTATCTCGTAGCCTCTGTAATAGAGGTGTCCCTCTGTGGGAATATCCTTTCCGTCAACAACCTTCTTTGCCTGGATATCGGAAATATGGGTAAGTCCTGCTAATACACCCTTTCCGTTAAGGTCACGAAGACCTCTTTTTACATCATACTGTCTGTACAGTTCGGAATCTATAACTGTGGAACGGGCCGCTTCTTTTGCCAGTTCCCGGATCTCAGGGGTGATCTCCGAATAATTCTTCTCACTCTCGGCCATAATTAATCCTTTCAACTATTACTCTCATCATGAAATACATACGGATTTTACCAAAAACAGGGTGTTTCATCAATAGCGGGGTATCTTTAAACAAACTTTAATTGTAAAATGACATCTTTTGAGATATAATATACAAAACTTGATTTGGAGAGGCCTGTTATGGAAATATCTGAACTCAAAGTAATGATCTGCGATGATTCACTTCTCGCAAGAAAGAATTTAAGAGACGGTCTGAAAGGACTTGGCTGCAAGAATGTCATAGAGGTATTCGACGGCCAGGAAGCGATAGACACCTACCTCGCCGAGAAACCTGACGTGGTTTTTCTTGATATAGTAATGCCCGTCAAAGACGGCATCACTGCTGCCAAAGAGATCTGCGAATCCGATCCGAAGGCCTATATCGTCATGGTTTCATCCGTAGGAACCCAGGTGCATCTTCGCGAGGCCATCAAAGCCGGCGCCAAGGATTTCCTTCAGAAACCCACTACACCCGAACAGATACGAAACGCACTGGAGCATATTTCAAACTCCGGAGGTGATGAATAAATGTCCCGGAAGTCCATCTATCTTGCAGAGCTTATTTTTAATCTGAACCGGTTCGTGGACAAGGACATCACTTCCCGTCCGACAGAGATAGTCCATGAGATACCGGAAAGCTGTCATATTGCCCAGGGTATTACCGGGGATTATAATGCTGTCTCCGCTCTCTATGCAGAGCCGGAGGTATTGACGAGCTTTGCGGCCATGTACTCAAAGATCGAGCTCAGCAATTACGAAGAGATCGTAAACGAGCTGGCTGCGGATTTCCTGAATCTGCATAACGGTCTGTTTCTCGTCAACCTCTCCGAAGCCGAGAATGTGGAGTCTACTCTTACTCCCCCTGTTTCAGACGAAAAGGGAGATCCGATAGAGCTCTATTCAGACACATATGTTATGCCGGTGGATTTTACTTTCGGAACTGTGAATTTTATCCTGTCAGAGAAATAAATCAGATCTTATCTTTTTAACAGAATTTTACAAGGGCTGCGTGATCCGCAGCCCTGTTTTATTCCATCCTTTACACGTTAATCCGTTCTTACTCGATGGTGAGAATATCGGAAAATCCGGTAACATCAAAGATTTCATTAACCTCATCCCTGACATTCCTGACAACCATGCTTCCCTGCTTATTCATGGTCTTCTGTGCGGAAAGGAGAACTCTTAAGCCGGCACTGGAAATGTACTCAAGCTTTGCAAGATCCATTACGAGGCTCTTAACTCCCTCGATGGACTCCTTGATATCTCCTTCGAGCTGGGGAGCTGTCGTGGTATCCAGTCTTCCCTCCAGGAAATAAACTAAGGCTTCACCCTTCTTGTCCTTGTTGATGTTGAGCATTGATACTTCCTCCTTTTTTGATTTACTTATATCAAGGTTTTATAAATAGTCAGGATGTTCTTTCCGTCCTTATGCTCATATTCCACGTTATCCATGGATTTTTTCACCATGAAGATACCGAGGCCTCCGATCTGACGGTCCTCAATCCCTAAGGTGACATCGGGATCCTCTTTCTTCAGAGGATCATATGGCATGCCGCTGTCCTTAAAGGTTATCTTAATAACCTTGGGATCACCGGAAACCGATGCTTCGATCTCCGCGTCTCCCCCCTCTTCATTATAAGCGTAATTGGCGATATTTACAAATATCTCCTCTACTGCCACATCGATCTGAAATTGTGTTTTTACAGGACAATCATTTTCTTCCAGCATCCCGTCAATAAATACCAGTACCTCGGAAAGCTTTTCAGTCAATGCCCTGACCTTAAGTTCACTCATTTAAGAAATCCTTCTACTGTATCCATTATACCATTAACTGAGCATTCTGTCCTGTGAACTATTTCAGCATTTCTGATTTCTTCTATCGCAGGCGGAATTTTTACCTTGGAAACCTCTGAAAGCCTGTCTATAAGCCGGAAATCTTCTTCATTTCCAAGGCTCTCATCTATGGCAGTCATCACGCTTCTGGCAAACTTATACGGGCTGGCCGTGGAAGCTATCACTGCGGGCGTCCTGTCTCCGCTGTCTGAAAGATACTTATCATAAGCGGCTCCGGCAACAGCGGTATGGGTATCTATCACATACCCCGTCTCTTCATAGAGACTCTTTATCTTTTCCGCCGTCTCCTTTTCGGAAGCATAATAGGCCTTGAAGCAGTCCAGCTTCTTTCTCATGGAGGGAGTGATCTCATACCTGCCGTCCGTCTTCAGAGCCTCCATAAGGGCGGAATTCTTTTCCGTATCATCCCCGGCTATATGATAGATCAGCCTTTCGAGATTGCTGGAAATAAGTATGTCCATTGAAGGAGAACTGGTCAGGATGAATTCCCTGTTCCTGTCATACTCTCCGGAATTAAAGAAGTCGAAGAGCACCTTATTCTCATTGGACGCACATATCAGCTTATCTACCGGCAGTCCCATGCCCCTTGCATAATAAGCCGCCAGTATGTTTCCGAAGTTTCCTGTGGGAACGGTGATGTTTATCTTCTCACCATTCTTTATTTTACCACCTTTCAGCAGCCTTGTGTAAGCATATACATAATAAACTATCTGGGGAACCAGACGTCCTATATTTATCGAATTGGCGCTGGAGAACTGATAGCCCTTCTTATCGAGCCTTTCTCTCAGCTCCTCATCTGCAAAGATCTTCTTTACGCCGGTCTGGCAGTCATCAAAATTCCCGTCAACGCCGACTACAAAGGTATTCTTTCCCTTTTCCGTCACCATCTGCAGTTTCTGAACGGGGCTCACCCCGTCCTTCGGGAAAAATACGATGATCCTGGTCCCGGGCACATCCGCAAATCCGGCCAGCGCTGCCTTTCCCGTATCTCCGCTGGTGGCAGTCAGTATAACTATCTCATTCTTTATATTATTCTTCCTCGCCGAGGTTATCATCAGGTGGGGAAGAATGGAAAGCGCCATATCCTTGAAAGCTATCGTCTTTCCGTGGAACAGCTCTAAATAATAAGCGTTTCCGGCATATTTTAACGGCGCTATCTCAGGCGTATCGAACTTTTCGTCATAAGCCCTGTCAATACAGCCCTTCAGCTCTTCTTCCGTAAAGTCCGTAAGGAACCTGCTCATTACCGTATAAGCGGTTTCCTTATAGTCCATCTTTGCGATCTCTTCAAGGGACACATCCAGCTCAGGGATGGATTCCGGTACAAAGAGCCCGCCGTCATCGCTTAATCCTTTAAGTATCGCTTCCGATGCCTTGAGCCGTATTTCACTGTTTCTGGTACTTTTATATAACATTTCTGTCCAATCTCCGCTAATATCCTGCGGTCACGAGTATACCACAAAAAAAGCCCGCCCGCAACGCGGACAGACCATATAATACCTGCTGCTCTCTATGTCATTGCCTCCTCAGGCGGTGCATTCACACTGCCAAAGGAGAAATGACGGTAGATGAAAATGAATATGAAGGAGTTATTGTATAATCTTTGCTTATACGATTTATACGAAGAAACCGTGTGCTCCTATTGCCGCAACGAGGGTTCTTCCGCCCCAGCTTCCGCCCCTGTGGAAATAGAGCGCTCCGCCTACGGTATTTCTTCCTGCAACAGCTTCCTTTACAGCAGCAATGGTTGATGCAGTAGGTATTGCAGCCGCAAATGCACCGTTACGAACGGGACCGAACTGGCCGGGAGCTGTGATAACTCCCATGATGCTGTTGGGATAATGGGGATTTCTTACCCTGTTAAGGATAACATTGGCAATACCTATACGTCCCTCTATGCAGTCATGTCCGTCCTCAGCCTGGACTATCTTACAAAGTGCATTGAAATCCGCATCAGACATTCCTGATGAAGTAAGAGATTCCTGGAAACGTCTCTCTGCTTCCTCAGCAGCCTTTCTTGCAGCTTCCTCTTCCTGCTTTCTCTTTATCTCATCTTCAACGGCCTTTTTTTCAGCCTCAGCCTTTAATCTCTGCTCTTCTATAGCCTTCTTCTGTGCAGCGATCTCTGCCTCAGCATTTGCCTTAGCCTCTTCTGCAGCCTTCTGCTGTGCCTTCTGCTGTTCTGCGATCTCTGCCTCAGCCTTTGCCTTGGCTTCCAGAGCAGCCTGCTCCTGGGCCTTTGCCTGTGATATTTCTGCTGAAGGCTCTGTGGCTGTCTGCAGTGCAGCGTCAGCAGCAGGTTCTGCTACGGGTGCCTCTTCTACTACAACTGCATCCTCTGTATCGGCAGGGATCTCTTCAGCATATGCAAATGCGCCGCCGAAAGCTATCATCATCATAAGCGCAGCAAAAAGAGCCGCCGCAAATAATAATATACTCTTTTCATTGGTACGTGATAAATTCATAAATTGTTTTTCTCCTCTTTACACTCCTTCGGATCGAAGGATATTTTTCTGCTCTTTCTGTTTGTAAACAGGATTATATCATTTTGATTTCCATTTGTTAAGGATTTGTTACGAAAATTTGCGATATTTGTAATTATCATGCAATTATACTCAAAGTCAGTTCACAATATTTGTGTTAATTTACCTACTCTGTTATAATTTTGTATACTAAATGCTATGTAAATTGTGACGGATAAATATTACGCATATGTTGCTTATGTAAACTTATTATCGCTGCAGTTACCGGCATTTCCCTTATATTAAGTAGAAACCGGTTGGGAGATTTAAACAATGGAGCTTACCCGGGGGGTATATCAGGCAAAAAAGAAAAACGGAGATATTTATTTCCGTGTATCCATAACCTTCAAGGGCAGGCACATCAGTCTCGGCAGCTCCGATAATCTTAAGGACGCCGCCCTTATCTATGATGAGGCCTGCTCTCTCCGGGACAGCGACGACGGCATAGATGACTTTTCTTCCTACGACTATATTCCCTTTGATAAATACCTTTCGATTGTTAATTTCCGCGACAACGGAGTTTACTTCCATAACCCCATATATCTTCATCAGCGGTATTTTTCCTATTTTCTTGACCGGGACACGGAGCTGAAATTCGATACCGATGATCTTTTCTTCTATTCGCAGCACAGGATCCAGAAGCGGGGCGGCCACATGTTCGTGGAAAATTACGGAGCGCAGATGACCGTCAGCTCCCGCTACGGTATCCACCCCTTTGCCGTGGAGGGCAGGGACTACCGTTTCAAAAACGGGGATACCACGGATTTCAGATATGAAAATATTGAGATCATCAACAGGTACATTGGCGTGGAGAATATCGAAAATACCTTCCCGAAAAAGTACCGCTCCTACATCCACGTTAACGGCTACTACAATCTGGGGGTCTTTTCTTCCGAGACAGCAGCCGCCATCGCCTTTAACAAGGCCCGTTCTCTCCTGCGTGAAAAGGGCAGAAATAAAGACACGCCGGCGAACTACATTACCGACATGCCCGAGGAAGAATACCGGGAGGCCTATGATAATACCCGCCTCCCCGCGTCCTTTATGAAGATGATAAAGGATCTTTAGACCAGTTTTCCCCTGCTGAACACGTATTTTAACTCAATATTTTCGCCAAGTACTGCAAGATTCGCTGCCTTTCCCTCTTCAATACTGCCGGTTCTATCATATATTCCTATGGATTTTGCAGGATTTACTGCAGCAAATCTCACTGCAGATTCCAGCGGAATGCCCATTTTCAGCACTGCCGTCCTCAGCACATCCATAAGATCCGATGCGGATCCTGCAATTGTGCCGTCCTTCAGCCTTGCTTCATTTCCGCGTTTTATTACAGGCTGTCCTCCAAGTTCATACTCTCCTTCCGGCATTCCCACGGCTTCCATGCTGTCCGATATAAAGATCACCCGGTCTTCGCCGAGGAGCTTTATCGCAGCTCTCACCACCGAAGGATGTATATGCACTCCGTCGCAGATCATCTCGGCTTCCACTCCTTCGCTTTCAAAGGCTGCAAATACCGGGCCCGGAGTTCTGTGATCTATTCCCGCCATGCCGTTAAAGAGATGGGTTACATGATGCACTCCGATTTCAAAGGCCTTTTTTGCCCCTTCATAATCTGCGGCAGAGTGGGCAAAGCTTATTATTACCTTATCCTTCAGGGCTGCTATAAATTCTTCAGCCCCCTTTGTTTCAGGTGCAAGGGCCACGAGCTTTATCTTATTTCCCGATACCTCCTGCAGCCTCTTAAACATTTCTATATCCGGCTCCGTTATATATTCGGGATTCTGGGCGCCCTTTTTCTCCTGTGATATAAAGGGACCTTCCATATTTACCCCTGCGATGTACGCACCCTTCTCATTCGGATACTCTCTTACCGCAGCCATTATCTTATTCAGTTTTTCTTCGGGGAAGGTCATCGTTGCGGGACAGATGGTGGTGATGCCTCTTGATTCCTCATAATCCGCCATCAGCTGTATGACATCCTTATCCCCTTCGCAGAAATCGTGTCCCTTACAGCCGTGGAAATGTATATCCGTAAGCCCCGGTATCAGGGTCATCCCGGACATATCCATTGTCTCGTATTCATTACCTGTATCTTCTTTATTTGCGAATTTACCGTCCCTGATATAAACATCATGCTGGCGGAACTTATAGTCCGGATCGTATACCCTTCCGCCGGTTAGTTTGTAGTTCATGGATGTTATCTCCTATGTCTTACGCCGGATGTCACGCACTTTGTTTCTGTTATTTACGCCGGATGTCACGCATGTATCGCATTTCCGTGCTCGCATGCCTTGACGTAAGCTTCTAAGCTCGCCCCTCCATGACTGACACAGCCGGACGCGCCCGCCTTTATTCACATCCTGTTCAGGACGGCTAAAACGCACATCCGTGTGCGTTTTGCGCTGGTACAGAGGCTCACTAAGAAGTTGCGTCAAGGGCTGCGCGCGCAAATCCGACACATACGCGCCATCTGGCTTGGTTTCTTCCAAAACGTCTAGGCGAATTATGAAGTCTTCGTTATAATACGGTAAAGCATCCAGTTGACGTTTTACGACCCCGTTTACGAATACTGGGCGCTAGTGGGGGCTGCCGCACGGAAATACGGTGTTTATGCGGTCTCCGGCCTCCACAACTTCAAAATATGCAGTCTATACAAACTACACGGCGAAATACACTTTGGCACAAGTGTGTAAGATACGTTATTTTACTGAATAATCCGTGAAGGAAATGTCGAGGTTCACCGGATCTGAAATGCCGTCAACGGTTCCGTTGATGCTGTACTGCCACATATTGTAGCGGTAAGGAAATACCGACATCTCATCGGTGTCATAGAGCCAGAAATCATACTGGCCGAGGGTAGTAAGATCCATCTTTGTGGCGAACTGCTTCTTGGTGGCTGCGATCATGGGCGTATAGCCGTAGGCCCTGACAGTTTCGCAGAAGGCTCTCGCGATCTCTGAAAGCTCCGAGCTTGAAAGGTTTTCTGTTCTGTAGCTGTCGTTAAGAACAGCTTCCGAACTGAAAACTATAGGGTATTCCACCGTCTGTCCGTTTATAGCCCCGATGCAGTAATTTGCCTCCTCTATGGCTTCTATCATGTTTACGGCCTGGGACTGGAAATAAAGCCCTATCTTTATGCCGTTTTCGGAGCAGCCCCGCATATTGTCAACAAGGGCGGTATCGAGAACCACTTTTCCGGAGCCGTAGCCCCTGGATCCAACCCTGATCATTGCGAAATCAACGCCTGAAGCTGCCACCAGCGGCCAGTCGATATTCTTCTGGTAAGATGATATATCTATGCCGTGATAGCTGGTCTTCCGCCCGTTTAATGCGTATTCCTTCCAGATGCCGGTGGTGGTAAAGCCTTCTTCATAGCGGGTGTTGGTGGGAATGCGCCCGAGGATATCCACGAATTCTGCCTTTCCCTCCGTTAATTCGTTAACATCAAAGACATTTCCGGATACCGTGTCCCTCTCATGCTGCTGGCTGCTGGCAGAATTCTCGGACAGTGCAATATCGGACTCTTCATCATCCTCATCGGGAATAAACTTTTCCTTTACCTTGTCATCCTGTCCTTCGTTGGTAACAGAAGGCACATAAGTATTATTGGTCTCATCCTCATCATACATATGCCAGAAGGACAGCTCATCACTGGTTCTCTTTTCGTTTTCAAGGCTGGAAAGATCGGAATTATCGCCGTCTTCCGCACTGTTATTTGCTTTGGCCGAACTGCTGGTTTTCTGTAAAGGCTTATTATTTACGGCAAAGGTAATAAGCAGTACCAGCACCACGGCTGACACTGCCGCCACAAGTCCCAGGACTACTCCGCCCTTCACCTTCCGGTCCATTATATAATCATCATCTTCATCATGAAGCATTGACATACAGTCTTTATCTCCCCTGTATAAGATTACTGTCTTTATCTATATAGTAAACCTTTATATCTTCATCAGCAATATTACTTATCAATTCCTCCGCCTTTTCAGCACCGAGACAGAAACAGGTTGTGGAAAGCGCATCTCCGTCTACGGAATGACCGGACACCACGGTAACGGCGTTCAGGCCGCCGTCTGCCGGATAGCCTGTGGAGGTATCAAGGATATGGTGGTAAAGCCTATCCTCATAGTAAAAACATCTCTCGTAATTTCCGCTGGTCACTACGGATCTGTCGGATACCTTTATCGTATCGACCATCTCTCCGTCCCCGAAGGGCTTTTCTATACCGACTCCGAAGTCCGATCCGTCAGGCTTTGAACCGATCAGAAGCACGTTGCCTCCGAGATTTATAATGGCGCTCTTTACCCCTTTATTTATAAGGTATTCCTTTATCCTGTCAGCTATATAGCCCTTTGCGATACCGCCAAGGTCAATTTCCGCCTCAGGATCCTTTAATCTCACCGTATTTTTTTCACAGTCGAGGATAACATTCTCATAGCCCACATGCTTAAGGGCTTCCTTTATATCCGCATCATCCGGCGGAACCCCCTTACCGCTCTTAAAATCCCAGAGTTTTGAAACCGGTCTTATTGTGATATCAAAGACTCCGCCGCTTAACTCACTGTATTTAAGGGAAACGGATATTAATTCCGCGGTTTCAGGCGCAACCTCCGTCTCCGCTCCCGCCGCGCGGTTTATCCTTGATACGTCGGACTCTTCCTTTTCCGCGGAAAAGAGCTCCTCATAGCGCCTTATCTCATCAAAGCTTTCCTCCAGGATCCTTTCTGCATCTTCCTTATCCATCCCGTCAAAGATGGTGATATTAGCAACGGTATCCAGCACAAAATCGGTCTTTGAAACGGAAGCACCCCGGTTAAGGGCACTGCAGCCCGTCATCATCACAGCCATGAAAAGAAGCACGCATATTTCAGCGTGCCTCTTATATTTAACAATATGCTGCCGCATAAAAAACATTACTGTCCGACCGCCTCTTTAAGCACAGGTTTTTCGATCTTCTCAATAACCTTCTTCGGGCACTTATTTGCGCAGATGCCGCAGCTTACGCACTTCTCGTAATCGATATGTGCGATATTATCAACCACATGTATGGCATCCTTCGGGCAGTTCTTCTCGCAGAGTCCGCAGCCGATACAGCCTGCCGCGCAGACCTTCATCACAGCGGGTCCCTTGTCCTTTGATGAGCAGGCAACCGCATACTTATTCTTCTTCGGCTTCAGCTCTATCATATGTCTCGGGCAGTTCTCTATGCACTTTCCGCAGGCCTTGCACTTATCCTCATCGACAACTGCTATGCCGTCAATGACATGGATCGCATCAAAGGGACATACCCTTTCGCAGGTTCCGCCGCCGAGACAGCCGAATGAACATGCCTTCGGGCCGCCGCCGGGAACCATGGCAAGCATTTTACAATCGGATACACCGGTGTACTTATGCTGATCCTTGGCTTTGGTACAGGTTCCTGCACACTTTACAAAGGCTACTTCCGGCTCTGACTCGCTGACTGTCTGACCCATTATCTCAGCGATCTTTGCGGCTACCGCATCTCCTCCCACCGGACAACCGTTGACCGGAGCTGCACCAGTTACTATGGCGTGGGCCATGGCAGAACATCCTGCCTGGCCGCAGCCTCCGCAGTTGGCGCCGGGAAGAACCTCAGCCACCTTTATTTCTCTTTCATCTACTTCTACAAAAAATGCTTTTCCGGCTATGCTCAAGAATACTCCGACAAAGAGACCGACAGCCGCCACGCATACTGTAGCTATTAAAATTCCCATTTAACTGTTCTCCTCTCTTACTTTAATCCAGAGAAACCGCAGAAAGCTATCGCCATGAGTGAAGCTGTAAACATGGTAAAGGGGAAGCCCTGAACAGCCTTCGGTATACGGTTATACTGCATTTTCTCACGCAAACCGGCCAGGATTATGATAGAGATCGCAAATCCTACGGATGTGGCTATGCCGTTTACTATTCCCTGTATAACGTTGTACTCGTTCTGTACATTTAAGAGCACTGCACCAAGAACCGCACAGTTGGTGGTGATAAGAGGAAGATATACGCCCAATGCCTTATAAAGGGCGGGCATGGCCTTCTTTAAGAACATCTCCACGAACTGCACAAGGGATGCGATAACAAGGATAAACACAATGGTATTCAAGTAATCAAGTCCTAAGGGATGCAGGATAAAATGATATATCAGCCCGCATATGATACTTGCCAGGGTTATAACGAATATAACCGCGGCGCCCATTCCAGCGGCCGTATCCACCTTCTTTGAAACTCCGAGGAAGGGGCAGATTCCGAGGAACTGGGACAGGACAACGTTATTAATGAGCATGCTCATTATCAAAATTGAAATAAGTGAAGTCGTACTCATGATCTATTCTCCTTTCCTTCTGCCTCATCTGCTGCCTTCATAGCCTTCAGCCTCTCAAGAGCTGTCATGGGCTTAGCTTCCTCAACAGGAGCTTCTTCTGCGGGAGCGTCCTCAGCAGGAGCTTCTTCGACAGGAGCCGCCTCTGCGGGAGCTTCCTCAACGGGAGCTTCTGCGACAGGCTCAGCCTTAGGGGCTTCAACGGGAGCCTCTGCAACAGGCTCAGCCTTAGGGGCTTCAACGGGAGCCTCTGCGGGCGCAGGAGCAGGTGCAGGTTCAGGAGCGGGAGCAGGCGCGGGAGCAGGTTTTGCCGCCGGTGCAGGCGCAGGCTTTTCAGCAGGAGCTGCTGCAGCAGCCTTTGCTTCCTTCTCCGCCTTTATCATTGCTTCCACCTTCTGGAATTTTCCGGCGCAGCTCATTCTCATAGCACAGCTTGAGCACTGGGCGTCCTCTTCGTCCGTATGTGTAACGGGAAGCCTGATTCCTTTCTTTGCCTCAATCGTGTTAATGATATGGGCACGGATGGTGATCATTATTGCGAGTACCAGGAAAGCACCGGGTGCCATAACGAAGATCGCGGGAGCGAAATCCGGAAGGGATCCGATGGTCTGTCCGAAGACCGCACCGGAGCCGATAAGCTCACGGATAAAGCCCATTACGGTAATGGAGGCCGTAAAGCCGAGTCCCATTCCGATGCCGTCAAAGAAGGATGCAATGGGCTTATTCTTATATGCATATGCTTCCGCACGACCGAATATGATACAGTTAACAACTATCAGGGGAATGTAGATACCCAGCGATTTGTATAGCTCCGGCGTAAACGCCTGCATCAGCATATCAACCATCGTAACGAAGCTGGCTATGATGACGATAAAGGAGGGTATCCTTATCTCATCCGGGATCACATTCCTGAGTAATGAAATAAAGAGGTTTGCAAGGGCAAGCACCACGGTAGTGGACAGTCCCATACCGATACCGTTCATGGCAGATGTTGTAACCGCCAGGGTAGGGCACATTCCGAGGACTATGACCAGAGTGGGGTTTTCCTTTACAATACCGTTATAAAGCCGTTCAAGAGGCGTATTCTCTGTAAAAGTCATTTGATCTCTCCACCTCCCAATACATAATCAACATAAGCAAGTCCCGCATTCACTCCTCTGGTGATACAGCGTGAAGTAAATGTGGCGCTTGTGATGGAATCCACATTTTCACCGAGGGTGAATGTGGTTCCGGGCTCATTCCCATAGAACTGGGGAAGCCATTCGGGATCACTCTGGGCTCTCATTCCGAGTCCGGGCGTCTCCGCTATGGATGTGATGGATATGCCGAGTATGGATCCTGCTTCGTCCACACCCATGGAGAATGCGATATCTCCGCCGTATCCGCCGTGGCTGACCACGTTGATCACATAACCTACTGCCATGTCGTCGTCAACAGCTTCCAGCACCGAAGTGATGTCCGCATTATAATCGCCGCCGGCCAGTACCTCGGCAGCACCCTCGGGGGTAACGCCGATATCATTGAATTCGTCAGCATCAGGTATAACAGCCTGATATGCTTCCTTAAGTGCCTTTTCCTTCTGGGCTTCAATGGGACCCGCCGTTATCTCGTGAACAACACCGAGAACCAGCCCGAATACAAGGGCAAACAGTGTCATAAGCAGGGTATTTCTGATCTCTTTACTCATGCCTTGCCCCCTTTCTCAGGCTTCACATAGCCGAAGCACTTGGGAACCGTCCATCTCTCGATAAGAGGAACGAGAAGGTTCGAAATGATGATCGCATAGGAAACTCCCTCTGCGCCGGATGCAAATACCCTGAATACTCCTGTGAGTATACCAAGTATCACGCCGAATATGATCCGTCCCTTTGTGGTGATGGGGCTTGATACATAGTCTGTAGCCATGAAGAAGGCACCGAGCATCAGTCCGCCTCCTGCAAGCTGTCCGGTGATGTAATAGGGATCCAGTCCGTGTCCGCCGAATATGCACCAGAAGATCACGAAGGTCACTATATAGGTACCGGGGATCGTAAGATCTATGATACCGAGAAGGATAAGGTAGCAGGCACCGATAACTATGGCCAGCACCGAAACCTCACCGATGGTACCCATCTCATTACCCACAACCATGTCGAAGGTATTTACGAGCTCACCGCTCTTCAGCTGGGCAAGCCTTGTGGCACCTGTAAAGGTATCGTAGGAGAAATCCGTCATATACTTTGCAAAGGATATGACAAGGAAGCACCTGGCTCCGAGAGCCGGGTTCATAAAGTTCTGACCTAATCCTCCGAAAAGCTGCTTAACGAGAACTATCGCCACGAGGGATCCCAGCACGCAGATCCAGAGGGGGATCCTGGGTGGCATATTAAGAGCGAGCAGCAGTCCGGTAAGCGCCGCAGAACCGTCTCCCACGGTGTTCGGAAGGTGCATCAGCTTCTCATAAAGCCATTCAAAGAACATTGCAGATACAACCGTAACCAGTATCACTGCGATGGTATAAGCCCCGAAATGCCAGATACCGAAAATGGTCGCAGGCATAAGGGCGATTATCACATGGAGCATTATCATCCGGGTAGTGCAGTTATCCCTGATGTGGGGATTGGAAGTAACACTCATAAGCTTTTTATCTTCTGCCATTACTCCTCACCACCCTTCTTTTCTTCATTTTTCCTGGCTTCCTCTTCGGCCTTGGCCTTTGCCGCAGCAGCCATTGCCCTGTCACGACCCATTGAAAGCTTCTTCATGGACTTAATGGACTGGGCGAGCTGTCTCTTAGCAGGGCAGACATAGGAGCAGGAACCGCACTCTATGCATTCCTTACCGAAAAGGTTATTAAAGGCGTCATAATCCTCATGCTCTGAATATGTGGCGAGAATGCTGGGGATCAGCTTCTCGGGGCAGGCAGATACGCATCTGCCGCAGTTTATGCAGGCACTCTCCACAGCCCTTGCAGCCTGATCCTCCTTTAAGCAGAGGAGAGCGGAGCTGGTCTTCGTAACCGGCACATCCAGATCAAATAAGGAGAAGCCCATCATCGGTCCGCCGGATATGATGCACTCGGGCTCGGTAACAAAACCGCCGGCTTCCTCGATAAGCTCTTTGTAATTGGTTCCGCAGCGAACCTTAAAGTTCCTGGGATCCTGTATGGCGTCACCGGTAACGGTAACTATCCTGTACATAAGAGGGATATTCCTGGTGACCGCTTCATTAATGGCTACTAAAGTATCGCAGTTGTCAACGATACAGCCGGCATCCGCAGGAAGCATCTTTGAGTTTATGGCTCTTCCCGTGCATGCGTATATGATATGACGCTCAGAACCCTGGGGATACTTGGTCTTCAGGGCGTATACGTCGATACGCGGCTCATCCTTTGTGAGCTTGGTAAGAAGCTCTATTGCATCGGGCTTATTGTCCTCAATGGCGATCACACCTTTTGCGTTATCAAAGAGCTTCAGCACGCACTTCATGCCTCCGATCACAAGCTCGGGATTTTCGATCATACGCCTGTAATCCGAGGTAAGATAGGGTTCGCACTCTGCGCAGTTAGCTATAACATAATCTATCTTTGCAGGGTCTTTCGGAGAGAGCTTTACATGGGTCGGGAAGCCCGCGCCTCCCATTCCGACTATTCCGGCATTCTTAACCGCAGCAATGATCTCTTCCTTGCTGATCTGATCCAGAGGCTTGGCCTCGGGATACTCCACTTCCTCATAGAGACCGTCATTTTCGACAATGATGGATAAAACCATGTCTCCTACGGGCACCCTGTGTTTCTCAACAGCCTTCACCGTACCGCTTACGGTGGCGTAAATGTTGGCGGAGACAAAGCCTCCGGCCTCAGCAATGAGCTGTCCTGCCTTTACATGATCTCCGGCCTGTACCACAGGCTTGGCAGGAGCCCCGATATGCTGGGAAACGGGATATACAAGATCTCCCTTCGGAAGCACATCTTTAATAGGTTTATCCTTTGAAATGTCTTTATTATTCCGGTCTCCCGGATGTATGCCGCCGTCAAAGGTAAACCTGGGTCCAAACTGTGACATCCTTTTTCCTTTCCTTCCTAAAGATTTTTATCAATGTCATCGGAGATGACATTAGATTTTCATTAAGATATAATAGCAAATATGAAAAAAAATGACAATCTTTTATGCAGTATTTCCAATAAATCATACTATGAAAAACTGACGGAGGGGAAGGGAATTTTCCTCGATATAGAGACCACAGGGCTGAAAAAAGACATCTGTTCTGTTTATCTTATAGGACTTCTCTATCCTGAGTACAAGGATCCGGTCCGTAGTTACCGCCTGAGCCTCCTTTTTTCCGAAGATCCTTCGGAAGAATCCCTTATCCTGAATGAACTCTTCAAAATACTGGAAAATACGGATTTTAGGGCCATAACATTTAACGGCAGGCACTTTGACCTTCCTTTTCTTCGGAAGCGCTATGAGATCCATGGCCTTAAGATCCCGGAAGCCCTGCAAAACGGCACAGACATCGATATTTATGCGGAGCTCCGCCCCTGCAGGCGTTCCTTCGGACTCAGCCATTTAGACCAGAAATCAATAGAAAAAATGCTGGATATAAAGCGGGAGGATAGGTACAGCGGAAAAGAGCTGATAGATGTCTATAAGGAATATGTGATCACAAAGGATCCCGCTCTCTACGACCTCCTTATCACCCATAACAGGGATGATGTGCTCGGCATGGCGGAAATCCTTCCTGTCCTCTCCTATCCGGAGATTTTTAAGAGAGCCTCCGATCCGGCTCCCGGCAGCTTTGATATTAAGAGCATTGATGTTGAAAGCCATAGGGGTTTTGACGGGGAAGAAAACTCTGAGCTTATGATCAGCTTTACCCTTCCGGTCTCCGTACCGAAGCCGCGGCTTTTCCATAATTACAGGCTCTTCCTTGAAACCTTTGATAATGAGGGAGTTCTCAGAATCCCCTTAACTCAGGGTGAATTAAAGCATTTCTTTGAGAATTATAAGGACTACTGCTACATTCCCTCAGAGGATAAGGCTGTGCTTAAAGAAATAGCGTCCATAATGACCACGGCCGAAACGGAAAAGGCCAAGGCATCCAACTGCTATATTAAAACAAAGGGGCTTTTCCTGCCCCTGCCCGAGGGCTTTTCTTTCCCTGACGGCACTGTTTACAGGCAGGACTATAAGAGTAAGACGGAATACATCCTCTATTCCGAGGACATAAAAAAATCCCCGGCACTTGAAGAATATCTTCTTCAGGTGCTGGGGAAATGTTTCAGATAAAACATTTAAGTGTCTGACTTTCAGCGGGTTATGTTCGAGTCATATTTACTGAATTTTAGCGGTTGCATTCGGGCCTGAAGCCCTCATGCAATCCCTTCGGGACACGTTTCTTAAAAGAAACGTGCCAGGTCCCTACGAGTTTCGCTTGATGCGAAACTCTCCGGTCAGGCTTTCTCATAGAAGAATGAATTTCTTCTCTCGTAGCCCATTTCCTTATAATTCATGATCTGCTCGGTGCTTCCGATGAAGAGGATACCGCCCTTCTTCAGTGAAGCTGCGAACTTTCTGAACACTTCGTCCTTAGCTTCCTCAGTGAAATAGATCAGCACATTCCTGCATACGATGAGATCCTGCTGGGTGGGATATGTGTCCTTCAGGAGATTGTGCTCCTTGAACTCCACCTGCCTCTTTATTTCATCATGTATCTGGAAGGAGGGACCCACCTTGTCAAAGTACTTGGACTTCAACTCCGCAGGAACTCCGGCCAGGGACTTTGAATTATAAAGCCCGACCTTGGCCTTCGCCATAACCGTCTTATCCAGGTCGGTGGCGTTGATCTTTATCTGATTAAGAGGGAGATGCTTTGAAAAAGCCATCACAAGTGAATAGGGCTCATCTCCGGTGGAGCATGCAGCGCTCCATATCTTCAGATTCTTTCCGAATTTTCTGATAAGCTCGGGAATGAATTCCTTATCCATCAGTTCCCATTGATCGGGATTGCGGTAGAACTCCGAAACATTTATCGTGATGTAGTTTACAAACTCATCAAAAAGATTCGTGTCCTTCTTCAACCCATCGGCGTATGAGGCATAGTCCTTGAACTTATTCCTCTCGATAAGCGTATCGATACGCCTTCTCATCTGCTTTTCCTTGTATGCGGAAAGATCTATTTTTGTAAGAGCAAAAATGGATTTCTTGAACTGTTCGTAATCACCGGAAACCATATTGTCCCCCTTATATTTTAAGTATTTCCCGTAGGGATCGGCTCTTTATGCCTCTTCCCCGGTCTCTTCTGCTGCGGGAGCTTCGCCCTCTGCAGGAGCAGCCTCAGCCTCGTCCTCAACAGGACCGGAAAGTGCCTTGATGGAAAGTGAGATCTTGTGGTCTGCTTCGTTGAAATCAACGACCTTTGCCTCAACTTCCTGTCCGCTCTTTAATACGTCGGAAGGCTTCTCTACATGATCCCTTGAGATCTGGGAAACGTGAAGCAGAGCGTCGATGCCGGGCTCCAGCTCGATGAATGCGCCGAAGTCTGTCATACGGGCAACCTTACCCTTTACGATGGTCCCTACAGCATACTTCTCAGCTGCGTCTATCCAGGGATTCTCATCCGGGAACTTCAGTGAAAGAGCGATCTTGGTACCCTGGATATCCTTGATGAATACCCTTAAGGTCTCTGCAACCTTGAATACCTTCTTCGGGCTCTCCACATGTCCCCAGGACATTTCGGAAATATGAAGGAGACCGTCTATATCGCCGAGATCTACGAATGCACCGAAATCCGTAACATTCTTTACCTGACCCTCGATGATATCTCCGACATGAAGCTTCTCTAAAAGCTCCTTCTGTCTCTCGGCCATTCTGGAAACCAGCAGGCACTTTCTGTCACCGATAACCCTTCTTCTCCTGGGGTTGAACTCGGTGATCATGAACTCGATCTCCTGCCCGTTGTACTTGTTCAGATCCTTTTCATAGGTATCGGAAACGAGGGATGCGGGAATGAATACTCTTGCTCCCTCATAGACAACAGAAAGACCACCGTCAAGTACCTTAACAACCTTGGCAGTGAGCACCTCTTTATTATTGAAAGCTTCTTCAAGCTTTTTATTTCCCCTGTCAGCAGCCAGTCTCTTGTAGGTAAGGAGAACCTGCTCGTCTCCGGCTTTACCCTTAAGGACCTTTGCCTCCATCTCGTCGCCTTCATTGACAACAGTGGTGAGATCAAGGGAATTATCGTTGGAGTACTCACTCCTTGTGATGATACCGTCTCCCTTAGCCCCGATATTCAGTACGATCTCGTCAGGCTTAACGGTAATAACTTTTCCCTTTACAATTTCTCCCGGTCTGATGTTTGAATCATGTTCCAGCGACTCATTAAATAACTGTTCAAAAGTCTGTTCCTCTGACATGTTTTTGAACCTCCTCAATAATATAATTCGGGGTGGACGCCCCAGCTGTGATACCCACACAGTTTACATCTTTAAGAGAGTCAGTATCCAAGTCATCCACCGTCTGAATGAACCTTGTGTCAGCACATCTTTCGGAACAGATCTCGTACAACTTCCTCGTGTTGGAGCTGTGTCTACCTCCTATCACGATCATGGCATCCGCACGGGATGCGATCTCTAAAGCTTCAGTCTGCCTCTGCTCAGTAGCATTGCAGATTGTATTCACAGTATGGACATCATAACATTTTTTATTCAGTATTTCAACAATATTATTGAATTTATGCAAATTAAAGGTGGTCTGAGCCACTATACACTTTGGTTTATCGCTGTCCGAGCGGTATGCATGTGCCTCATCCTCAGTTTTTATGCACGTTACAGGACTTTCCGAAAATCCGATTATCCCCCGGACCTCGGGGTGATCCATGTCGCCTATTATTATTATTTCTTTCCCCGCAGCGCTTTCTTCAGCGACTATTTTGTGTATCTTTAAAACAAAGGGACAGGTGGCGTCCACCACCTTCACCTTTTTCTTCTTTTCAAGGATATCGTAAACAGTCTTTGAGACGCCGTGGGATCTGATGATCACGGTGCCTTCCTCAAGGCTTTCCAATTCTTCCAGGGTGTTTATGACAGTAATGCCCTTTTCATTAAGGTCCCGCACCACTTCCTCGTTATGGATGATCTCCCCGTAGGTGTAGATCTTTCCGCCCTTTTCTATCTCTTCATAGACCGTGTCCACGGCCCTTTTTACTCCGAAGCAGAACCCGGCGGATTCTGCGGTTATAACAGTCTTCATGCTTACCAGTTCACCATAGACAGGATTTTTTCCACCACCTGGTCAATATTCATGTCGGAAGTATCGAGGAGTACGGAATCCGGAGCCTGCACTAAAGGGGACTCGGCTCTCGTCATGTCCCGCTTGTCCCTCTCCTTTATATCCGCTTCTATCTCGGCAAGATCCGCCTTTTCGCCCCTTTCAAGGAGCTCGTCAAATCTTCTTCTGGCTCTCACCTGGGTGCTGGCAGTCAGAAAGATCTTCAGCCTGGCATTCGGCAGCACCTTCGTTCCTATATCCCTGCCGTCCATTACAACGCTCTCGGTTATCGCAAGCTCCTGCTGCAGGGAAACCAGCTTTTTCCTGACTTCCGGCACAACGGAGGTCTTTGAAGCAGCAGCGCTCACCTCCTCCGTCCTTATCAGGTCATTTACGTTTTCGCCGTTTAAGAATACGCACTGCACGCCGTTCTCATGCTTAATTGTGATGTCGGCCTTCCCGCATTTGGCGGCTATAGCGGCCGTATCGTTAAGGTCGGTATTTTCCCTAAGCATGAAAAGCGCCATGGCCCGGTACATCGCACCGGTATCCACATAGATCATATTCTTTTCCTTTGCCACCCTTTTCGCAATGGTGCTCTTTCCTGCTCCCGCAGGCCCGTCGATCGCAATATCAAATCCTGACATCTTAAAACCTCCCTGGTCATTTTACCCGGACCGCTTATCCCGGATATTTACTCAAAAGCCACTGTTCCGCTGTAGTCTCCCATGAATGTTATCCTCTTTTTCTTCATGTCCGCAGCATAGTATTTTTTCTTTATCTTCTCATCACGCTCGATGTCCCTTACCGACCTGACCTCTGTTTTCTTTTTGTTCAGTTTGATCCTGACGTCGTCTTCGGTAACCTCCTTCGGGTCTATCGTATAGGTGATAACCATCGACTTTATCCCGTCTTCGTAGGGTTCGGTCTTTTTCTTGAATTTAACCGTGGCGGTCATCTGCCCGGCGTGCTTATTGTTCTTGTAGGTGATCTTGTAATCCCGCTTGTTATAGAGATAATCCCCGTTTATTACCAGGGAACTCCTGCCGGGGCACACTGCTCCTCCGCTGAAAGAGGCTATTGACCTCGCGCCTGTTATTGGCCTTAGAACCCCGTCCCCTGAGGCCACTTCTTCGGCGGTCTTTTCGTCTATCCGGAACTGCAGTACCTTATCCCTGTTTTCACCGTCGCCCTTCAGCTTTTCGATGGTTTTAAGGATCTCATAGTCCTTCGCCCCTCCCTCTTTCAGGTATTGAAGGACTGCGGCATGGTAATCGGCGTCGGAAAGCTCCGAATTGCTGTCGGCATCCGCCATGGCCCTGAATAATTCCCTTAAATACACCTTTCTTGCATACTCATACTCTTCGGAATCGCTGCTGTAATGATAGAAATTCTTGTAGGTATTAAGATAATCATCCGTCATTTCCCGTATGGAAGCACCCATCAGCGCTTCAAGAATGGCGCAGAGCATACCGGTCCTGTCCTTGCCTTCCGTACAGTGGATAAGG
Source organism: Lachnospiraceae bacterium (assembly GCA_024683935.1). Next base: position 24,874 of record JAIKXV010000073.1, on the reverse strand, counting down.
TAAGGCGCCTCATGCGTGGACATGAATCTCACCGCATCGGCCATGCCCTTTCTGAAGGCGTCGCTGTCAAAATCATAGTCGAGATCCAGTATCGCCACATTCCCCCGGTCGTAAAGCTTTTTATAATAAGTGTTTCCGCTTTCCTTCAGGTACTTTTCCACTTCCTTCCGGCTGTCGGACAGATTAATTACGGTATTGATGCCGGCCTTTTCCATATGCTTTGCGGCGTAGTCATTCCGCCCTATCGCCTTATTAATAGGGCTGCTGCTCCTGAAGAGCACATCCTGCCCTATGGTTCCGGCAGTCACTTCCCGGAAGTTCGCATACTTCCTTCCCGAGGAATAATCATCCCTGTCATTGGTGCGTTCAGGGTTTCTCATCTGGTACTGCTCCAGATATTCGCCCTTTTCATGGAGATAGATCTTTACGCTTTCACCGACACCGTTCTTTTTTTCGTAATCCTCCCAGACGATCTTTCCGTCATTTCCGGTCTTTTTATCAAAAAGATCCTCGTCCTCCGCAAAGCTGCTCTTCGCTGTGGAGAGGGATGCGTGGTCTCCGTCGATAATAAGAGCGCATTCATCCGATTCCGAGTCGGAATCATTGGTAAAATACGGCATTTTCTCCGTATAATCGTACTTTTTGATCCTGACCTTTACCTGATCCCCGATGGAAAAACCGGCATTATCAAGGTCTTCCTGGGTGATCTCCAGAACGATATCGCCTTCGCCGTCGACCTTTAATATCCTGGTATCCAGATAGATACTGTCCTTTTCATAGTCCTCATCTGCAAAGACAAATCCCGTTATCAGCGTTGACGTCAGCATCACCGCCGAAAGAAAAACTGAAATTATCCTGAAACATGATTTTTTATTTATCATTCGCAAATACTCCGCGCAGCTGCCACAGCGGTGGACCAGGCAATCTGCAGGTTAAAGCCGCCCGTAAGAGAATCAACGTCCAGCACTTCACCGATAAAGTACAGTCCCTTAACCTTCTTTGACTCCATGGTGGAAGGATTTACATCCTTTACAGACACTCCGCCCTTGGTGACAACAGCTTCGTCAAAGCCCCGGAGGCCGGAGATATTCACCTTAAAGTCCTTTATCAGCTGCAAAAATCCCTGTCTCTCTTCTCTCGTGATCTCCGTGCATTTCTTTTCCGCGGGGATCCCCGAACGCTGCACCATGACGGGTATCAGCTTTGAAGGAAAGAGACTCGAAAGGGAATTCTTAAACTCTTTATTTCTGTTTTCTTCAAAGATCCTTATCAGCCGCTTATCCAGTTCGTCGGCATTGATGGAAGGCTTAAGGTCTATATGCAGTACCGGATCCTTTTCGAAAAAGGCGGGCTTCACGGAGGCGGAAGCCGAAAGTATCAGCGGCCCGCTCACTCCGAAATGCGTAAAAAGCATTTCCCCGAAACCCGAATACAGCTTTTTCTTATCCTTCACAAGGCTAACCGAAACATTTTTAAGCGACAGACCCTGCAGGGATCTTACGTCAGGGTCAGACGAATCAAGGGGCACCAGGGAAGGTGTGGTATCCGTAACGTTCATCCCTGCGGAAACTGCGAATTTGTATCCGTCTCCGGTGGATCCCGTTGAGGAATAAGACCTGCCTCCGGTGGCGACTATCACCTTATCGGCGAAAAGCTTTCTGCCGTCACTAAGCATAACGCCCCTTATCACCGGTTCTTCCTGTCCCTGTATTAATATACGTGAAACAGAGGTGTTAAGGCAGATTTCTCCTTTTAAGCGCCTTATCTCGCTTTCCAGTGCCCTTATCACATCCGATGAATGGTCCGACTCCGGAAAGACCCTGTTTCCCCTTTCAACCTTTGTCCTTAATTTCAGGGAATTAAAAAAATCCACTGTGTCCGCCGCGGTAAAACCGTAAAGCGACGAATACATGAATTTTTTATTGGTCTGTATATTATATAAGTGCTCTTCCGTGTCGGAAAGGTTCGTTAAATTGCATCGTCCTTTTCCGGTAATAAAAAGTTTTTTACCGCACTTCTCGTTTTTTTCTATTATTGTGACATCCGCCCCCTGCTTAAGAAGGAAACAGGCACTCATCATGCCGGCTGCTCCGGCACCGATAATAATAACTCTCATTGTGACATCTTACCGTATCTGGTAACCGGATATTCTCTGATCTTATTTTCATCAATGAAATTGATCTCGTCGGAATTATAGACCTGATACTCTTCCCAGGTGTCCTCCAGGAGCTTCATATGCTCCACGACCTCATCGGTCTTCTTCATACAGAGCTCAACCACCAGGGCGTTAATCAGGGATAGTGGTGCCACAAGGGAATCCACAAGGGAGATATTGTCGCTCTTCGCCAGCAGATTACAGGAAGAATAGAGGGTCATAGGTGAACGGTTGCTGTCAGTTATCGATATCAGATGGGCGTTCCTTGTATTGGCAAATTCCAGCGCCTTGATCGTACGCATGGAATAACGCGGGAAATCGATACCGATAAGGACATCCTTCTCGTTTATCCTGATGATCTGCTCAAATACCTCTGTTAAGCTGTTTGTGGAAATCAAATGAACCTTCCCGAACATAACGTTCAGGTAGAAAGACAGAAACCCCGCTAAGGGCGCACAGCCGCGGATACCTATGACATAGATATTCTCGGCGTTTATTATTGTTTCAACAGCCATCTCAAAGGCCTTTGTATCCACCTTTGACATGGTGTCCGATATCCTGTCGATATCAGACTGCAGAACAGAATTTATTATCTCGGAGTCGCTGCGGTTTCCGTATGCTTCTCCCATGCGGTCAATGCGGTTTAATTTGTGCCTGACCACATCCGACAGCGCCTCCTGAAACTCGGGAAAGCCTTCAAAGCCGACGGCGGTAGCAAATCTCACGACCGTGGACTCGCTCACCCCGACCTTTTTCCCGAGCTTGGCGGCAGTGAGAAACGCCGCCTCGTCTGTATTTTCGGTGATAAATCTCACCAGTGCCTTCTGCCCCTTTGAGAGCTTGGGAAAATCCTCATTCAAATGGGCTATAAGGCCCTTTTTATTCTCCATAAATCTTTCCAAACATATCCTCTAAAAGACTTACCGTCTCCTTTTCGGATATGTCGAATTCATTCCTTATCATCATGCAGGCGGTGCCGTGGATAACAAGCCAGATCTTCATGAATACGGACTCGTAATCCTTGGGCTCCAGACCCTTTATTCGCTTAAGTTCGTTGATCACATAGTTCTTTGAACCGCCGTTTACCAGGTCATAGCTGCTCTTTCCCAGGTTATTGTCGTTAAGGAAAAGAAGCCTGAAAAGATTTGACTCATTTTTCGCAAAGGAAATATAGGTCATTCCGAAATTTACGAAAGGCATAACGGAAAAATTGCTGTCCAGTTCAAAATAGCCGCCGAAATAATCGGCACATCTTAAAAATAGATCATTCTCCATTTCGCCCATGTTCCTGTAAATCCTGAAAATGGGCTGTGTGCTGCAGCCGGCCTTTACGGCGAGATGTCTTGCGGATAACTCCTCTTCCCCTTTTTCTCTCACAAGATCAAACGCTGCATCTATGAGCATCTCTTTGGTAACGCTCTGTTTTCTCGGCATAATACCCTCCCGAATTGCTGATTTGTAATTTCTACCCCGAATAGAAAATATAGGTGAAAACATCTGATATTTTATATTATGTCATAACTAATATCAAGTGTTTTTTACAATTTTATTACAAAAGTTATCAAAGCCTGTAAACGCCCGAAAAGTCAGCAAAACCGCACCCTCCGTATATGAAGGGTGCGGTCAGGACTATCATTTCAGCTTTTATCAGACGGGATAAGCTCCGTTCTCTTTGTCAGCCTTTGAAAGATCCACACCCTCCTGCTGGGCCTTCCTGTACTTGAAGTAATCGGTAGCAACCTGCGGGAACAGTGCGTATGAAAGTACATCCTCGTCCTGCTGTATCCACTGTGCGCATTCCTCTCTGTACTTCGGAAGCTGGGGCTCCAGATGGTCTGCGGGACGGTCTGTAATAGGTGTTTCTCCCGGAATGATCTTTGCAACAACTTCGGGATTCATGGGTTTTACAGTCTGTCCATACATTCCGCGGCAGAGATCCTTTGTCTGTGCTGTGGAAACCTTGTATCTCTCACCCATGAGCACGTTCATAACGGCCTGGGTTCCGACGATCTGTGATGAAGGTGTAACGAGAGGCGGCTCACCCAGATCCTTACGAACTCTGGGCACTTCCTCAAGCACCTCATTAAGCTTGTCTTCCTTACCCTGCTCGCCGAGCTGCTTTATCATATTTGAAAGCATTCCGCCGGGAACCTGGTATCTTAAGGTATTGATATTAACTCCCATAACCTTGGGATTAAGCAGTCCGCTCTTTAAGCACTCTTCCCTGTAGGGCTCGAAATGCTTACCAACGGCAATAACCTTTTCAAGGTCCATGCCTGTGTCGTATCCGCTGCTCTCTAAAGCCTTTACCATAACCTCGGTAGCAGGCTGGCTGGTCCCCATGGAGAGAGGTGAAGCAGCACAGTCGATTACATCCACGCCTGCCTCTACAGCCTTCAGATAGGTCATTGAAGCCATACCTGAGGTATAGTGGGTATGGAGCTGGATGGGAAGGCTGGAACCCTTCTTAAGGGCGGTTACGAGATCATAAGCCGCGCCGGGAAGGAGCAGTCCTGCCATATCCTTGATACAGATGCTGTCTGCGCCCATTTCCTCGATCTTGCGGGCTACGTTTTCCCAGTACTCAAGGGTGTATGCATCACCCAGTGTATAGGAAAGAGCTATCTGTGCATGTCCGTTTTCCTTCTTTGTAGCCTTTACGCAGGTCTCCAGGTTACGGAGGTCGTTTAAGCAGTCAAAGATACGGATAACATCTATTCCGTTTGCGATGGACTTCTGAACGAAGTACTCAACCACGTCATCAGCATAGTGGCTGTATCCAAGGATGTTCTGTCCGCGGAAGAGCATCTGCAGCCTCTGGTGGGGAAGACCCTTTCTGATCTTTCTAAGTCTCTCCCAGGGATCCTCTTTAAGGAAACGAAGGCATGAGTCAAAGGTTGCGCCGCCCCAGCACTCTACCGAGTTATAACCAACCTGATCCATGGTATCCAGGATAGGAAGCATTTCCTCGACAGGCATTCTGGTGGCGATTAGTGACTGGTGGGCATCCCTGAGGATCGTTTCGGTAATGCCGACCTTCTTTTTGTTTGTATCTGACATATTATTTTCTCCTTTATACTATGGTTACGTTCGAGCCTGAAGCTCTCACGTAATCCTGCTTCGCAGGACAAGTTTTCTAAAGAAAACTTGCCAAATTCTGTAATACGCCGCTGCTTTGGTTATCCTCGGACCCGAAGTCCTCGGATAATCCCTTCGGGACAAGTTTTCTAAAGAAAACTTGCCAGGTCGCTACGGATTTCGCCTGAAGCGAAATCCTCCGCTCACACTCCAAAAACTGCCATGAAGGTTCCGGCGACTACCGCCGTTCCTACGACGCCGGCAACGTTAGGTCCCATCGCATGCATGAGCAGGAAGTTCGTGGGATCCGATTCCGCTCCGACCTTCTGGGAAACACGGGCCGCCATGGGCACAGCCGAAACTCCGGCACTTCCGATAAGGGGATTGATCTTTTTACCCGTAGCATAGCACATGATCTTTCCTACTATGGCTCCCGCCGCGGTTCCGAATGAGAAAGCAACGAGACCGAGGATAACGATCTTTATCGTTGTCACATTCAGGAAGGCTTCCGCACTGGTGGTAGCACCTACCGATGTACCCAGCATGATAACGACTATGTACATCATGGCGTTTGATGCGGTCTCCTGAAGCTGGCGGACAACTCCGCACTCACGGAAGAGGTTACCTAACATCAGCATACCGATAAGGGGTGCTGTTGTGGGCAGTATCATGGCTACGATAATCGTAACTATGATGGGGAAAAGTACCTTCTCAAGCTTGGATACAGGACGAAGCTGCTCCATCTTGATCTTTCTCTCTTCCTCGGTGGTAAGGAGCTTCATGATAGGCGGCTGGATGATAGGCACCAGGGACATATATGAATATGCTGCAACCGCAATGGGTCCGAGGATCGCAGTCTGTCCAAGCCTGGTGGCAAGGAAGATGGATGTAGGACCGTCCGCTCCTCCGATGATGGAGATAGCGGCAGCTTCCTTATCATTAAATCCGAGAGCAATAGCTCCGAAATATGCGGTGAAAATACCGAACTGGGCAGCAGCTCCGAGAACAAAGCTCTTCGGATTTGCGATAAGCGGACCGAAGTCCGTCATGGCTCCCACGCCCATGAAGATAAGGCAGGGAAGAATAGCCCATTCGTCAAGTTTGAAGAAATAATGTAAGAGACCGCCCTCTTCCATTATATCGGGATAGATATTTACGAGAAGCATCCCGAATGATATCGGCACCAGCAGCAGCGGTTCAAAACCCTTTACAATGGCAAGATACATGAATATAAGCGCCACTACGATCATGGCCACATTTCCTGCCGTCATATTGGAAAAGGCTGACTGAGCTGCCAGATTCGCCAATGTATTAGCAATGTATTCCATTTACAGGCTCTCCTTTACAGCTTAAATATTATTTAAGGGTTGCAAGAACTGTTCCGTTTTCACAGGGATCGCCAACTGAAACATTGATGGATGCAACGGTTCCTGCTTCGGGAGCCACACAGCCGATCTCCATCTTCATAGCCTCGATGGTGATAACAGTCTCTCCCTTATCTACATGGTCGCCCACATTCTTGTCAATCTTAAATACCTTTCCGGCTGCTCCGGCTGTAACCTGGATGGAGCCGGCTCCGGCTGCAGGAGCGGGTGCTGCTGCAGGAGCTGCCGCAGGAGCGGTGCTTGCTGCCTTGGGAGCGGGTGCGCTTGCAGTACCGCCCTTTTCATCAACTGTAACGTCATAGCTTGTACCGTTAACGGTGATCGTGTAATTTTTCATAGTGTAATGATCTCCTTTTAGTGTTTTGTTTAGCGTCTTCTGAGTGAGCGTACTATAAATGTGTCGGGTGTAACATTAACTCCCCTTGCCTCACTCTCGTAAGCGGCTATTGCCGCTGAGATTACTGCAATAAGCGCCTTGTCGTCTGTTGCTGTCTCCTCAGACTGCTTCCTGCTCTGCTCTTCTCTCTCGGCTATCTGCCTTGCTGCAGCTTCTACAGCATGCTCGGCAGCCTTTCTGGCCTCAGTCTTGCTCTTCTCCATATTCTGGACAATGGTTCCCATGAGCCAGATCACGATACTTATAAAGATAAGAAGGCAGAAGGTGGTTCCCATACCGAGAACCGTATTCAATGCGGCGTTTATGATCTTCTCGTTGAAGGTCCTGTCCACATTGATCACCGCGCTGGTAATCGTGCCGCCCTTTGTCATTATTATCTCGGCGGTAGCGGTACGTGAGCTTCCGTCAGGGAAGGTCTTTGTTCCGACAATTCCGATATGACAGGTGACAGCATCATCACCCACGTCAACATCAGCCTTATCCCCGACAGATACCACTTCACCCAGATCTCCTTTTACGGCCTCTAAATAGGAATTATATCCGTCCTTAAACGCCTTGCCCTTTATCGGCAGTCCGTTCTGCTTTATCCAGGCTTCGAATTCCTGCAGCTCTTCGTCTTCGGCCTCAGCCAGATGGTCGATACCGAGATCGGATGCGTGCTGCATGATGGCTATTGTATTCTTCGTCGCCTTGTCAGCGGAATCCGTATCGAAATCGGAGCCGCCCTTTGCAGCGGAACCGCAGGCTGTCATGGAAAGTACGAGAAGCAGTGCAGCAAACAGGAGAACAGGTCTTTTAATGATCTTTTTCATTTATTATCTCCTTTTCATTAAATAGTGCTGTGCTTCCTGTCCGGTGAAATGTCACTCTTTCCGTATAACATTTCGAATGCGCCGATCACGTATTTCCTTGTTTCGGAAGGATCGATCACAGTATCTACATAGCCTCTGGCAGCAGCGCTGACAACGCTTCCCTGCTTTTCGTCGTATTCCCTTGCCTTTTCATTAATAACGCTGTCGCTCTCTCCTTCGTAAAGGATCTCAGCGGCATGCTTTCCGTCGATGGCACCGATCTTTGCACTGTTCCAGGCGTAAACATAGTCAGCACCCACAGCCTTGCTGTTCATGATGACAGCGGCTGATCCGAAGGCTTCTCCGACTACCACGTTTACCTTGGGAACTTCGGAACCTGCAAATGCACGGATAAGCTTTGCAGCGGCCCTTGCGCCCATCTTCTCGGTATTCTCGCAGGTGCAGAAGCCCTTCACATTTGTAAGTGTAAGGATGGGGATATTAAATGCATCGCAGAAATCCACCATCTTTAAGGCTTTTCTCATTCCGCAGAGACCGAGTGTATTATTGATCTTCAGATCCTTGTCCGAAAGCGACTTCTTCCTGTTGCCGATAACGCCAACGGTTGCGCCGTTTAAGCGGATAAATCCGGCTGTCAGGTTCTTTGCGCTCTCGCTCTTTATTTCGAAGTAATTTCCGTCATCAGCGATGCGGAGGATTATTTCCCTTGAATCATCGGCACAGCCTGAAAGATCCGCCGAAACACGGTTCAGATCATCATCTGTGTCGATAAGCAGCGCTTCATCCTCGCAGTTGTCGGGAAGGAATGAAAGCAGCTCCCTTATCTTTGCAAAAAGCTCGCCCTCTTCTGCCGCAACGTCAACAGCGCCTGCCTTTGACTTGTAATCAGCACCTGAGGTATCGCACTTATCTTCGTAATTATCCTTTACGGCATTGGGAGAATTGAGGAAGAGCTTGCCCTTCTTCTCCTCCATAAATACAAAGTCAGAAAGCTCGGCAACAACAGACATGCCGCCTCCTGCATTTCCGAATACCGCGCTTATCTGGGGGATCACCCCTGAAGCCTTTGCCATTACCTTCATTACCCTGCCGAGGGAATTGAGGGCATCGGTGGACTCGCCTATACGAAGTCCTGTTGAATCCAGAATACCTACTACGGGATAACCTGTCTTCATCGCCAGGCGATAGATGTTCACTATCTTCTTGGCATGCATCTCGCCGACAGAACCTCCAAGGCTTTTGGCATCCTGGCTGTAGACATAAACAAGTCTTCCCTCCACCGTTCCGTAGCCTGTGATGACTCCGTCACCCGGTGCGTCTGAAGGCTTTTCATTAAAATCGGTGCTTCTTGCCAGTACGCTTTCACCGACCTCAACGAAACTGTTCTCGTCCAGCAGAGAAAGGATCCTCTGTCCGGCTGAGCTATTTGTGAGATTGCTCATACTTTATATCCTCCATCTATTTTGTAAATCTGTTCAGATTGCACTCGTTCAGAATTATAACACAGCAGAAATAAAATAGGTAGTATGATTTTTAAAACTTCATATACCCACGCTGATCGGGTTGTCAGGGGAGCTTCCGGGGCCGTTCTCATCGAGAAGTCCGAGCTCCTCCATTTCCTTCCTGGCCTCTATTTCCGCTTCTTCCCTGAAGTCCTCCATCCTGTCCTCATTAAGTTCGGGCAGCTCTTCCAGGCTCTTTACCCCGAAGGACCGCAGGAATTCGTCCGTGGTGCCGAAAAGCAGGGGCCGTCCCGGGGCGTTCAGCCTTCCCAGCTCCTGGATAAGGTCGTATTCCAGCAGCTTATCTATCGAATGGGCGCAGCTAACACCCCTTATATGCTCGATCTGCAGCCTGGTCACCGGCTGCTTGTAGGCTATTATGGAAAGGGTCTCCAGCGCGGAATCCGACAGGGTGAACTGCTTTTTCACATGGGCTATCTTCACCAGATAGTCGTAGAATTCCGTCTTTGTGCAGAGCTGCAGGGAGTCGTTTATCCTTATAAGCATCACTCCGCTGTCTTCCGCGGCATACTTTTTTTCTAATCTTTCCGCGGCCTTCAGCACCTCTTCAACATCCGTTTCCGCGGCTTCCGCTATCTTTTTTATCTCCACCTGTTTTCCGAGGGTGAATAAAATGGCTTCAACCACAGCCATAAGCTTTTTTATGTCCATATCATTATCTCTCCGCCGTCTTCTTCCTGTACCGCCTTCCAGTTATTGCTGCGAACGAGCTCCAGCACCGCAAGGAAGGTGACTAACATCTGCAGTTTCCCCTTAAACAGCATAAGGAGATCAGAAAAACTGAACTTTTCCTTTTCTTTGGAATATTCGAGAAGCTCCTCCGTCCGCTTTTCAAGGCTTACTTCTTCCTTTTCTATCTTTCCGAACTTTGACCTTATCGGATCTTTCCTGTCCTCCTGGCGCTTCATCGTCTCCCGGAAGATCTTTTCCAGATCCTTAAGGGACAGCCCCTTTAAGAGCTCATCATAGTCGACCGGCTCTTCGTACTCCAAAAGCTCCTTCGGCATCGTATTGTCCTTAAAGCAGGACTTTCCCGCATCCTGTTCCATATACTTAAGCTCCTGGGACATATACTTATAGATCTTGTATTCCAGAAGCTGCTGCACGAGCTCCGATCTCGGATCCTCTTCTTCCCCTTCCTCATTTACTTCCCTGGGAAGCAGCATCCTGCACTTGATATCGAGAAGGGTTGCCGCCATTACCAGAAATTCGCTCATTATCTCCAGGTCGGCCTTCTTCATGGCGTTCAGATAGTCCATGTACTGGGCGGTAATCAGGGATATCGGGATATCGTAAATATCTACTTTATTCTTATCTATAAGATGAAGGAGCAGGTCAAGAGGTCCTTCAAATGCTTCAAGCTTTACTTCCAGTGCCATTTATTACCACCTTTAATATTTCCGCCGGGTTATTTATCCTTATATTGAAGGTATGGCTTCCGGCTCCGCGGCTTACTATCATTTTCACGCCGTCTTTTTCGTAGAGCCCGCAGTCATACTTCGGGAAAAACCTGTACGCGGGGCTTATCAGTCCTTTGCCGTTCGGAAGCCTTATCAGTCCCCCGTGGACATGCCCGGAAAGAATCAGATCCGGTTTCCATTTCCTGTACTCGTCGAAGTGGTCCGGATCGTGGGCGAGGAGGATGTTAAAACGCTTTTCATCCCTCTTCCCGATAAGCATGTCTATCATCCCGTCCGGAACCCGTTTTTTAATGACTCTTCTGTAATAATCGTGATTAAGATCCAGGGCGTAAACCCGTAGGGAATCTCCGAAGTCCTCGTACTCATTCCTCATAAGGGGAACATTACTGTATTTAAGCCCCTTGGCGCAGAGCACCATCTGCTTCGTGTACTTTACCCTTTCAAAGATCTTTCTCTCATGGTTTCCGGGCGCAAAACAGATCTTCGGATACCTTTCCTTTAATCTTTTCATGAACTTAAAGGTTTCCCTCGGATCCCCGTCGGGGTAGGCGGAGATCAGATCTCCGGGGATCAGCACTCCGTCCGGCTCCATGCTTTCCACAGCGGAAAGAAGTGCGGCGTTCCCCCGGCCAAAGCTGCATTCATGCAGATCAGAGATCACCGCAAAGACTTTTCTTTCCCCCTTTTCAAGCTTCGGGGTATTTATAACATATTCGGTTATTTCCGGTCCTGTTTCAAATAAAAAACCCATCTGACTTAAAAATTAACCTCTATATCAAAATCATCATCAAAGGGCACATCAAAGTCGAATTCCAGATCCTTCGGACTGATATTCTCGGCGTATTTCCTGTATTCGCTGATACGCTTTGCCTTTTCTGCTTCGGTTTCCGGGCCTTCAGGCATAAACATATGCTTTACCGTCTTTTCCTTCTTAGCGGCACTGGATATTATATCCTCATTTTTCCCGGCCCTGTGGAGCACAAAGTCCTTCGGGAGCGCCCCCGTGGAAACCGGTCTCTGTACTAAAGCCCTGCCGCCATTCTGTATTACCGCGGCAGCCGGAACTTCATCAGCCATGCCTTCTTCCATATCCCCCGGATCCTTTTCTTCCATGGCCTTCCGCTCCGCATCCCTCTGCATTGCGGCTTTGCTTCCGGGCATCAGGTCGATTATTATCTCCAGTACGAAGAGAAGAAAGATAAGAAGCGCGGTAAAAATATACTGCACGCCTTCCGCCTTTAATATATCCGCTCTGTATCCATAAAGGATATTTAGCGGCAAAAGCCCCGTATTCATCACCCTTATCATTATAAGAATGACGAAAACAACCCCGGCGGATAACAGGGTGATAAGATACTCAAGGATCAGCTTCAGCTTCCTTTTTCCCCGGAGGAAATACAGGGATGACAGGAGGGACGCCGCAACCAGAAAAATATTTACCGGCATCAGAAATACTGCCAGTCCGGCGGTAATGCCCGAAAAAAGATACCTTATCACAAAGGGCCCCTTGTCATGGAAGAGCTTCTCGTACTTCCATGTCATGGCAATGGTTATCTCAAAAAGCAGGAGACAGAGAACCGACAGCTCTTCGTACACCTTTACCGGAGAACCGAAAAAGGGCAGAAGGGACATGATGACAACACTGAAGAATGCATAGAAAACCCCCAGCAGGCTCTTTGAAAGTATATATAAAAGAACACCGGCTAGGGCTTCTAACAAAATGACCGACAGCATGGCGTAGCTTTGCTTTATGCCGGTCACATCAAATATGGCTGAATATGCTTCTATGGTGCCTGCGGGAGCGGGCGACAGAAAGACCGCCGCATCCGCCGTGCCGTCAAGGAACTGTCTGCAAAGGGTGAGAAGCTCCTTTATCTCTGCGGTTACCGTAAAGAAACTGTATCTTAAATAGATCCAGCTCCCTATGATGACAGCCAGAGCCGTCAGGGAAATTATGGAAAATACCGGATTTCTGTTTTCTTCCATATATTATGATGCTCCGGGGGAGCTCCTTACTTATCCTTGTTGCCGAACAGCCCTTCCACATTAAATCCGAGGATAGTCGTGCGGAAGCCGTTATAGATCTCATCATAGGTGGCTGCTGCTATGGTCTCCTTTGGGAAGGATCCCTTCCACTTTTCGCAGATGATATCCGTAAATGTCTTTGAGTCCTCCGCCGGCTGATCCTTTAAGAGAGACGGAAGGACGTAAAATACCATCATGCACTGCATATCAACGGCAGTGGTGGCTTTTTTCAAAAAGAAGGTGCCGTCGTACTGCTCCTTCGCATATTTAACCAGGCTTGCCGCCGCGCTATTCATTTCCTCTTCCTTATTATCGGAAACGAACATCTTCATTATCTCTTCATGTACATCAACGGTGGACTTGCGGTATTCCAGGAAAAAACCCTCGTAATACTTCTTTTTGAAGCACTTCATGGCCTCCCGGTAATCCAGCACACTCAGCAGCTTATGTATATTCTGATCCAGTGTTTCTGACATTTTTTCTCCTGTTTGCTCGTTAGACTCGCAAAAACATCTGCGATATTGAATAACAACCAAAAATATACCTGTTTTTGGTTGGGTTGCTCGTTAGACTCGCAAAAACATCTGCGATATTTAATAACAACCAAAAATATACCTGTTTTTGGTTGTGTTGCTCGTTAGAATCCGAAGACTTGTTTCACAAGTCTTCGGATTCTACGTTATGATACACATTCTGCACATCATCCTCTTCATCAAGAAGATCCAGAATGCGCTGCAGCTTATTTAAGCTGTCCTCGTCGGTGACTTCCACATAGTTCTGGGGAATCTTTGTGACTTCCGCAGAAACACAGGGAATATTATTGTCATCAACAGCCTTTTTAACAGCCTCGAAAGCGTCGGGACTGGTGAGGATCTCGTAACTGTCATCCTCTTCATTAAAGTCATCGGCGCCGGCGTCAAGCGCGACCATCATAAGATCATCGGCGCTCATCTCGCACTCTTCCTTATCAATAATGATCTGACCCTTGTCATCAAACATGAATGATACGCAGCCCTGGGTGCCAAGGTTTCCGCCGCCCTTTGTAAAGGCCGCCCTGACATTGGCCGCGGTACGGTTCTTGTTGTCGGTAAGGCAGTCCACGATGATCGCAGACCCGGCAGGGCCGTAACCCTCGTAGGTGCAGTACTCGTAATTAACGTTCGAGCCTTCACCGGAAGCCTTCTTTATTCCTCTCTCTATCGTATCGTTCGGCATATTGCTGGCCTTGGCCTTCGCAATAACCTGGGCAAGCTTAAAGTTATTGGAGGGATCCGGTCCCCCTTCCTTAACTGCAACAGCGATCTCACGGCCTATTATCGTAAAGATCTTTCCCTTCGCCGCATCGTTCTTTTCCTTTTTATGCTTGATATTTGCAAATTTTGAATGTCCTGACATATGTAGCACTCCTTTCAAATCATTATGATCTGTATAAAAACGATCACACCTTCGTGATCCTGACAGTCTTCACGATCCTCCCCTTTACATGCGCGATCCTGAAGCGCCAGCCCTCATACTCCGTTTCAAAGTCCTCTCCGCTCTTCGGTATATGCTTCAGCCTGTCCGTCATAAAACCGTTAAGCGTTTCATATCCCTCATCCGGGAACTCGATATTAAGCCTCTCCCCGACTTCCTCCAGCGATGACAGACCGTCGCAGATAAAGGTGTCGTCTCCCTGCTTCCTTATCAGCACCTCGTCTTCATCGAATTCGTCCATGATATTTCCGACTATCTCCTCCAGGATGTCTTCCATGCAGACAATACCTGCGGTCTGGCCGTACTCATCCACGACGATCACCATGTGGATCTTCTTCTGCTGCATCGACTTGAAAAGCAGATCGATCTTCCTGGTCTCGGGGATAAAATGGGCTTCCTTGACGACGCTCTCCAGCTCTTTAAGGCTCTTTGTCCGGTTTTCCGGCTTTACATTGGCCTTCATCACATCCTTAAAATGGATTATGCCGATGATGTTGTCGATATTGTCCTCATAAACCGGGCAGCGGGAATTCTTCCCGTCCAGCATGAAGTCCGCCGCATCTTCCAGCGTCTCATTGCAGTTGATGCCGATGATGTTTTCCCGGTGGGTCATGATATCCCGGGCTTCCTTATCTCCGAATTCGAAAATATTGTTTATCATCAGCGCTTCCGAAGAGTCCAGCACCCCCTGGCTCCGGCCCTCGGCCACCATTGAGATTATCTCGTCTTCATTGACGTTATCTTTTTTAATAAGATTTTTAAGGAAATTCTTCAATTAAAAGGGATACCTTTCCGAAACAACCTCTCCTTTTTTGATAAAAACCCTGGGGATCCTCTTTCCCAGGTCACAGGTAAATTCATAATTGAATCTGCCGCTCAGACGCCCAAGCTCCTCCGCGCTGATATAGCACTCTCCGTCCCGGCCGAGAAGGGTGACCGTATCTCCCTCAGCCGCATCAGGGATATTTGTGACATCCACCATAAACTGATCCATGCAGATCCGTCCCAGTATGGGCGCATATTTTCCACGGATCAGGACATATCCCCTGTTTGAAAGGCTCCTTGGGAAACCGTCCCCGTAGCCCACCGGAATCGTGGCTATCCGTCTTTCATTTATTGCCACATAGGTGCCGCCGTAGCTCACCTCTGATCCGGGCGCAACATTTTTAATATATACGATATGGCTTTTCAGTTCAAGTGCACTTTTGATCTCGGATCTCCGGAGCGGCACATCATCACTGGGCCACATGCCGTACATCGTGATCCCCGCACGGGCGAGATCCATATTGGCTTCCGGATACATGATCATCCCGGCGGAATTGGAACAGTGCTTATAGCTGAAATAAACTCCTTCGTCCTCGCATAAAAAGATGAAATCCCGGAATCTCCCTATCTGCTGCTCGGTGGTCTTGGCCACCGGCTCGTCCGCCCTGGCAAAATGGGTAAATATCCCTTCACTTACCACATTCGGCAGGGTCATCATGAAACGCACATCCTCCAGGGAGGAATCATCGCATTTTACGCCGATACGCATCATGCCGGTATCCACCGCGAGATGGAAATAAACCTCTTTCTCCTGTCTCACGGCCTCATCCGAAAGCGCCTTCGCCTGATCCTTTCTGAAAACCGCGGGACGTATCTCGTATTTCACTATATCCGCATAGGACTCCGGGAAGGTGTAGCCTAAAAGGATGATAGGCTTTTTGATCCCGCCTTCTCTTAGTTCCAGCGCTTCCTCTACGGTAGCGACCGCAAAACCGAAGATAAAATCCTCATCCTCTGTTTCCCTTGCGATCTCCAAAGCCCCGTGCCCGTATCCGTCAGCCTTTATAACGGCTATCATCATGGCACCGGGTCTCATTCTTTTATAAAGTTCTTTTAAATTGTCGTGGACCGCATCCAGATCGATGTATGCGGCCACCCTTTCATATAAAGCCATAATTAAATATACTCAATAATGTCTGAAGCCGTCATTCCATACTGCCCTTTTTCTTTGGCAGCCCTGTCTCCTGCTGTTGCGTGAATGCCCACCCCGGTATATGCAGCGGGTGCAGCACTGCTTCCCTGGGCAATAAGGGATGCGATTATACCTGTAAGCACATCTCCGCTTCCCGCCGTTGCCATTCCGCTGTTCCCGTTCAGGTTCAGCACCGAATAACCGTCACTCATCGCAGTAACCGTCCGGGAATCCTTTAATACGCAGGTCACATGATATCCGGCAGCATAATCCGAAGCCACTTCAATGATATGTGATTTTATCTCAGGTACCGGAATACCGGTAAGCACTGACATTTCCTTCAGATGAGGCGTAACGACTATCTCAGAGAGGCACTCGGTTATGAGCTCCGTTTTTTCTCCTATTATATTCAGCGCATCCGCATCCAGTACAACCGGCTTTGAATCCGCATTCTTCAGCACTGTCTTAAGAAGCAGCTCTGCGCCGGCATCCGTACCGATACCGGGGCCGGCAGCTATCACCGTACACCAGGCCACTGCCTCCTTCACCTTCTCCTCCAGGCTCTTTTCCTGCCTGTCAAAAAGGGAAGTCTGCCCGGTTTTTTCTGATGACGGTGTTTCATCAGAGTAGGTCGTAACCAAAACCTCCGGACAGGCGGTCATTATCACGTTCCTGTTATTTTCATGGGTTAAAACCCTGACCATTCCGCAGCCTGTCCTTAAGGCCGCCCTGGCAGCAAGCACTGCGGCTCCCGCAACATCTCTGCTGCCGGCCACCAGCAGAACCTTGCCGAAGGTTCCCTTATTTGAATCCTTAAACCTGTACGGGAAGTATTCATAATAATTAGTGTCATTTAATTCCAGATATGAAAGCGCCGGACGTTTTTTAAGGGATACGGAAGTGATGCCGATATTTCCCTTTATAAGCTCTCCGTTAAAGGAAGCCCCGGGATACAGCACATTTCCGGGCTTTAAGTAGCCAAGGGACACGGTTTCATCAGCCTTTACCGCATTTCCCAGGATCTGTCCGCTGTCAGCGTCAACACCGCTCGGTATGTCCACGCTTATAATATAAGAACCGGAGCCGTTGATCTCTTTGATTATATCCGCATATTCCCCCTCAACCATTCTGTTCAGGGAAATACCGAATACGGCGTCTACCACAACGTCAAACTCTTCTATATCTGAAACAGAGGTAATGCAGGCGTTCTCATCCAGTGCCTTTACCGACAGATACTGCTCCCTTTCCAGGGGAGACATCTTTTCTTCACCGCATAATGACAGGCACCGTGTTTCCACGCCGTTCTCCAGAAGGATACGGCCTGTGGCAAAGCCGTCCCCGCCGTTATTTCCCGGGCCGCATACTACCAGCACCTTTTGGGAAAAGGGATCCAAGCCTTTTTCATCCAGCTTTTTTATCACCCTCCCGGCTATGAGGAGCGCTGCCCTTTCCATTAAAACAGCCGACGGAACATGCATTTCCTGCGATGTCCGGCTGTCGGCGTCTCTCATTTCTTCCCTTGATAAGATATATCCCATCACTTGTCTCCGGAAGCTTTATCAACTTTCGCTTTAGCTTCTCTTTCCTTTTCTTCCATCATGGCCTCTCTCTTCGCGAGAAGCGCCTGACGGGTGCTTTCAATATCGTAATCTATATCAAAAAGATCCAGCACATCCGGACCGAATATCCCCTGCATAAAGGAATAAAGCTGCACGTTCACCAGCTCCATATGCTGCTTATGGAGGATATTTTTCTTAAGCTCCATACGCATGGACTTTATCCAGACACTGATCTCCTCAATATCCTTTTTATTGCTTTTGATAAGGTCGTAGCTCTCCTTCATCGTGAGCATCATAAGCTCGGTATTTGTCTCCGCTATCTCCTTCGGTATATCCAGCATAGCGTCATTATAGCTGTCAACCTTATCATTTATCTCATTAATGAGCCGCTTATTGTCCTCCAGCTTCTTCTTTGCGGCGCTGTCCGTATCCCCCTTTTCAGCTCCCTCCATATTGGACACTATCTCGTCCATCAGGTTGTTTTTGATCTTCTTCAGATCCTTTAATTCATTATTGATCTTCCCCTGCTCCTTCAAAAGGGAATTGAGCTTGTCCTCCAGCTCCTTCATACGGTCAGTCTTACCAACCTCGGCGATCAGCTTGTGCCATTTATTGTCAAGGGTAAGAGTTGGGACATTTTTCCCAAGTAACGCAGCCTGAAATTTTTGATCCAGTTCGTCAGACATAACCTTTGCCTCTGATTCGATCCTCGGGATCAGTCTCCGTCATCGGGCTTTTCACCCTCGTTGACCCGGTTCAGATTATAGGAAAGCCTCATCAGGCTCTCTGAAAGATGCACTGATTCAACCACCACATCATCCGGAACCTCGAGATCCACATGGGAGAAATTCCAGATAGCCTTTATTCCGCATTTGACAACGGTAGCCGCCGCACCCACTGCCTGGGTCTTCGGAATGGCGATAACCGCAATATCGATATCGTTTTTCTTAATGAATTCCGGCAGCTCACTCATGGGCATAATGGGGATATTCCTGATGTATTCCCCCACAAGGGAAGGTGACACATCAAAAGCTCCCTTTACTATAAAGCCGCGGTTTGCAAAATTCCCGTATCCCGCCAGAGCGCTGCCGAGGTTCCCGGCGCCTATGATAATAAGCTTGTGTTCCTGGTCGAGGCCCAGGATCTTTCCTATCTCATCATAGAGATACTTAACGTTATATCCGTAGCCCTGCTGCCCGAAGCCGCCGAAGTTATTGAGATCCTGCCTGATCTGGGAGGCAGTTACATGCATGATAAGAGACAGGTCATGGGAAGATATCTTCTCCACGCCTGCATCCTGAAGCTCGCCGAGAAACCTGAAGTATCTCGGAAGCCGCCTGATAACCGCTCTTGAGATTTCCTTTTCAGACATAGGACAATTATAAAAGTTTGTTAAGAAACTGTCAATCAGCCGTCTGCAGTTCTTCCCATTTCTCCATCAGTTCTTCATTTCGTTTCTCAAGCTCCGCCTGTTCCAGCGACAGCTCATTTAATTTCAGCGCATCTGTGGATATTTCCGGATCGGACATGAGCGCCGTTATTTCTGCCGAACGGTTTTCATTCTTTTCTATCTCTTCTTCTATCTTCCTGATATCGTTCTGCTGCTTACGTATCCGTGCGGCTTCAGCCTTCTGCTCGGCCCAGGACAGGGCGTTTTCGGTTACTTCCGTTCTGTCGGAGCCTCCCCTCTCTGCAGAAAGGGGCTGCGAAGATGCCGCAGCAGCGAATTCATCCCGCTTTTCCGTATAATAATCATAATTACCTATGTAATTTGTGATCCCTTTGTCCCGGAGGTCAAGGATACGGGTGCAGGTCTTATTTACAAAGAAACGGTCATGACTCACATAGAAAACCGTGCCCTCGTATTCATTAAGCGCTTCCTCCAATATTTCCTTGCTGGATGCGTCCAGGTGGTTCGTCGGCTCATCGAGCAGCAGGAAGTTGGCGTTTGAAAGCATGAGCTTTGCAAGGGACACCCGACCCCTCTCACCGCCGGAAAGATCGCCGATAAGCTTATAAACATCCTCTCCGGTAAAAAGGAAGGAAGCGAGAACAGTCCGGATCTTCGTATTATTCAAACCCGGAAAGGCGTCGCTCATCTCCTGAAAAAGGCTCTTCTCATTATGAAGCACCTGATGCTCCTGATCGTAGTAGCCTGTTTTTACATTCGTACCCATTCGGAAGGCTCCGGAATCCGCCTTTTCCATACGGTTAAGTATCTTTAAAAGAGTGGTCTTTCCCGTACCGTTCTTTCCTATAAGGGCCACCCTTTCGCCCTTTTTGATCTCAAAGGAGATCCCGTCAAAAAGAGGGTTCTCCGGGAAGGCCTTGCTTAAGTTCTCAACGGTAAGGACGTCATTTCCGCTCTCTATGGAGGGAGTGATCCTTAAATGCATCTCCCTTGCTTCCGTTGGGCGGTCAAGCCTCTCAACCTTTGATAAGAGCTTTTCCCTGGATTCAGCCCTCTTTATGGACTTTTCCCGGTTAAACTGCTTAAGCTTGCTTATGACCTCTTCCTGATGTTTGATCTCGCTCTGCTGATTAAGCCAGGCCTTGATCCTGGCATCCCTCAGCGCCTTTTCCTTTACGCTGTATGCGCTGTAATTTCCCTCGTAGGTTCTGACGCTTCCTTCCTCCAGGGCAAAGACCCTGGTCACAACACGGTCCAGGAAGTACCTGTCATGGGATACGAGGAGCACAGCCCCGGAATAGTTTTTAAGGAAGGTTTCCAGCCATTCAATGGAGGAGATATCCAGGTGGTTCGTGGGCTCATCGAGGATAATGAGATCCGGTCTCCGAAGCAGGATCTTTCCGAGCGCCACCCTGGTTTTCTGTCCGCCGGACAGGTGGTCGCAGACCTTATCCCCTTCTTCGATACTGAAGCCGAGGCCTTTCAGCACTCCGGTGATCTCGCTCCTTGCCGCATAACCGTTTTTAAGCTCAAAGTCATGCTGCAGGAAGGCATACCTTTTCATAGCGGCATCCAGCTCCTCACCGCTTAGATTCTTTAATTTTGCGTAAAGCTCTTCCAGCTCCCTTTCTTCATCAAAGATATCCTGCTTTGCGAGAGTGAGCTCCTCCATAATGGTATTTCCGGAATCCACCGCATCAAGCTGGGACAGATATCCTATCTCAGCCCCCGACTGCAGGGAAATATTTCCGCTGTCGGAAGGCATATTCCCGGTGATGATCTTAAGGAGTGTGGTCTTCCCGGTGCCGTTATTTCCGACCAGGGCGCACTTCTCCTTTTCCTGCATATAAAAGGAACAGTCGCGGAGCAGCTCATTATCCGCAAAAGATTTTGTTATATTGCTGACCTGTAATAACATAATGATTATTGTGTGCTCAATCAGTCAATCAGGGGACGTCCCCTGATTGATTATACCCTGCTTCTCACTGCCTGTATGAATTCCAGCGTATTAAGCTTTTTCACATTCGGAAGGTCTGAGATAAGGGCGAGGTCTCCTGTCATCTCGCCATTCTCTATAGTATCCAGCGTAGCCTTTTCCAGCCTGCCGGCAAAATCCTGAAGTTCGCTTATCCCGTCCAGTTCGCCGCGCTTCCTTAAAGCACCGCTCCAGGCAAAAATGGTGGCAACGGAATTCGTACTGGTCTCTTCACCCTTCAGATGCTTGTAATAGTGCCTCTGCACCGTGCCGTGGGCAGCCTCGTACTCATACTTGCCGTCCGGGCTGACAAGGACTGATGTCATCATGGCGAGGGAACCGCAGGCGGAAGCCATCATGTCGCTCATGACATCGCCGTCGTAATTCTTGCAGGCCCAGATAAAGCCTCCCTTGCTGCGCATCACCCTGGCAACCGCATCATCTATCAGAGTATAGAAGTACTCAATACCGGCAGCCTCAAACTGAGATTTAAACTCCTTCTCATAAATCCCTTCAAATATATCCCTGAAATCGCCGTCATAGATCTTTGAAATGGTGTCCTTTGACGCAAACCAGAGATCCTGCTTCATGGAAAGAGCGTAATTCATGCAGCTCCTGGCAAAGCTCTCAATGGAAGAATCCAGATTGTGCATGCCCTGCAGCACTCCGGGCCCCTTAAATTCATGTATTGTCTTTCTGGTCTCGGTACCGTCCTCCGCTGTGAATACCAGCTCTGCCTTTCCGGCTCCCGGCACCTTGATCTCGGTATTCTTATAAACATCACCGTAGCCGTGACGGGCAAGGGTGATGGGCTTTTCCCAGTTCCAGACATGGGGCTTAACGCCCTTAATAAGGATAGGCGCCCTGAAAATAGTGCCGTCCATTATGCCCCTTATGGTTCCGTTCGGGCTCTTATACATTTCCTTCAGGTTGTATTCCTTTACTCTCGCGTCATTGGGAGTGATGGTAGCGCACTTTACAGCCACTCCGTACTTAAGCGCCGCTTCCGCGGAATCTATAGTAACCCTGTCACCGGTCTCATCCCTGTGCTTCAGGCCAAGGTCGTAGTACTCGCTTTTCAGGTCAATATAGGGATTGATAAGCTCATCCTTAATATACTGCCATATGATACGGGTCATCTCGTCCCCGTCCATCTCAACTATGGGTGTCTTCATCTGAATCTTTGACATGGTCTCACTCACCTTTCTCTAAAATAATCTGTCAATGGATTGTATCATATTTTTTTAATTTTCACATTTTTCTGATCTCGGAATACGCCATCGGAAGCGCGAGCAGCAGTGAAAAAACATCAGCGACAGCCTGCGTGGCTTCCACTCCTGTAAGTCCCAGGAAGCGCGGCAGAATGACTATAAGCGGCACGAAAAAGAGCCCGTTTCTGGCGGCGGATGTTATCGACGCTTTTAACCCCTTTCCTATGGCCTGCAGAAGCATATTCGTTATTATGATAAAGGGAAGCAGAGGAAGAGAAACCGCCTGATACCTTAAGGACGCAGCTCCCACCTTTATAACCTCCGGATCGTTTCTGAAGAATCCTATTATCTCCGGCGCAAAGAACATGCAGAGCACCGCCATTATCAGAAGAAAGACAAAGCCCAGCTTCAGGCAGAAATAATATCCTTCCTTGACCCTGTCCTTTTTATCCGCTCCGTAATTAAAGGCACAGACCGGCTGATAGCCCTGTCCGAAACCTATCATTGCGCTTAATACAAACATTGTAACCCTGGTGGTTACACTCATTCCCGCGATGGCCGCATCCCCGTACACTCCGGCCGCCCTGTTCAGAAGAGCCGTGGCCAGCGCAGCCAGTCCCTGTCTGAATAGAGAAGCGGAACCGCCGTTTATTATCTCATAAATATAGTAGGGAGTTAATCTGATATTACTTAGCTTCAGCCTGATATTGGCGCCCTTGGAACAGCCGTGGAGCAGGATAAAAAAGCTGATGATCTGTCCGCTTATCGTGGCAATGGCAGCGCCCCTTACTCCCATACTGAAGGTAAATATCAAAAGGGGATCCAGAACGACATTAATGAAAGCCCCCGCCAGCAGCCCGTACATCGCATATATCGCACTGCCCTGAAAGCGGAGCTGGTTATTTAACGCAAACTGCCCCATCATAAAGGGAGCACCCAGCACTATTATCCTGATGTAATTCTCGGTATCCGTAAGGGTGTTTTCCGTAGCTCCGAGGAATAAGGAAATGGGACGGATATTGATTATCACCAGTACCGCCGTCAGTATGCCAAGAAGCACTGCAATGCAGAGACCGGTAGCAGCCATTTCTTCCGCTTCCTTTGTCTTTCCCCCGCCCAACATTCTGGACAGGAATGAACCGGAGCCCTGTCCGCAGAAGAAACCAAAGGCCTGTATAACCGCCATTACGGAAAAAGCGAGACCCACCGCCGCGATCGCCTCTGTAGAGATCCTTCCCACAAAGAAGGTGTCCGCCGCGTTGTAGATCGCAGTTACCAGCATGCTGATAACCGTCGGCACGGCGAGCTTCAGGATAAGCCCCGGCACCGGAGTTTCAGTCATCTGTTTATATCTTTTTTCCGCCGCAGTGTTAGCACGATCAGCCATAGAATTTGTCCGAAAAATATCCCCTGCACTTAACCTTCTCGGTAGTGCAAGGGATATTATACTCACTTATTAAAGTCTTTTCAATTTTACGCTATTTACTTAAGCCCGGACCCTTGGTGACCTGTCCCGGATCCTGCACCAGAACCGTACAGGAATTAACCACTCCTCCGGCATCGGTCTTCAGCGTCACTCTTCCGCTCTTCAGTCCGTAGACCTTTCCGCTGACCGGATCCACATAGGCTATCTGGTCATTGGTGGACTTCCATTCCACGTACTTAAGCTTCGTTCTGGATAGCTTCAGCCTCTTGGTCTTATTGATATCCATGGTCAAAGACTTCTTCCTAAGTAACGGCGGCTCTATATGCACCTTACAGGTGATGGTCTGCCCGTAAACCGTGGCCTGAACCGTAACATCTCCGGCAGTCAGAGCTGTAAGCTGTCCGTTATCATCGATCTCAGCCGTTCCCACCTGACTGGAACTGTTATAGCTCGTACTGCTCCGGTTCTGACTGGTGGTTCCGAAGCTTTTGGCGCTGGAACCCGTCCCCGCCGAATCGCCTGAAATCACGTTCCAGCTCACAATATCGTACTTCTTGACCTTCTTTATCTTTATCTTCTTATTCTGGCCGGTCCTCATCCGGTAGAATTTACGGGAAAACTTCGGCACCTCACAGCTAAGCTTGCCGACAACGGCCGTATTCCTGTAATAAGCCTTTATCTTACATGTGCCTCTGCTGCGGATCGTGATGAGTCCCGTCTTAGGATCTATGCTGGCAACTGAGGGCTTTGTGCTCTCCCACCTGTCGGGAAGGAAGCCGCTGACAGTCAGATATTCCGGCGCATTTATCGTCATGCTGGTATTAAAGGCCACCATATCCTGCAGCTGCTGCTTCAGCACGAATACCCTTACAGCTACCGGGTACTCTGTTCCGTCACCCTTCACCGCAGTGATCATGGTCTCACCGTATTTCTTCTTACTCTTTACAGTCCGGCTCTTCTTACTTACCGAGATCAGACTATGGTCATATGAATATTTAAGGCCGGATTCCTTAAAGTACTCCGCAAGGGAAGTCTTGCTGTCCCTTATCATCCTCACCCAGTATAT